>CAZWBU010000015.1:0-5289 GCA_964632585.1 uncultured Candidatus Saccharibacteria bacterium | reverse complement strand
CGCCGATCGCGTTCATCTCCTCGCGGATAACTTGTTCGATGTTTCGCAGTACACGGAGACCGAGTGGCAAGTACGAATAGACGCCTGCCATGAGTTTTTCGACAAAGCCCGCGCGCGCGAGGAGTTGCGCGTTCAACGCCTCCTCGTCCTTGGGCGCGAAGCGCTCTGTTTTCGTAAAAAGTTTGGATTGCCTCATGGTGAAAACATTATGAGATTACCACGGAAAAATGAGTTTTTGCAAAAGATGAATTACGAAGGGCCCGTCGAGTTTGTCTCGGCGAGCCCACAGTCGTTCCCGTTCACATCCGCTTCGTGTCGAAAACGGTCGGCACGACTTCTACGGCTTGGGGTGACACGCCGAACCTCTGCATCACTTCGGTTATGGCGAAATCCACGTGACGCGAACAGGTGATGTACCTTTCGTCTCTAATGAGAATGCGGCCATCTTCGTACGCCGGTTCAACCCTAGAGACACCCTGTGTTGCCGTGCCCCAAATACGGCAGAGCTGGCATCCATCATCGCCAAGATCTTTTTTGGCAGGTACAGCGTGCAGTTGTTGCGGCCTGCCAAAGAACTGTCGATTCTTGATCTCCGCATGACTTGCCAATTCGATCGTGACCGAGCGCCCGATGTCTTTCGCGAGGAAGGAGACCTCGAACTCGGCAAAGTTCTTGCTTGCTTCGTGAACGTCGCTCTCCGCACTCAACCGGGGAATTTCACCGATTCCCCGAAATCCGATGAACTTCTCTTCGCGCCTATCCTTATTCTCGGGGTCCGGGGAATACCACCCGGACACCTCTTCCGTAAGCCGCGCGTATTCCCACGTCTTCTTGCCGCGCGCGGGGCGAGGCCGGTAACGAACGAAGTTCCCGAGATGCCTGCGGAGCGTCTCGATCGTTTTGCTCATATCGAACGCTCCTCTCCTTCGCGGCCAATCCGCAATGCTAGGAATGAGTGTACGTCGGCCGGGCGACAAATGCAAAACGAAACGTTACGGTATCCGCGACAGGAAAAAGAGGACAAGCCCAACCGACGAGGCGACAGCAGAAATGATCCAAAACCGCATCGTGATCTGGCTTTCGTGCCAGCCGATCGCCTCAAAGTGGTGATGAATGGGTGTCGAAAGGAACACCTTCCGCCCGAAGAATTTCTTGCTCGTGAGCTGAATAATGACCGAGAGCGATTCGACGACTAAGATGAAGGCAAAAAGTGGCAAAAGAAGCGCGGTATTGGTGAGCATCGCGATTACGCCGATCGTGATGCCCAAGGACATCGAACCCGTATCTCCCATAAAAAACTTCGCCGGGTAGATGTTGAACCATAAAAATGCGAGGAGCGCACCGATCGTCGCGCCGCCAAAAACGGCAAGGTGATACAAGCCAGTTGAAAAAGCCACGGCCGTCAGCGCCAAGAAAGCAAAGAGTGCCGTGCCGCCGAAGAGGCCATCGAGGCCATCCGTCTCATTCGCCGAAAACGCCGTTGCAACGATGACGAAGACGAAGAAGAGCATGTACCACGCGCCAAGGGGAAGGGCGCCGAGGAATGGGACGACGAGCTCCGTGCGGCCAAGTTTGTAGTAGAACCACCACGCGCCGATCGCGGCGATCACCGTATAGACCAAGAGCTTATGCCGCACCTTCAGGCCGCCTCCATTCGGACCCAACTTCGATGCACCGAACCAATCATCAACAAGCCCCACGAGCGCCGCGCCGAGAAGCGTTGCAAGCGGTAGATACGTCTGACTGCGATCGATAAAATTAAGATCCTTCCACGCTCCGTCAAAAAAATAACTCCCGACCCAGAAGACAAATGCGAGGATCGCGACGGTTGACCAGACGATGATGCCGCCCGAGGTTGGCGTGCCAGCTTTTTTTTCATGAAACTTGTTATAGACGGGCGCCGCTGATGAGGTGCGAATCTGTTTTTGCATGCGGTGTTTACTAAGGAACGAAAGCCACGCGGGCGTCGTCGCGAGCGCCACAAAAAAAGCAGCGGTGGTGATGATGATGACTCTGACGACTTGTTCGAGAACCATTTGAATGTTTGAAGGGTGAGGGACTACTTCGCCGAGGCGATACGATAGTTTTTTCCAAACCAGGTCATCAGCTTGTCGGTTTCGCCAAATCGGTCGGCGGTGCCGAGGACGACGGCGATGACGGGGCGACGATCTTGGGTAAATACCGTCAAGAGGTTCCCATTCGCATCGTCAGTATAGCCGGTTTTCCCTCCCACGAACCAGGGCTCGCCGGCGAACTGATTGATATTTTGAAGCGTCTGTTTCTTCTTCGAGCTCGCCTCATAAATAGTCACCTTGAGCTTGCGCGTCGTTTGAAAGATCTCGGGGTGGGCTTCGTATATTTTGAGTGCCAAGCGGCGGAGGTCGAGCGCCGTCGATTGATCGGCTGAGGATAACCCCGTCGGATCCGCAAAGTAGGTATCGTGCATCCCCCACGCCGCCGCGGTCGCATTCATGCGGCGTAAAAACTCCGCGCGTCCGACATGGTTCGCAACCGCCTCCGCCGCGGCATTCGATGAAACGACGAGCATCGTCGTGATCAGGTCTTTTACCGCATAGGATTCGCCTGCTATCACGCTTTTTGCAATGCTCGAATCGCCGACAGGGAAGTCGTCTTCTCCCAACGCGACAACGTCGTCCTGGTTCACCGTTTCGAGCGCCACGACGGCGGTCATGAGTTTAGTGATCGATGCAATGGGCCAGCGGCGATTCGCTCCGTGATCAAAATATATCTCTCCGGTTTGAAGATCGGCAACGAGCGCGGCCTCGGACTCGACCGGGGGATCTTCCACGGTGCCGATCGGGCGGAACGCTGCGGTACGGATGGTTTCACTTGCCGAAAGTGATCCGGTTTGGATCTTCTCCCCGGGAGCAGGTGTCTGGTTCACTGCATCTCTTGTAGGCGGAGGCATGGGAAGTGGGTTCGTTGCAACCAGCACACTACTACTCGTTGCGGCGAGTGCCCGAAGCAGTTCGTCTAATTCGCTCGTTGTTTCGCTCTTCTTTTCTGCGGGTGCCACTGCGGGGACTGAGAGCGCAAACATCGGTGGCTTTGGCGAGGGAGATGCAAGTATTGGCTGGTTGTTCAGATTGCTCAACTGTTCGGTGATGAGCGCGGGACGAGTGGATTCGCCGGCAAATCCGAAACGACCACCAACGATAACGAGCGCAACTACAACGATGAGCAGGGCTATTTTTTCGATGGTGGTGGTCATATGATAGGACTTAGGATTTAGACCTGCCTGTCGGCAGGCAGGCGTTAGGGATTTAGGGTTTCTCCAGCGCTGGCGACTGGTGATTCTTGGGATTCGAACTTGCCGAGGAGCGTTTGAAAATGCTCGTAGTTCGGCAGATCGTTCACCTTCAACGCCGAGATATTTGAGCGTTTCAAAGCTTGGGGTGTAGAGGTACGTGTTCGAATGCATGGGGTCGAGGCGGCGGTCAACGAGTCCACGGAGGAGCAAACTGCGCAGAATAAACGACGAGTTTACGCCGCGCTGGTAGTCAATGCGGGAGCGCGAGATGGGGCCGAAATATGAAACGATGGAGAGCGTCTCGAGCGAGGCGGGCGAGAGATCTTCCGATAACTCCGCCTTCACGAACTGCTCGACGAGTTTTGAAAACTGCGGCTTCGTGGCAAGCTGGACCTTGTCGCTTCCCGTAACGACGGCTAATCCCCGCTCGCGAGAAGCGAGACGTTTTTGCAACTCTTCCACAACACCACGCGTCTCTTCGTCGGCAAGTGACATGAGACGCCCAATCTTCTCCATCGCTATCGGCTCACCGTGGATGAAGAGAATGGCTTCAAGGGTTGCCAATTGCTCGTCGGTATAGGTCATGGGATAGAACTTAGGATCTAGGACTTAGGACTTAGACCTGCCTGCCGGCAGGCAGGGATTTATTATTTCGTGCTTCGGTTTTCCGTATTATTATATCAGAAAAATGACTCTCTTGTTGGAGCTCCACAATCTGCTCGCGAGCGAGATGGAGCATGGCGAGAAAGGCAACTATCGTTTCACCGCGCGATGCCGAGCCAGTCAGCTTCCTGAAACTTGTTATGAAAATATCGCGTACGCGCGCGATCATGTCTTTGATCTTCGCTTCGAGCGAAATGACGCGATCGCGGACCGTCTCGTGCTCCATGGTCAGTTTTTCGAAGAGCGCAAAGATGCCCTGGAGTGAGCTTGCAAGCGTTGTGGAGGTAAGCGCGTGGCTTGGGTAGAAGACACGTACGCCTCCATCAAGTTCCTTGGGACTTATCGTATTCAATAAGTATGGCCGGCTCCATAGATGTTCATGCTTTTGCCAACGTTCGGAGAGCATCCGCATTGCGGGCTTCAAGGCCTTGAGCATCCCGAGTCGTGCTTCGAGATCACGGATGTCTTCGGTTTCTTCTTCGGAAAGCGCGAGGTCGGGCAGGAGCGCCTTGGACTTTATGAAAATCAAACGGCCTGCGACGACGATGAAGTCGGCGAGGATCCTCAAATGGGAAATGGCAACTTCGGTTTGCGCAGCATCATCTCCGGGTAGGTGAACGGGGTGCTCCGTTTTGAGACGCTCGAGATACTTCAAAAAATCGTCGGTGACCTTAGCCAAACTGATCTCGGTAACTTCAAGTTTCTGCCCTTCGATAAGTTCAAGGAGTTTATCGAGTGGTCCTTGGTATTCGTCAAGCGATAGTTCGTACGTTTTCATCGTGGCTGGATAAACTAGGAACGCGGTGCGTAGGTTGTTTTCATGTAATCGCGGAGGGCGGCAGTGTCGGCGATGCTGTTCGCCGAACCAAGAACGATGATGGCGATCGGGCGCTCTCCGGCAGGTGTCAGGATGGTGAAGACCGACACCATCGTCTCCCCCGCCGCCGTGTTTTGGCCCACCTTGCCGCCGACAAACTCCGGATCTCCGGAGAAACCGTTGAAGTTCTCGAGTCCCTTGAGAAGCGATGGAGTGCCTAGGTCTTTATTCAACGCTCCGGACGAGACCTTCAGGAAAAAACTTTGATTGGAATAGAGGTATTTGAGGAGCGCAAACAGATCTTCGGCGGTTGAGACGTTGCCTTCGCCTGAGCCAGACGGGTCAACAAAGTGGGTGTTTAAAAGTCCGAGCGCGCGCGCCTTATCGTTCATCAATGTCACAAATCGTTCTCGTCCAACGACCTGCGCATACGTTTCGGCGGCCTCATTCGATGATTCGAGAAGGAGCGGGTACATCAGATTGAATGCCTTCACTTCCTCGCCCGTCCAGAGTCGGGGCTTGGTTGTCGTGGCGAGCA
>CAZWBU010000014.1:9130-16653 GCA_964632585.1 uncultured Candidatus Saccharibacteria bacterium | reverse complement strand
CCGTTACTCTTTAGGCATTTGTTGCTTCGCAACACATATAATGCGAATGATACGTATGTCGTAACGAATGCTACGAATAGTTATTCGTTGTATTCGCCGGCCATTTGTAGATTTGCATTATGGTGCCGCAAGGCACGGGCATTTCTGCCGTGCTCTCCGTGTCGCCACGGAGTTCGGACTATATCACCACCCAATTAAAATTGGGTGCCATCGTGTAGTCTCTGAGGATCCTACTCATTCCGCCGGACGACGGAGTTTTGGTTTCCTGCTGATTGTCTGGCTAAGCCAGGTGTTCCAGCATATAGATGATTTTTCCATACCGCATTACTGCGATAGGTCCCCCACAACCAATATTCTCGATTATTCACCGAGCAGTAACGGATATTGGCTGCACGCAGAGTATGAACTGTCCGCGTTTGTCCGCGTCCAGTCGGCGTTGGTCTGCGTCTTTAAGGAAAACGCCCCATTTAAACTGCCTACCAAGCACTGTCTTCGCAGGGTTTCCTGTTTAAGGTCTCCCGCGAGTTAGACGTCAAAACGTTCAAAATGGCTGTTTCATTGTCGGATCCACGTCAACCGAAATCAACGCTTCAAATCCTCACCACTACGCTACGTATGAACACTCTGAAATCAATACCAGGCTGCAGTAAAGCTTCCGGGGTCTTTTCGTCCCGTTACAGGTATCCCGCGTCTTCACGGGAATCGCAATTTCACCGAGCTCATCCTTGAGACAGTTCTCCAGTCGTTCCACCTTTCGTGCGCTTCGGAACTTCTTCCGTGTTTGCCCACCTTACGATGGGGATCAGACTATATCTTCATCTTTACCGAAGTAAACGAACAATTTCTTCGATTTTTCTCTTCCGTTTTCCGGAACCGTTCATCTGGTATGCAAGCTGAAGGATATTCGTAAACCCGGCCTTATCAAGGTGGTGCTTACGATCGATCATTATGCAGATTTTCTTAAACAGTCCGAAATCTTTCTCTTTCGCAGAAAGGAGAGGAAATCGCTCAAAGTGCGGGATAACTTTTTCCATGACATCTTTATGGTCACGTATTTCGAATTTCACTGTTCTATCGGAGTAATCTCTCCGAATAAAACCGCATCCAAAGTACGTTTGCATGATATCCAAAACTTGACGCCTGTCTTCGTTTTGGCTCACCGAAAAGCTCGGGCGGATTTCCCAACCCAAAAGCGCTTTCGGCTTCACATTGATTGTCACAGTAAAGCATCCTTCACCATCAACATACCCGGTAATGTATTCGGATATATTTCGTTCGTGCTTCGACAAAGAGGTCGGCGTGTAATGGCTCGTGATTTCCAAGCCATTTCGGTTGTTAACCTCAGTCGTTACGGGGTCAATCCCGCTTATTGCAGGACGACTTCCCACGGTATTGTCCATGTATAAATTATATCATGGATTTCACCGTTATTAGCCAACTTCTTCGATGCACTTTGCAGTGCAAAGGGGCAAGTTCACTTACCCGAAAAGGAATTGCGCTACCTTAGAACCGTTATAGTTACGGCTGACATTGACGAGGGCTTCGCTCAGTGGGCCCATACACCTCACTACGGTTCGGTGTGTCTATAATACGAATCTACAAATTCCTTAACGAATACTACAAATAATTTTCATTCGTAGCATTCGTCGTTTATTCGTTGATTTGCATTATGTTGCATCGAACGATAGTGAGATGCACGGACTCCCAAGTTTGACCTTCTCGCATCGGTCAGGTGTCACCCCCTATACATCCTCTTGCGAGTTAGCAGGGAGCTGTGTTTTTGGTAAACAGTCGCCAGAGATACTTTCGCTGCGCCCTCTCGCCCTCCGGGCGAGAGCGCTGACCTACGCAGACCATGCGCAGACCTACGCGGACAGGGTTTTAATTCTGTCTGCGTCAGTCCGCGTTCAGTCCGCGACTGTCCGCGTTCTTGTCCGAAGGACAAGAGAGAGGCCTTATACCGAAGGTACGGCCGCTTTTTTGCCGAGTTCCTTAAGGATGACTCACTCGTTCCCCTTGGGCTACTCGCCCTATCCACCTGTGTCGGTTTCCGGTACGGAGCCAAGCAACTAAACTTAGAAGTTTTTCTCGAACGCGTGCTCGACCAGTTTGGCACGATAAAAACCGTACCTAGCCGTAACGCTCGGAGTCGCAATTAAATGCAGTGTTCCGGATTTGCCAAGAACACATCCTCACGCTCAAGATGCCAAACCAATAAGGCACCTGATCTACAACACGTTGTCACTCCATCGCACATTGCCTGACGGGCAGGAATATTAACCTGCTACCCATCGACTGCGGCTTTCGCCATCGCCTTAGGACCGCCTAACCCGTGGTTGATTGCCAGTGCCACGGAAACCTTGGATTTTCGGGGTTCCAATTTCTCATTGGGATTGTGGTTACTCATGCCAACATTCTCTCTTCGTACCGCTCCACTCATCCTCGCGGATTGAGCTTCAGTGCAATACGAATGCTCTCCTACCACTCGTCCCGACGTAACGTCGGGACGAATCCGTAACTTCGGTGATACGCTTAAGCCCCGGTACATTTTCGGCGCGCCTAACCATCGAATAGTGAGTTGTTACACACTCTTTAAAGGATGGCTACCTCTAAGCCAACCTCCTATCTGTCTATGGTTCGACACTACCTTTAACACTGAGCGTATACTTGGGGACCTTAGTTGACGGTCAGGGCTCTTCCCCTCGCGACCACGGAGCTTAGCCCCCGCAGTCTAACTGCTGCAATACCACAGGCGGTATTCGGAGTTTGATTGGGCTGTCGGCCTTTCGGCCTTTACAGCTCATCCAGTGCTCTACCCCCACCTGCTACTTTACAGCGCTAGTCCTAAAACTATTTCGGAGAGAACCAGCTATTACCGAAATCGATTAGCTTTTCACTCCTTACCTCAGCTCATCCGAAGGTTTTGAACAACCTACCGGTTCGGGCCTCCATCCGCATTTCTGCGAACTTCACCCTGGCCAAGGCAAGCTCTTCCGGCTTCGGGTCTATCGCGTACTACGTTTCGTGTCTCGCTACCGCTCGCCACTCATATAATGCGAATGATACGAATGTTTTAACGAATACTACGAATAGGTTTATTTGTAGCATTCGTACGTCATTTGTAGATTCGAATTATGTGGTGTCGAACGAAAGTGAGACACGATGCGCCCTGTTCGGACTCGGTTTCCCTGTGGCTCTGCCCCTAAGGGGCTTAGCCGCGCAATACACAATAAGTCGTTGGCTCATTCTTCAATAGGCACACTGTTGCTCTCGATGCTCCGCATCGGACGCTCCAATTTCCAATTTCTAATTTTCAATTTTCAATGCGGCAATTGCATTAAAACTTATTTGAAAATTGAGAATTGAAAACTGAAAATTCCGGTGCGAAGCACCGTTCGAGCTTCAGTTCCTTGTAGACAAACGGTTTCAGGTTCTATTTCAACGGCCTCACCGGCCTGCTTTTCACCTTTCCCTCACGGTACTAGTTCACTATCGATCATCAAAAGTATTTAGCCTTAGGAGATAGTACTCCTGACTTCCTTCGGAGCTATTTGACCCCGAAGTACTTAAGAAAAAAAACTAAGAAGGTCATGCGCTTTCGCCTACGGGGCTATCACCCTCTTTGGCGCCGCTTTCCAGACGGCTTCGACTAGCTCATGACTTGGTAACTTCTCCACACATACGCATAACGGACGATTTGTCTTGCGACCAACCGTTCGTTACACGCATATAGCGTTTCTTCCTTGTAACCCCCACCTCGCGCTCCGCGCGAGAATTTCCAATTTTCAATTTGCAATTTCCAAACTTTTGAAAACTGAAAATTATTACTTGAAAATTCTTGTGCGAAACACAAGATCGGTTTGGGCTCTTCCCATTTCGCTCGCCGCTACTTAGGGAATAGTCGCTCGCTCCGCTCGCTGCATGATGCAAATCTACAAATGATATGCCAATCTACAAATTGCTAATACTTTTGTTCGCAATTCGCATTTCATTGGCATAGGATTCGCACTATTGGCATCACATCGCGAGTGGAACGAGCGAGTTGATTCTTTTTTCCTCTGGCTACTGAAATGTTTTACTTCGCCAGGTTCGCACCAATGCGCAGCATTGGAATTTCCAATTTTCAATTTGCAATTTCCAAAAGTTTGAAAACTGAAAATTATTACTTGAAAATTCCAGTGCTACGCACTGGTTCCGCAGGTTTACTGCAGAGGGTTTCCCCATTCGGAAATCTCCGGATCATCGGTTGCTACGCACCTCCCCGAAGCGTATCGCCGCTACGCTGCGTCCTTCATCGCCTTTTGATGTCTAGGCATCCACCGTTCGCCCTTATGTCCCCTTGCGGGGACTGACCTCTCTGCACTAATGCGTCCAGAGCGGCCTCCACTGACCATCCCAATACTGACTTTGTTGTTGACTTCACGAAAGATGCATCATGGGGTGTGATGCGGAATTGGAGACGGAGGTCTCCCATCCTTACCTGGGTTAAGGCGTCGGGGTTTTGTCCGCTGCGATGCGGTCTCTGCCCCTACCTGCCGTGTCACCGTCAGGAGATCGACCTCCGTCATAGGTGAAGGAACTTAATCCTTCGTGAAGTCAACAACTACTCTGCTCGCTGTTTGAGAAATTGAATTGCTTCGCTCTCGGACTAAAAGACCAAATGTGAGAGCTCCGCAAAGATTGCAGCGCAGAGTATCTGATATGTGTCCAGCCCCACTTTTGCACGCTGCGTCGGTGCGAAGAAAGATTGCTTCGGAGAACTTCAGAAGCTCTCAATGAGACGCTCCAAGCAAAAGTGGAGCTGGACTGGATTTTTCAAAAAAACTCGAATATTGGAGAGACCCTTCGATAAACTCAGGGTGATTCTTCGTACAACGAAGAATCAAAAACCGCTCAGCGAGCGGTCCGAACACCACAAAAAACGAGGGGTGTTCAGCCGCTAGAGATAAAGGTTTTCTTGTAGTTCAACATTCGCACGTTCTATTGTAGTCCTCTCATAAGCTCTGTCAACCCCCCGTCCGGTGCCACAACTACGCGTTCCAAGCTCCGTCTATCGTTGCCAAAGAACGACATATCAACGCTATAATCTTTCTCAGTTTGGTTGTGGCACCGGGCTCACACAAAACAAAAACACCACTTCTCCTCACAAGAAGCGGCGTTTTCGTTTTAAGTCCTTTTTCACAATCCCGGCAATGCCGGAATTTGTGGACGAGAGCAAGTATACCACAACCCCATTACGGGCAACTGGGTATAACTCCGACGCTCCGATACCCGTCGGAGGTCGGAGCCCCGACCCTTGAAGACGTCGGGGCTCTCAAATGCCTATCTCCCTTCCGTTCGCTCGCGGAGCTTGCTGAGCAAATGCGAGGCATAGTCCTTGCCACCGAGACCGAAGGCGAGGCCTCCAGCCAAGGCAAGCATGGCAATGAAACCCGTAAGCAAGCTATTGATGACCGTCGGAGCGACGTTTAACTGCACGAGTGAAGTCAAGATGCCAAAGATCACTACCGCCCACCACGTGAGCGTTCCCAAAAAGTTAGCTGCGTGAAGTTTTGCTCCCGTGACAGAGGCGATGACCAACCTCCGGAAGAAGTTGCCAAGCACGACCGCCGCGAGCATTACTGCTACCGCCACGATGATGTTCGGCAGATAACCAATCACATCCCGCAGGAAGAGCGAGAATGCATTTTGCGTGCTCAAGATTTCAGATGCCGCTAAGAGAAAAACGACCACGAGGAACCAGTTTACTACCTGTCCCAAGAACCGTGATGCGTTCAGCCGCAAGCCGGCCCGCTCGAAGTAGGGATTGAGTCCCACTTTTCCGAGCATCGAATCGAGTTTCAGGGCATCGAATATCTTTTCAACCAACGCCGCCAAGCTCGCTGCGGCGGCCAAGCCAATCGTAAAGACGATCAAGGCGCCGAGGAGATTCGGGATAAAACTGATTACCCCTAGCCAGACGTTCTGAAGTGACTGAGCAACTACATCAGCCCAATTTTGAACAACCATAATCGTTATTTTCCTTATGATTCCAATTGTTTCGGCCAAGACCCTCGAGGCCGGCCGAAATCCTCGACCTTTGATATGTCTTTATTCTACCTCATTTCCTTTCCTCCGGTGTGGATAATCTATTCTCACCCAAAAACTTGACAAAATTGGTGAATTAAAATATAATCTACTCCAGTTTCACACTCTTGGATATTTTGTTTTCCCATCCTTGGGAGAAAGGAGTTGAGGCATGGCACACTTCGCACGTGCGTTTGTGGTTATCGCGGCCGTGGCGCTTCTCGCGGGATGCCGAGGGGTCAGCGACTACCTTGCAACCGATCCCTACGACATCGCGATCGCCAACACCGACCGAGATCCCTACCAGGTGGTAGTCGCCGGCGGCCATCACGATCCTTATACGTTTGAAGTTGACCCCGGAGAGGACGTGTACGCACAGATCCGAGTTCAGTCCTACACGACTTCGGGGACGTCGTACTACGGAGGAACCGAGTACCGGTCTGCGAACGTTCAAGTAACTGCCACCAATTTGAGGACCGGCCGCAACTCCGGGACAATCGGGGCAACCCTCTACTATCCGGGGAGGAGGGGTATCACGGTCAGTGGTGGCGGCAACGTCAGCTTCTCGCTTGTCAAAGACCTCGATCCTCCTCAGTGAACACAATTGACCCAAGATCTCGGCCCCCGCCCGGCAGGCCCCATAGTGGGCCAGCCGGGTTTTTCGTTTTTATATTTTTGTGGACCCACCGGGAATTGAACCCGGACCTCAGTCCCTCACCCTTGGACCTGTGGACCTGGGGGGAATCGAACCCCCGCCTCCACAATGCGAATGTGGCGTAATACCACTTTACTACAGGCCCAAGGGTGAGGGACGAATGTTCCCGATTTTCTTAACGAGCGAAGCGAGTTTAGAAAATCGCAATCTCGCGCCATGCGAGATTCCCTATTTGCACAAAAATCATATGGTTTTTCGCCATAAATCGCAATCTCGCGCGTGATGCGGGACCGCGTAATATTCACCCGACTAAATTTTCCTATGGAAAACTTCGGCGGGCAAGCTTTATCCCGACGGCCTTCGGCGTCGGGGCTACAGGCCCGTTTGCTCCTCAGTCTAGCGATAATTCTGAAATTGGCAAAAACTATCGATACAACCCTATAAGAAGCGGTGCGATGAGCGCAAGAAGAACAATTCCCACGAAAACCACGAGGAGTGTCCGTTTGAGTGCTGATTTCATGTTTACGTTTGCGACTCGTGCTACCTGTTACAAGCTACATGATACGTGATACATGATACATGACTACCCCTTCGGACGCGTATGCCGGTCAATCTCCTCGATCTCTGCTTCGATATGTTTGAGCTCTTGTTGAATGTTCGTCAACTCGGTTTCTTCCTCACGAATCTCGGATTCGGTTTTTTCGGAAATTTTCTTTTCACCGCGCAGGCCAGAGACGAGGATCCTCGTTCCGATAAACGAAGAGACGAAGAGTCCCGTCATAAGTAAAATGGCCGTCCCGAT
>CAZWBU010000014.1:0-9120 GCA_964632585.1 uncultured Candidatus Saccharibacteria bacterium | reverse complement strand
GAGATTGGCCCATCCATGAGCGTAAGAAGCGAGGGGACTTGCCCAGCCCATACCACGAGGGCGATCATGTCAGCGGTGTGCCAGACACCTCGCCAAAAAAGCACGAGACCGATGCCGCCGACAATGCCATAGAAAATCGGTCGGCGGCTCAAGTGGCCGCGTATGCGGTCTTCAAGCTTATCGAAATATCGAATGATGATTTTCATGCCCTGCCCCCGATTATACCAGGGAGATTCCTAGTTGTCCTTTTTTGGCCGCGCTTCATCTTCAAGCTCCTGACGAAGTTTCCGGAACTCATCCGTCGCACGACGGATTTTTTTCCTAAAGTCCTCTTTTCGGAATGCTGGCGTTTGAGCGGAGGTGGTGGGGGTGGTTGGTGCTGCTAATAGACCATCGGTTTCAATCTCGCCCAGAGATTCGGATCTGGTTGATGTGGGAACGGCCTCCGGCGATCGTTTTGCATTTGGCACCGTCACGTTGAAGGGGGCTTTGTTATGTTCAAGCTCTTCGGCAGGCAGAGAAGGAACTCGCTCGCTCATCATTGTGGGTACCTCATTGAACGCTTCATCATTTTTCGATTCTTCGCGCGCGCGCAAATTTTCTTCAAAATGATTGGCTATCTGGAGCGCGCCCGCAACGTCGCCGCCTGTTTTTACTTCTATAATATTTTCTCTTGCGCGAGTGACATGGGCCTCGAAATCGTTCGCGAGATCATCTTGTACTTGGGACGAAACTTCCCCGCCGCGTTCGACGAGCTTGTCTGCCTCATGAAGCCGACGCGTGGCTAACTGAACTTCATATTCGGCCTTCGCCTGCGACGAAAACTGCAGTGCACCACCAAGTTTCTCGGTAATATCCACTTTAACTGCATAGAGCGGATCTCCGGGCAGAGCGTTCTGGGCGCCAAGTGCCACCCCCCCGCCGCTTATGACCACAAGCAGTAGCGCGGCGTATGCTACCGATGGAATACGTGTCAACATCTGAAACCGGGCCATCTGCGGTTCGAGAACAACCACCCGATGCGTATTCATGAATTCGACAAGATGTGCGCGAATGCCTGCCTTACGTTCACGCGCAAGGTGGATGTGTTGTTTTACGCGCTTCAATTGTTCTAAAAATTTATCTATCATCGGCTATGGTTATGGTCATCATTATCAGTCATGGTGGAAATGTTGCTTCAATGACTTCATCGCGCGGTTCAAGCGCACCGAGGCATTATTTGGGCTGATATCCAAAACTTCGGCAATATCTTTTGGATCGAGGTCGTCCACGTAACGCATCGTCAGAATTTCTCGCTCATCTTCCGGTAACTTGTTTAAAACTGCGAGCACATCTTTAATGAGTAACTTATGCTCGGCAATTGTGCGCCCGTCCTCGCTCGGCTCGAACGCATCGGACGCTTCCATTAATGCATCCAAGCTTTCTTCTCTCTTTTTTCGTGAGGCGTCGATAACGAGGTTATTCGCCACGCGATAGAGAAAGGCGCGAAGATTTTCAACGCGTTCTCCGTTTTGGAGGTACTGCCACGTTTTCATAAACGTTTCCTGCATAAGCTCTTCGGCACGCGCCTTGGAGTAGACGCGGAAAAAGCAGTGTCGGTAAATCGCCTCGGCGTAGGCATCGTAAGCCGAGAGGAACTCTTGTTTTACACGCTCATTCATGATGTGAGACGGCTAGAAATGGTTGTCCTTACTTTACTTTCGCCGTCTGTTGCATCATGGCGAACTTGCCCGCAAGCCGGTTACGGGGATACAAATCGGTAGGATAAACAGCGATCAGCGCAAGGTTTAGCTCTCGACACAGATTTTCCTTTTCTTTGATAGTTCGATCGTAGCGTGGACTATCTTTGGCGAGACCAAAATACTCCACAAATGTTCCGTCGCGGAGACGCCAATCGGCCTTATAATTCCCATGGGGATACCCCACATGGTGTTCGTGAGTAATGTGGTGGCTCGTGAGCCAGTCATCAATGATCGCCTCTGAAACAGAGTCGCACAAATGGCCATCGCGTGCGAAGGTTCGCATTCGCTTATACATTCGGGCGTCGTCTGAACGATTAGGAAGAAATCCAGCAGCGACAACCGCATTGTTCCACGAGCCGAATGCGTATTTGCACGCTTCCGCGATGTCAACGAGTTCGCGTTTGACGGGAACCCGCTGTAATCTCTTTGCGACCATTTGAATCGTATGAATGAGGTCTTCTTTCGTATGCTTCTGTCGCACTATTGCCCAACACGCATCCGAGCAGTGCAACGCTTCTCCTTTGAATTCTTTCCCACATTGCTCATTCGCACACACTTTGAGTGGTGCAATTCTCTTTGGGAACCTTTTATTATTTATCTGAACGGCGCAAGAACGCGAACAGTAGTTCGACGAAGAAATCGCCGCGGGATGCCTCAAGAATTTCTTTCCGCATGCCAGATTCTCGCAGATGAACTGTCGTGCGAGGGTTTGATGAGCATATTGACACGCCTTTGAACAATACGAACTACTGCGAAGCTTGTTATTCTCGTTGACGCGCCTCTGCTCGCGAAAAAAATACTTTTTACAATGTACGCAGGTAATTTTTACCTTGATCATATTTTTGGTCGGGCTGCTGGGAGTTGAACCCAGACTACGGAGTCCCGAACCCCGCGTACTACCGCTATACTACAGCCCGAAATACTCGTGTAGCTTATCCCAAATCAATTAACTTCGGCAAGCACGATCCGCCGCACCTCGCGGTCAAATAGGATTTTATGATGTCCATGAACATTCACTTCGATATTTCTTGCGCCGGGTAAGCGACAACTGTCCTCTGGCCACACGTGATTGTCAAAAACACCAAAGATGGAAACGATATGCCGATTGACAGTTTTTTCCTGTTGGAGCCGACGAATGGTCTCGTGGCTTGGATGAAGCTCCCGCAATGTCCGAATGGGGAAATAGTTTACCGCATAGGAACCCCCGAAGGGGGACGCAATGGCGATCACCTTTCTTACTCGATTATCCCGATTATGAAACGCAAGAACCGCCTTGCCAATTAATCCCCCTTTGCTATGGGCAAGAATTATGACTTTGCGCAGTTTCTGTTCTTCTATGAGTTCGCGGACTAACTGGGCAGAACGAGAAATCGCTCCGGTATTATACCCGAGGTGAGTAAGTGCGTAGACCGGATGTCCTCGCCGTGAAAGTGGATCCGCAAAAGCCTTGAGAGAATGCCACTTTTCGTAAATCCCGGGAATGAGAATGATTGGTGGCCTTCCGGAGACAACGTAACCAAGATAGTGCCGAGGAACCCCGCGATAAATGAAAGAATACGCGGCTTGATGAACAGCATATAAATAGTCATGAACCCAATGCCCTAGCTTGCGAATCATTTTAACTAAATCTCTTTCGCCAGCGAGAGATATACGACGTTGCCTCGGAGATCTTCAAGGGTGTCGTGCTGTTGCCCGTCCGCACATAGAACTCCTCGGTGCTGTCGAACCTGGCGAATGCGGGGCGGGGCGCCGGTTGAACGTTTACGATGCAAATATCCTTGCCGCCGGCTTTCGCAAACTTTAACTTCACGAATTCTCGAAACTCCGGGCCGATTGCGCTATTCATAACATGTGTGAAATGGTTTTCAAAACCATCGTGGTCTTGCTTCGTGAGTGTCTTCAAATCATGCTCCATGCCAAGAACATTTTTCTTGTCATCTACACCGATGACGATTTGTCCGCCCTTCGAGTTGAGAAATGCCGCAACCGTTTTCAAAACCATTTTTTCGAGCCCTTTATTAATCTGCCTAGCTTGCATATCCCAGCGCATCGTACTCTTGAACTCCAGATGTTCGTGCTCGCCTTGCGCGATGAGTTCATCAGGATTCTCTTTTGGAGTAAATACCGATACGTTTCCCCTGCCGTTTGCGCGAAAACGCATGATGAGTTCGGCATATTTCTGGGGCGCCGATACAAATCCGATCGTCATGTTCTCTTTGCCGACTCCTTTGACCATGAGCTTTCCGAAGTCGAAAAGTTTTCCGAAGATACCATACGAGGCAGTTGCTGTCGCTACTCGATCCATCGGCAATGCAATTTTTCGGCGGAAGAGCGCGCCGCTCGAGCGGACGATCATCTCTTTTGATATGGTCATGTGCGTGAGAGACCACTCGAGAAAAATGGCGATCGTGATTGCAAGTTCAGCAAGGATGACGAAAAGAAAGTACGCAAATTGATACGACAGAACTCGCGTGAAGGGTAACCCGCTATAAATAGTCCCGTAGTCAGCGAACGCGCCAGCGATGACGAACGCCGCATATCCGCCGATTTGCGTGATGAGCAGATTGCGTATCATCACGACGGGGTGCTGCTTGACGGTAATGGTGGTTGCCTTGGCCATTCGTGTTACTGCACGTGGTACTTCTTTTTTATCTCGGCTTCTTGCCCCGACTCGAATTCTTCCTTGCGTTCTTCGGCCTTTTTGCGCATCGTCGAAAGCTCATTTTCAGAGAGCTGTGCGAGTTCTTTTGTGCGCTTCTCGAGCTCGCCCACGTCGTTGCGCGCTGGATCGTCTAATACTTCCTCAAGAAGAATGGCCAGAATCTGACCGACCTTCGGACCCGGTTCGATACCGGCTATTTTCATCACGTCCTCACCGTTTACTTTGAGCATCTTCGGCGAGACCGGATCGGCTTTGACCTTCTCGATCATGAACTGGAGATGGCGTGTTTTGTAGGGCACCGCCTTTGGTACGCCGCTTCCAATGCGATCGGCTTCCCGGAGCTTCAATAAATCTTCAACCGTTTCGGGCCCAACGCGCGCGAGGAATCGCCGCACACCGGCGGGGCTCACTTCGTCCGTGTTGTAGTAGAACATATGATGCCGCACGAGATGTGCGACTCCTTGGGTAAAATCTTTCGAGAATCGGAGGTTGTCGAGGATTTTGATTGTCATCTTCGCGCCGACGTAGTCGTGGTTGTAAAACGTCGAATCCGGTCCCTCTCCGACTTTGACGCGCGGTTTCCCCACATCGTGCAAAAGTGCGGCCATTCGCACAACAAGCGAGTAGTTCTGTTTAGCCGCGTAGGCGAGTGAGAAGACATTGTGTTCGAAGACGGTATAGATGTGGTGCTTGTTTTGCGTCACACCAAGCCCTTCACGGAGTTCAGGAATTACATATCGCAGGAGATCGAGTTCCTCGAGGAGCACAATTCCCTGCGCCGCGCGCGGCGCCATCAAGATTTTCACGAGCTCATCACGAACACGCTCTTTCGCTATCGCTTCGAGCAGGCCTGCCTCTTGCTCTATTGCGCGCCGCGTTTCGAGTTCAATCTGCCAGCCCGAGGCTGGTCCGCCTTCGGCGGAGAAGCTACCCAACTCCGTCGCAAACCGTACTGCACGCATGAGGCGCAGAGCGTCTTCGTTAAATCGGTCTTTCGGTGTGCCGACGGTACGGATAATTTTATTTTTGATATCAACTTGTCCGCCGTATAGATCAATAATTTCGTATCCACTATTCGTAGCATTCGTCTCGCCATTCGTAGCATTCGCATTATATCTGAGCGCGATAGCGTTCACCGTAAAGTCCCGGCGCGAGAGATCTTCTTCAATCGTTTTCGCGAATTTAATCTCGTCCGGGTGGCGCTTGTCGGTATACTTTCCTTCGAGGCGAAAAGTGGTAATTTCGACGATCTTGAGCCGCGGATCTTCTGAGTCGGTTTTGACGCCCACTGTGCCGAAGTTGTTTTCGTAGACGGTTCCGGGCTTGTCCTCCGTAGCCCCAGCGAAGGAGGAGAAAATCTTCTGTATCTCTTCAGGCCGAGCATCCGTTGCCACGTCCCAGTCTTTCGGTTCTCGCCCCGCAATAACATCTCGCACGCACCCGCCTACGAGGTATGCTGAAAAACCATGCTGCTCAAGCAATCCCACCACAGCTTGGACCTCTTTGGGAATTTGAGATTCCATATGAGTAGATTGTAATCGGAAGGTAAACGAATGGGAAATTGACGGGGTAACTCCAGACCGATATGCTCACTATAGGTCTTTGTAACTTTATTTTTCATTTATTGGCGTTCAGGCGCCGAAAAACTCTTAAGGAGAGGTACATGGCAAGCCAACTCATTGATCTTAACGATTCTCGTCTTGGCACGGACACAACGAAGCGTCTCGTCGCAGAAGAGCTCGAAAGAATCCTCGACATCGTGCCAGATGACAATCTTCGAAAAACGGCTGGGATCTTTGGGCTAAACTTGACCACCATGGATTCCAATCGCACTGTTCGGGCAATCGGCGAAGTTCTGGATCACCTTACCGACAAACTGCAAGAAAACACACCTCGCCTTCGTGGGGCATTGGAGTTCCTCGTGAAGCGCTTGGCGGCGGGCAGTGATTCTCCGGTCGATCCTGATCATCTTGTGGCTGTGGCGCTCGAGGCGTCTGCATGACCGTGACCCGGACGTCGTTTGAGGCCGTCTCCTCGCGAGGCGGCCTCCAACACACTTCTAGAGATTATCTAACCTCGGCCCCGAACTGCTTCTTTGTTTCTTCAATGATCTTTTCTTGTATCGGCTCGATTTCGCTTACGGTGAGTGTCCGTTCGTTACTGCGGTAGACGATCCGGTAAGTGTAACTCAATTTACCGGCGCCGAATTTCTCGGCGTTTTCATATTTATCGAGGAGGGTAACTTCCTCAACGAGATCACCGCCAATATCGCGAATGAGGTCAAAGTAGTTATTCGGCACGAAGTCGGCGTTTACCACAAACGAAATATCTCGCGTTATCGGAGGGAACTTGCTGACTTCTTTGTACGCATTGCCGAGTTTGAGCTGGCGCTTTACCCGTTCATCCTCCGACCACAAGAGCCGGATGTCGGGCAAATCCATGCTCAAGATGGCGAGTCGTTCGAGACCGAAGCCGAAAGCCCAGCTGTTCCATATCTTCGAGTCGACGCCCAAGTTATCCAAGACATTTGCCTGCACGATGCCGCTTCCTAATACTTCAATCCAACGGTCGCCAATTTGGATCTCCATCTCCAAGCTCGGATCGGTATAGGGAAAAGTATCTTGATTGAAGCGGTGTTTGATGCTCGGACCATAAATCGCCTGAGCGATTTTCGCTAAGACGTCCTGCAACTCTGGCAAACCGAGTTGTTTTTCATCCTTGCGGCAGAGGTATATTCCGTCCATCTGGTGGAACACGTTCATGTGCTTCCTATCGATTTCGTCCTTGCGATAGACCTTGCCGTGGCACAACACACCGACTGGCTCCCCGGCGGCGATTTTTTTCTTTACTTCGTCACGGAGGAAGTAGTAGTACCACATCACGGTGGTGTGCGTGCGCAGAATATAGTCGTCGGTTACAAAATACGTGTCTGAATGGCTCCGCGCGGGATGATCCAGCGGAAAGTTGAAGAGGTCGAAGCTCTCCCTGGTCGGCACAATCTCCGGCACGCGCACGACGTCGAATGTTTTAAAGTCGGGAATTTCGATAATGCGCTTTGCAAGCTCGTGAATGGGGCTCCCCTCCGTACGCGAAAGATCCGGCATACTCAAAAACCGCTTCATGCGCAACGATTCGGGATCGGTGCGCTTCTCGAGCTCCGCACGCAGTTTCTCTTCTTCTTTAGATTCAATGATGATTTCTTGTGGCATGTGATACTTGGTGCCGATGGGAGGGATCGGACCTCCGACCTTCTCGTTATGAGTGAGATGCTCTAACCACTGAGCTACATCGGCTCCGTCAATAGTTTATACAATATCATCTTCTCTGAAGCAATTCCCGATCGGGTGGGGAATACAAAAGTGTGCCCCGCGCATAGAGCACACTTTTGTATTCCTGTTGCGGGTGCGGGAATTGCACCCGCTACTTCAAGCTTATGGGGCTTGTGTGCAACTGTTACACTTCCCCGCGATCATCGCTCGCGTATGCGAACTTCAGTATTATAGTGCGAACTGCGCGGTTGTCAAAACAAGGGGCTCTTGCTCGTCACCCCTCTCGCCCGTTACAATGCTCTCATGCAGTGGTGTGGTAGATGATTTTATTTGCATTATTCAATAAAATTCGCATTATTAGCGATTACTCCATGTCATCCCCAATCGACAAGAAAACCCTCGAACACTTGGCCGAACTTGCACGGATTGAGCTTGGGGACCACGAAGAGGAAAAGCTCTTGAAAGATCTTACCAAGATTCTCGATCACTTTGAGGAGTTAAAGCAGGTTGACACGACGAACGTCGAGCCGCTCGCCGGCGGGTCGCTCACGAAAAACGTCTTCCGCGAAGATACCGAACGGGAAAATACGAACCAAGGTGCTGGCGTCCTTAGCTTCCCGGAACATAGCAACGATCACCTGAAGATTCCAGCAGTATTTGAGTAAGACCTCTACAGAAATACGAATGAATTACGAATATACGAAATCAATAGTTATAGGTTTTCTTTTTCGTACATTCGTATCTTTTCGTATTTCGTAGCTCAAATCATCATGCAACTCCTCCGAGATCTAACCATTACAAGTTTCGCCGAGGGCTTGCGCGCTAAGAAATTTTCTGCGCTCGAGATTGCCCAGGCCTTTTTTCAATATATTAGAGACACCGACGGAACGATTGGCGCCTATTTAAGTTTGAACGAAACCGAGGCGCTACGCGCGGCCGAAGCCGCTGACATCAAACTCGCGAAGGGCGAAACAATGAGCCCGCTTGCCGGAGTGCCAATTGCCTTGAAAGATAACATGCTCGTGAAGGGTGGACCGGCGACGGCAGGATCAAAAATTCTCCAAAACTATGTTTCGGCCTACGATGCGACGGTTGTTTCAAAGCTCAAAGCGCAGGATGCGGTGATTCTCGGTAAGACAAATCTCGATGAGTTCGCGATGGGCTCATCGACGGAAAACTCCGCCTTCGGCGTTACCAAGAACCCTCATGACGAGACCCGCGTCGCAGGTGGTTCTTCTGGCGGCTCGGCGGCCGCCGTGGCAGCCCACATGGCAGTTGCCGCGCTTGGATCGGATACTGGCGGATCAATTCGAGAGCCGGCGGCATTTTGCGGCGTTGTAGGCCTAAAGACCACCTATGGTTCAGTTTCGCGTTCGGGACTTATTGCACTCGCCTCCTCACTCGATCAGATCGGACCACTGACGAAAACCGTCTCCGACGCGGCGCT
>CAZWBU010000013.1:15158-18454 GCA_964632585.1 uncultured Candidatus Saccharibacteria bacterium | reverse complement strand
TATTGCCTCCTCCCGCCTTCACAAACTGCCACAAAAACACCGCGCCGTTGATCGCGCCACCGTAGCGTGTTTTATTCGCATTCGCCACATCGCCGAAGGTGCCCTTCACATCCTCCTCGTACTCCTCCCAGAGCGGGAGCGGCCAAACGAAATCACCGGTCTCCTCTCCGTGATCGCGGAGCGTTTTTTCAAGTTTTGGGTCGGTGGTAAAGATTGCCGAGGCGCGCTGGCCGAGCGCGCTCATCGCCGCGCCAGTCAATGTCGCAACGTCAACGATGAGCTTTGGTTTGTAGCGCGTTATTCCATAGGTTAGGGCATCGGCGAGGATAACACGTCCTTCAGCATCAGTGTTTAAGACCTCGATCGTTTTTCCCGACATCGTCTTTAAGAGATCGCCGGGATGATAGCTCGAGCCCGATGGCATGTTCTCCACAGCCGGAATGAGCCCAACGATATTTTTCTTCACACCGAGCCGGGCAAGAGCTGTGATGATATGAATCACCGCCGCACCGCCGGACATGTCCATGTGCATTTCGTAAATGTGATCCGATGGCTTTAAGTTCAAACCGCCCGTGTCAAACGTCACCCCTTTACCGACAAGTACGACGGGCTTTTCGCCTCCTCGTCCACGGAGATATTCAATAACGATAAACTTCGGCGGCTCGTCCGAACCGCGCGCGACGCCCAAGACGCCCCCCATGCCGAGTTTTCTTATCTCATCTTCATGCATAACATGAACGCCGAACTTAGCGCTTCTCCCGGCTTTCTGCGCAGCGTCGGCGAGAAGCGCCGGTGTCATGTCGCTGCCCGGAGTATTTGAAAGTGAGCGAGCTTTGTTGATCTCCTCACCAATAACTTTTCCGCGATCGAGAGCGGCTTGAAGTGCTTCGGTCGGCAGTCGTGAGTGGACAAACGTCGTCTCCACAAACGCCCAACCCTGTTTTGGCGGTTGTTTGTAGCGGTTGAATTCGAAGTTCGCAATTTCGGCTTGGGTGGCAAAAAGTTCGGCAAGACCTGTGCCGGACACCCGTGGCGTTTCAAAATCGTGCAAATATACCTCGATTATCTTCGCACGTTCCCCCTTCGCAGAGGCGATAACGTGCCGCATCGAAAGAATTGCCCTCCGGTGATTAAACTTCTTTCCATTTCCCGCAGAGACGAAGAGAATGGCTTTTCTCGATGGTAAGATAACCAGTCGTTCTGCCTGCGCTTCCGGGTCAAAAGCCCGTCGGGCAAGCTCAAAATGCTTACGATCTTCTTTGGGTAACGCCCGTGCGAACGCGTGGTTCGCAGGATTCACTCCCGCCTTGACCAGAATGACGGAAACGGCAGAATTATCGAGGTTTTTACTTGCTTTTAGGGTCATGGGGATGATCGCCGCAACTAAAGACGAGCGGCCCGTTTTGTGCCCCCATTCTACGCCTTTGCTATATTTCGTCAATCTGCCGTTTGGCCGCATTTCCTTATACCCCTTATTCGCGCGAATAAGGGGTATAAGGGTGAAACCATATAAACAGGAGATTAGGCCACCTCTGCGTTGTAACAGGTCTCGCAATAAATTATTTCTGGCCGCCCCGGCGCATAGGAGGTTTCGAACTCGTTCGGGCACGGCCGGACGCCGTGAGAGTGTTTCGTCGCATTCGGATATTCGTTACCTCCATTCCCCTTTCCACTTTCTCCATTACACATACACCGGCCCTTCCAAAACTTCGGTGGGTTCACAAATTTGAAGCGATCCTTAAAACGACACTCGGGGCATTTGCGCGGGAGCGGCAACGGAATGCGGCGGTAGAACTGGAGTTCCATCGGAATGATGCGATATGCCTTCCCGCAACCTTCGCATGCGATGACTTCTTTCAGGATGTCATCTGTCACGTCTTTGATATTATCCGGAAGATCGGCGGCGTTAACGGTCGTTTTGAACTCCTTTGTCTCCGGCTCCCGCCACAAGTATCCCTTCGCCTCCGCCTGCTCCTTTGTGAGCGGGAAGAAGTCCTGTGCGATCGTTTCATTGTACGCAAACGGGCTAAACTCTGGTGGAAAAAACTCTCCGTAGCGGTATTCAATTTTTCTTCTTTCCCCATTATCCATTTTCCTTTCTACTACATAGGGCATGGAATTCATGTGTTCAACGATTTTTTCACGGAGCTTGTGATAGTCCTCTTTTGAATATTGTTTATTGAAGATGCAGTATTGTTTTTTCTTCAAACCGACACAGCCGAAGAGGTTTGATGATGAGCGGCAGAAAGCAGAGTATTCAACCTCATCACTCGATGGCCAACACTCCCACGAAAACTTCATAAGAGTGCATTCAGCGCCACAAACAACAGCTTCGTACATCTCTGAAGCTGTATATCCCCATGAAGTATAGTCATACGAATCATTTGCAGGACCTTTAATGAACTGAGAGTAGGTTAAGTTCTCAGAATCATGGACCGTATAACACTCTTTGAGATTTTTTGAATGCTCAATATGTTCACCAGTCGAATTGACATTATTGATTGCAAGCGCAAAACGCATCGGGTGCGTTTTCCAGAAAGCTTCAGCTTGTTTTTTAATTTCTGTAACAGTTGTCCCGGATCCTGAATTGAATTTCATGAAATACTCCTTGTAAGCCTCTTTCGAATAGGGTTTGTTAAAAATGTAGTAGGACTTATTGCGCAAATTCACACAACCAAAACAATTGTTACAGCCGATCAAATTCCTTGAAAACCAGATATCCGTAGATTCTTCGATGTTTATGGAAAAGAAAACACGGAATGCTTCGTCTACCATATAGTTGTCATAAGATAGTTCGCTGTGGCGCGATTCATAGAGGTCAAAACCGTCTTTAACGGTATCGCCATCCACAACGTATGCAGAATCTTCGATATAATCTCCATCAAAGCATAAGTATGCGTTTTTGCTTTCACTCGATGCATTGGAATATTCTGAATTGATCAGGTTAAGAACACTTTTCGCTGGCCACGGCAGTTCATAGATAAAATCACGCCATTGTTCAAAGAATGATCTTGAAAAATCATACTCTCGTCCGTAACTCATCGAATCCCAAATATCTGAGTTCCAGTCATCAAGATGCCAAATAGGCGCAGAAACGTATTCTGAATATCCAGCAAAAATTTCTTTTCCTGATCGATTATCTTTTCGTCGAAATAAAGACCGTTGATTCCTCCACAGAAACCGCCTTATCATCCGGCACTCCGGGCACCAAGTCGGCGGCGGAACGGAGATCTTTTTGTAGAAATCAAAATCTTGAGCGTCAATTTGGAACGCTTGTTTACAATTTTGGCAGGTGC
>CAZWBU010000013.1:0-15148 GCA_964632585.1 uncultured Candidatus Saccharibacteria bacterium | reverse complement strand
GTTCGCTATTCATCTCAATGACATTATGCACCAACCAGCGAAACCCCGCACCGAGCTTCGCTCTGGTGCATGGGCGAAGCGTCTATTACGAAAGACGTCTTACAATTCTGGCAATGCCTAGTTTCAGAATTCATGCTTGAAGGTACTATGACATGTCATAGTACTTGGTAGAGTATCGCAACTCCACGGCGACTCGGATTGGCAATAAATTCCTGAACCGCGGTTTTAAGACCCTCAAACATCGGTCGCTCGACGGTCCATTTTTCGTCGTGCATCGTGAGGTCGATAAGTTGAAGTGCGCGTTTCAATGCGAGGGTTTTATGTTCTCCGACACCCGTCTCTTCCGCAGTCCGCGCCCGTTCAAATTCCGCGGCAATTTGAAATAGTTGGAATCGGCGGTCAAAACCACGCCATCGCTCAAGAGTGATCATGCGAACAATAATGTTTTCATGATTTTCTCGACTTTCCCACGCACCTCGGGAATACTGATCTCCATCGAACGATTGTTGTCCACAGGGCGGATATTGATGAAGGAGGTGAATTCAATACGCCAGGGGTTTTGGAGCGCATTTGCTCCCCAGATATCTTTCGGCGCAGAGCCGTCGCGTACCAGTTCTTCTGCGCAATCAACATGGAACTCCCCTCCGCAGGCCAAAACCCCTCGCCTGATGTCTACTGCCACCTTCACGAATGGTTCGGACAGCGGTTCCTTGAGTTTTTCCCGGACTATCATCCCTATAACCTATCACCTCTCTCTCGATTTGAAAACTAAAAGCCAGCGGCTAAATTATGCAAGCTGCTCACTTATTTAATCGCAAGCGCATCCTTCAAGTAGTCGATGTCTACTTCTAAACGCTTAAGCCGTCGTTCATGGTCGGCGATAACTATGCGTTCAAT
This sequence comes from uncultured Candidatus Saccharibacteria bacterium, assembly GCA_964632585.1. Classification (GTDB taxonomy): domain Bacteria; phylum Patescibacteriota; class Minisyncoccia; order UBA6257; family 2-01-FULL-56-20; genus DATJQA01. The sequence continues at coordinate 14,251 of CAZWBU010000013.1, read as the reverse complement.
CCGTTCGAGGCGCTGTTCAATACGATCAAACCGGCCGTCCATATGCTTAAACTGGCCGTCAATTTCTGTGAATCCGTGTTGCACTAGCCGGGCAACATCATCGATATTCATTGCTTTTTTCTTCGCCATAGCCGTAATTGTATACTCTTGCTCCACCCAGTCAATCTGCATTCTAAAATTCTAGTGGTTATTGCCTGCCTGCCGGCAGGGCTAGTCGCTAGTAGCTAATTAAATCAGCGGCTCTGGATGATCCCCCGCCTCCCCTTTCTTTGCACGTTGCCCTGCCTGCCCCGAGTCGGACCGAGGGGAGCCCGTCGAACGGGTCGTGCCCTCGATAATGGCTTTTTCGCTCGCCGAGCGGATAATCGACGATTCCTCTTCGGCGATCAGTTTTTTGGCCATGTCCGCGGTGATCGAATATTGTTTGTGCGATGCCTCAATAATGCGTTTGCTGAAGTCCTTGTGCGTCGGCGGCATAACCTTCAGTGTTTCGGCAGAAAATGGATCATACACTTCGCCGTCGATCATTTCTTTGATGTAAAACTCCTGCTTGCCAAGGTTAATCATATCCTTCGCTTTGAATATTGGCACCATCTCCGGTTCGAGCCGTTCTGCGTCGTCGCCGCCAACGCGAAAGACGATTGTGGTTCCGACGTTGCCCATGACTGCCGAGCGCACGGTGGGAATCAGCTGGGTTATGTACTGGTGGGCAAGGGTAAGGCAGATGCCGTATTTGCGCGCCTCCGACATGAGATGCTCGAATGTTTGCGTCACCACATTATGAAACTCATCAACATAAAGATAAAACTCTTTGCGATCTTTCGGCGCAAGCCGCGCGCGCGCCATGCCGGCTTGTTTAATTTTCGTGATAAACATCGAGCCGAAAAAGCTCGAGTTCTCTTCGCCAATCTTGCCTTTTGATAAGTTGATGAGTACGATTTTTTGATTCTGCATCAGGTGCTCGAAGTCGATTTTGTTTTCTTTCTGTCCAAAAATATTCCGGAGCATCGGGTCTGATAAAAACTGCCCAAGTTTATTGACGAGCGGAATGATGGCTGTGGTATCAAACTTTTCGGACCAGTCGGCGAACTCGATCGCCCAGAAGCGCTTTACCATGTCGTCCTCGATATACTCGATCACTTTCTGGCGGTAGTTGCGGTCGGTAAGCATTGAAATCATGCCGCGCATCGTCGCATGCGGATAGTCCAAAAGCGCAAGGCAGGTGAACCGAAACACGTGCTCGAGCCGCGGTTTCCAGTTGGCCATAAACTGTCGTTTCATGACCTCGATCAGTCCTTGGGTCAACTGATGCTTGAACTCGGGATCGATGTTGGCGAGCGGGTTAAACGACGCGGCAAACTCCCGATCGGAAGGGTCGATGACACACACGTCGTTGATTCGATTCTCTGGGATAAAAGGCATAACATCGTCGATGAGCTCGCCGTGCGGATCGATGACGCAGACGCCCTTACCGTAAGCGATGTCTTGCCGAATCATCAGCTCCAAAAGTTTCGACTTCCCTACGCCGCTTTTGCCAACCATATATACATGCCGCTGGCGATCGTGCCGCTTAATACCGAAGACAAACTTCTTCTCTTCAAGCGCTGCGACGTAGTTTGTCCGCCCGATAAACGATGTTCCTGCGGGGTCGACAACGCCAAGCATCGGGAGCTCCGGCGGAGGTGGCGCGTATTTAATGCGCTGAATTTTTTGCGGTGCTGGGGAGGGGTCGGCCATAGTTCAAATTTAAAATTTAAAAATCAAAGTTGAAAATAAAAGATGGTTTGCCTTTAGTAAACTTCCATAATTTTGCATTTTGATATTTTCATTTTGCATTTTTATAGCGCTCCCACATCTCGTAAGAACACTTCATAGTCCTTGAGCGCCGACTCTGCTTCTTGCGGCGTAAAACCGAAACCCTGCGTGTGGACAATATCATTACGCATGCGATGCGCTTTCCAAAGCCGGTTCAAGGACGGTACCTCCTCGGCATTAAGATTCATGAGTCGCTCGGCCATGGTTTCACCCGACATACTCATACCTTGTAAGGCCTGATCAGCAAGTGCGTCCGCCTCAATGATCGCGACGCGTTGCGTGTCCGACGATCCCGCATGGAATTTTTTCATGATCGCGTCCCATTTTTCGTGGAAAACGGCGTGTTGGAGCGTCATCACGCGCTTCTTGGGTCGCCAATCGGCATGAAACCGAGGCCTCACCCCGAATGCCTTTATAAGAGCGTAGCAAAAAATGAGGAAGAGTACGGCATCCAGAATGACGAATAGTAAGCGCAGACCCGAAAACGCCGTCCAAAGCGTGGCAACCGCTTGATTCATCGTTTGATAGCTTGGATTCGGATTCATTGCAGAATGGTCACGTAAATTGTTCGACGTCCGGCTCTTCACCAAAAATCGCGAGTCCTGCCGGAGGTCCGGCCTTGCGGCTATCAACACGTCTCATGTGTGGAGTCGTCACGACCATCTTCATCGGCGGGTGGAAGATCGTTGCAAGTGATCGCGAAGTAAGCTCAAAAGTTTTAGAGGAGAAGTTCCAATTAAGTGGATGCGCCATAAGCAGTCGTCCGATAAGCGTAAGCGGCGGCGTTGCGCGATGCCGATAGTTATAAAGCAGGCGCTCTTTGCGTAAGATCGATCGTGTTTTCGGAAAAATGAATGGTTTGATGTAGGATTTCGTGAGCGTGATCGTCTTGAGATTTGCGCGGAATGAGTTGAGTCCCTGGGCTGCGTATTGGTTGAATGATCCGACGACCCCACGCTTGGCAAAACTGTCGTAGTAAAGGGGCTCCGGGGAGAAATAGAGGAATCGAATGATCGTTTCAAATGCGGGTCGTGAAAGATTCTCCTCAACGGCTTTCAAGAGATCGGTTTCTCCCGGCGTTCGCATAAATGATCGGAAGGGGTTGTTCTCGTCCTTTTTTTCATCGCCCGGCATGGGAACAATAGGTAGTAAGCCGCTCGAAAAATCGAGCTTCGGCATCATACTCGGTTTTTTATCGGGGGCACTCTTACTTTCTTTGAGTTTTTCAACGAGCGGGTCCCACTTTTCATGCCATTTGGGGCCAGCGGGAATAATGAGAAATTGAATAGCCACGATCTGTTCGCGGTGAACCTGTCCGAGGAACTCAATAAACGTGGACATCGGGTCGGTATTCTTGTCTTCGTCCGGGGACTCGAACTCCTCATAACTTCGGATTGGATATGCGGACTCCTTCGAGAGCTCAATCTCAGCGCCATACATTTCGTAGCCCTGAGCATTCATCTCGCGTACGTCATCGGGCAACCGCGTAACGTAATCTACGTCCTGCGGAACGAGTTCGATGTCGGGGTAGTAAGAAAAGAAAGCCGCCCTAACAAGCGGAGCCGACCTCCAGTAACACCGCACATAAAAATGGATTTCGCCACCGAAACTTACCACTTCGAGCGCAAAAGTTCGCGGCACTTCGCCTTCATACCACGTCTCGCCAATATCGCCGGGGAGATTGCGGAGCGCATGAATCGCCACCAATACTTGCTCCATCGCCTGGGGGCTTCGGCCAATCTCGCGCGGCATAAACATCTCGAAAAGCACTTGATCATGACGCTTATAATCCTCCTGACGCCAAAAGAGCCACACCTTGGTCGCGAGCGGCGCTAAATAAAAAACGCCAAAAATGGCCAAAAGAACTGGAAAAGGCCGCTGAAAATGACTGAAAGTCCTTCAGACATACCGGGTAGTGAAAACTCGAGTTACGACCTCAATAGGGAATATTCTCATAATTAAATGGTCTTGTGTTAAAATGAAGGTCAAATTTTCAAAATTAAGACGGTACCCCTGCTCGAGTTTCTACTACCCGGCATAGTACCTCGTTAATAATACTCTCTCCGAGCTGGAATCGCGAACAACATAAACAAGCTTTTAGTAATCGCTTCTCACCTTCGTCCCGCCATGGCGGGACTACGGGCGGGCAGGCGCGATATTAAAAAACCCGAAGGGCGACTAACAGCTCAAAGCTAAAAGCTAGTACGTTTACCCTTCGCGGACTTTATAGGTTCCGTCAGGAAGACGTTTGAAAAAGCTCTTGTTCTGGAGGTTCACGAGGATCGTATTTTGCTTGAAAAAACGCTCTTTTTGCACGGCAAGCATGACGTCCCGAGGGCGGAGAGCGCCGTTTTTCTTCAAAATGCGGTGAATCACCTCTCGCGCCGTACCCGGTTCATAACCGTTTTCGGCCAAACCATACGTACCGCGGCCAACAAGCACAAACCGATTGTCTTTGATGAGTTCGTTGTGCACGGTCGGCGCCGAGGCAGGGCGCGTGTTCATCTTTTGTTGGTTGATGAGCTGCGCGATCGCGCGAAAGTGAAGCGGTTCGTTCTTTTTCTTGAGCGAAAGATAGATGCGGTCGCGTACCGTCTTCGGCTGGATCTCGGGCCACTCGGTGAGTCCCACATCACCGTAGGAGTTTTGAGTAACTTTCTTCGAGATGTTCAAATAGGTTGCGGCGTGGGTTTCGTTCACATCGAATTTTTTCACAAAACCGGCGAGTTGTTCGTGATACTTCCCGCCAAGCGTCTCGTCCTTCCGACCCTTCAAATAGTTCGTCCACTGATTGATAAAACTCATAGCAGCTTTCAAGCTGTCTTTATCGGCATAATAAAACGCCCAAAAGTGCTTGTCTTCAGGATGGCGATAAAAAGCCTGCGACGCTTCGAGAAGCAAATTCATGTGGTTTTCAGTCATACCGTCAACAAAACCACCGACGTGCGCAAGCAACGCTTCCTGACGAGCTACGCCGCCCGAATCCTTCAAGAACTTCCGGCACTTCGCGATAATCTCGCTGGCATTCTGGTCGTTCACTATCTTCGCCCGAAGGTCTGTAAGCGCGGACGCCTCGATCTGCCGTACCCGTTCCCGAGTTACGCCATACTTCGCCCCCAAGGCGGCAAGCGTCTGCGGTTCATTGAATTTTTCAAGCCCAAAACGGCCCGTTACGACTTCGCGTTCGCGGCTCGTGAGCCCATCGTTCAAGGGCATGAGGATTTTATTCGCTGAGATCATGTGTTTTGGTGATATACCTTATCTCTTCTATTATAACCTATGCCAGTTTTTAAGTCAACCCCTCCCTTTTGGCGAACCTAAACATTGTTTCATCACACTGCATAATTACCGAATGAGAAATGGTTGGGGAGAAAATATACTTGTTAGGTCAAAAGGGAGGGGTCAATCCCCAACCTCAAATAAACCACTGCGACCATTATTAGGCATTTTGATTTCATTGTCAAGAAGTTATCTGATGATGTGATTAATGATCAGCGCGTTTCGAAAGATTCTGCCAAACAATGAGCAGCGGACTTGCGACAAATATCGAAGAGTAGATACCCGTCGTTACCCCAACGAGAAGGGTCAACACAAAGTAATGCAGGTTGGCTGGACCCTCGAGATAGAGCGCGATCAAGACGAGAATGAGCGTGAACGAAGTGTTGATGGAGCGCGCGAGGGTCTGATTGACACTGCTATTCACTACGCTCGCAAACGAATTTTTTCCGCGGTCGAGGAAAAGATTTTCGCGAATTCGGTCGAAGACGACGATGGTGTCGTGCACCGAGAAACCCATGATAACGAGGAGCGCGACGATGAAGTTGCCGTCGATCTCGATCTGTCCGTAGTGCCCAAGGAGCGCAAGGAGTCCGGCGGGAATGACGACGTCGTGGAACAGCGTCACAAGCGTGATGATGCCGTATTTCCAAGACGAAACAGGTTTGAAGACCTTGCGGAACGCAAAAGCGATATAGAGCGAGATACCAACGAGTACTAAGACGAGGGCAATGAGCGAATTCTGTCGAAGTTCAGCGCCAACCGTCGGACCGATGGATTGGAAGCTTCGCTCATCAAATCCCGCAAATTTCGACGAGAGTTTCTGAGAAAAATCCTTGTGATCGGCCTCTCCGATCGCCGGGAGCTTCACGAGGAACGTTCCACCTGTCGCTTCGCTGCTCACGCGAACATCTTTGAGGCCAAGGTCCTGTACGAAAAACGATTCGAGGTCAGCTGATACAACTTCCGGCGCAGGAATAGCAACGCTCCACAGCGTGCCACCGCGGAAGTCAATCCCCTCTTGGAATCCAAACGCAATGATAGCGAGGATTGCCGCGCCAACGAAGATCGCGGAGATGGTGAGAAAGGTATTTTTTCGGCCGATGATGTTCATTGTGCTAAATTTTCAATTTATAATTTCCAATTTTCAAAATGGCTTGTGATTTGAATCATTGATATTTATTTGAAAATTGAAAATTGAGAATTGGAAATTATTTAGCTTGTTTCGCCTGTTCATCTTTTAAGAAAACCGTTAAAAAGAGCCGAGTTGTCGTGATGGCGCTAAACAAACTAATCGCGACGCCAATGAGAAGCGTGAGCGCAAATCCGCGAACGAAGCTTGAGGTGAAGAAATAGAGAATCACGGCGGTGATGATAGTCGACGTATTCGAGTCACGGATGGATGGCCAGGCACGCAGAAACCCCTCGCGGATCGAGGCCGTGCGGGACAGGCCCTTCTTCGCTTCTTCTTTAATGCGTTCGAAGATCAAGATGTTTGCATCAACTGCCATGCCGATGGTCAAGATAAAACCTGCGAGACCTGCGAGCGTCATCGTAACGGGCACAAGTTTAAAAACGCTTGTGGTAAGAAGTATGTAAATGATAAGAGCGAAGGCCGCAAAAATGCCGAAGGTGCCGTAGTACAAAAGCATAAAGAGAATGATGAGCACGGTGCCGATTGCGCCAGCCACCAGCGCTTTGTTCAAAGAATTACTCCCGAGCGCGGGGCTCACCGTCAGCTGATCAACGAGTGTAATTGGCGCAGGCAAGGCACCTGCATTAAAGCGTTCGACGAGCTGTTTCGCCTCATCAAGTTTAAATTGACCCGTAATAACCGCATCGCCGCCAGAGATCTTGCCTTGCACGACGGGCGCGGTGATGAGTTGATTGTCGAGGAACACCGCGACGGGCTTGCCGATATTTTTTGCCGTGATCTGCTCGAATATCTTTGAACCTTCCTCGTTAAACTTCAAATTGACCTGGGGAATGTTCCCCGTCGCACCGCCGAAAGAAAGTTGCGCGCCCGTGATATATCGCCCCGTCAGATTTGTACGAATGAAAATGGTACTCGAACCATTCTCTTCAACTTCTCTAAAATCTAAAATAGGCGTTGCGCCGATCTGGGCGATGGCGTCTTTGATGTTTTGCACGCCCGCGAGTTCGACGATAAGTTCAGAATCGTTCCCCGCTTTCGCAACATAGACCTGCGGCTCGGCAACACCGAACAAGTTAATGCGTCGCTCGATGACCTCCCGTAATCCCCCTAAAACCGACTCCTGGTCTCCGCCCGAAACCTGCGATAAGTCCACGCGATAGACGAGGTGTGATCCGCCCACGAGATCAAGTCCCAGCCGCCACGGCCGATGACTCGCACCGTACCCGCTTGGATAGACAAAAAAACCGGCGAGAACCGCCGCGAGAACAATGACTCCTAAAATCAAACCTGGATGCTTTCGCACGAGGGAAATTCTATCTCAAGAATCACGATATGTCAAAAAATGTTGTTGAATATTATGCGGGTTAGAAGTATAATAGTTCCGTCAATCGTTTCGGTAGCCCCGACCGAAGCGTCGGGGTTTGTAGGCCTGTCCGCCGTAGCTCAAAGAGCGTAGGCGGGGCAGCTCCCTTTACCGCCTTGCTGCTGTCGGTTCGCTCGTCGAAAATAAATAAACGCCCTCATAGCTCAGTTGGTAGAGCAGCTCCCTTTTTCAGCCGGAGGCTGATCCGCCCCTGGCGGAAAGGAGACGGTCGTATAACATGATATTATGCCATATGTTTATGTGCTGAAAAGTTTAAGGAATGGGAAACGCTATGTGGGAAGCACCGGCCTTATGCCAGTGGAGCGCCTCAAGGAACATAACGCAGGTAGCAATAGATTCACGAGAGGGAATAGGCCATTTACACTCCTATATGAGGAGAAATTTAAAACGACGACGGAAGCGAGGAAACGGGAACACTTTCTAAAGTCAGGAGTCGGTAGAAAATATCTGGACGAAATTCTTACTCCGATAACCACCTAACATCTCTTTGGTGCCCCTGTAGCTCAGTTGGTAGAGCAGCTCCCTTTTAAGGAGACGGTCCCAGGTTCGATCCCTGGCGGGGGCACCAAAGAGATGTTAGGACAAAATCCTTTTTCAGCCGGAGGCTGATCCGCCTCTGGCGGAAAGGAGACGGTCCTAGGCCTGCCCGTCCGTAGCTTTAGCGAAGGCGGGTTCGATCCCTGGCGGGGGCACCAAAGAGATGTTAGGACAAAATCCTTTTTCAGCCGGAGGCTGATCCGCCTCTGGCGGAAAGGAGACGGTCCTAGGCCTGCCCGTCCGTAGCTTTAGCGAAGGCGGGTTCGATCCCTGGTGGGCGCACAAAAAGAGTTTGCGGCCGATCGCTCATAGCGCGATCGGCCGCCTGGTTCAGCGCCCCAACTCCCCGCTTCCCTTACAGCGTGTGCAACGCTTCCCATTATCACCCCTCCCAAACCCACTGCACTTCGGACAAGGGAAAAGATTGATCTCTTTCATACGTTGCTCAATTCGCTTCAGCTCACGTTGTAAGTCAAAGACCTTTCCTCGTGCAAGGGGAAGTTCTCTGTCGCGAATGAACCTCCGTGTCACGAGGAGCCTACGATACTCCGCCCTGTTTTTTCGATCCACAAATCCCCCCGATCTGTGCTACTCGTATTCTATCGATTTTTCAACAAATCTTCCAAGGTCTTTGCTTCTTTCCCGTCCATCTTCTTCGGTGCCTTTAGGATAAAGTCCACAAGCAAATCGCCGCGGCCGTATGAACCGAAGTGCGGCATGCCCTCGCCGGGGATACGAAGGTTTTCCTTGAGGTTGAAGTGTGCGGGAACTTCGATGTGGAGCTTCGTGCCCCCGATCGTCGGCACCTCGATCTTGTGACCAAGGAGGAGTCCAAAGACATTCAGTTCTTTCTTGAACACCAAGTCGTCGCCCGTTCGCTCGAAGTATGGGTGTTTTTTAATTTTAATGCGGACATAGAGATCTCCCGTCGCCGTCCCTCGCTCACCGGACTCTCCGGCGGAGCTTACCTTGATAAGTTGATTGTCTTGGATTCCAGAGAGTAGTTCTACTTTTACCGCGCGCTCACCAGCTTTCCGTCCCGCGCCCTTGCAAACGGTACACATCTTGTTGGGAATCGTTCCCGCGCCACGACACGTAGTGCAGGTCTTCACCTGGGAGAAGTTGCCGAAGAAGCTACGTCGTTGCTCACGAATCTCGCCTTGGCCGTTACAACTTTCACACTTCTTCGTCCCGGCAGAGAGGTCGCCGCCCTTCCCCTTGCACTTTTCACAATTGATAAGCGTTGCGACGTTAAAGTCCTTCATCACGCCGCGAAACGCATCTTCAAGGGTGATCTCTTGAACGATCTCTAAATCGGCGCCGCGTTCGTAGATGGGCCGTTTACCGCGCACACCCATCCCTTCAAAGAAGTTCTCGAAAAGATCGCTTATATCGCCGAACTCCCCGTTTTGCCCACCCCCGAAGTTCACGTTAAACCCGCCCATATCAAAACCGCCCCAGCCCGAGGCTGGTCCGCCTTGGGCGGAAAACGGTTCTGCTGTGCCAAAGCGATCGTAGTGCGCACGCTTCGACTTATCCGATAGCACTTGATAGGCCTCATTGATTTCCTTGAACTTCTTCTCGTCACCATGCGCCTTGTCGGGATGGTATTGGTGCGCGAGGCGACGAAACGCTTTTTTAACGTCGTCGTCCGAGGCGCCGCGTTCCACACCCAAAATTTTATAGTAGTCCTTTGCCATGCCGATTTCTGTCTAAATTTTTGAGCCAATTTGTGGCGACAAAAATTTAGCCACAAAATCGAGCACCGAGCACATAACCCTGTTGTGAGGTGTCCCAGTTATCCTCTGTTTGATGATGTTCATGATAATGATTACCCCGTTTAGGGTTATGTGCTCGGTAAAGATTTTGTCCTCAACATTTCTTCGCTCTCCCTACGAGCTCGAAATGTTGAACAAAGCCCTTTACGTAAACCTCAACGTCTCCTGTATCTTTGTTTCTCCCGTCACAATAATGAAGTTTCCCGCCAAGAGCAACTGGTAGATAAGGAACGCCGCAGCCATCACGAACACGTCGAACACTGCGCAGAAAACGCGTAACACAGCATACGCCGCGACGGCCCAGACCGCAAGAAAGTGGTCGCCGAACTCTTTCTGCCACCGATCGAGAAATGTCGTGCAAAAGCGATAGAGCATGTCCGCAAGCGTTTCGTCGGGCCAAACATCGATGGCAAGCACTTGCGTGACCGTCTCATACATCTGCAGAACAGTCCGGTTGAATGGCTCTACTTGAGCGGAGGGCGAAAGAACGACATAGGTGGGATCGGTCTTCAACTTCACGATCGCCACACTGCTCAGGAAGTCATTGGTTGTGGAGTTAAATCGAATTTCTGGATAGAAATTCTCTGCAACGTTTTCCGCGCTTGCAAACATGGCCTGAAATGCTGGCCGAGGGAAAAAACTTCGATCAACGGTCCACTGTGGCAGATAGATGACGATGCCCGACAAAAGCAGCGCGGTCGCCAGTTTACGCAACAGCGGTCGAGTGATGCGGAAAAACTTCACCTCTACGCACGATACAAGCTCGCGATGCGTGGCAACATCGCCCCATAAGAGGAAGAAGTAAACTAGTGCCCCGAGTGAGGTAAGCGTTGTTGTTGGCAGGTCGAAGAAGAACGTAAAGAGTGCGACGGTTTCCGCGAAGAGCACGAAAGCTCTCCGGGCCGGGCTTTGCATGAGAAGCGCACCGAAGATCGAAGCGATCATGAATGCGGCAACCGCGAGGCTAAGTACGGTGAGTGATACGTCGTGCGCAAGATAATGCCAATACGCCAAACTCAAAAGGAGCGCGGTCACCACGCCGACAAAGTCGACGCCGATCGACTTATAAAACCCCATTTGCCGAAGGACGGGTGCCGCGGCAACTTGACTAATGAGATTCTGGCTCCGGAATGGACTCCCCTGCATTGGTGTCGGATTTGGTCTCGGGTTCTTGACTCGATGAACCTTTATCCTTATTCGAATTATACAGCACTTGGCCGATTTTTTGTATCTCGGACGAGAGCTCGGCAAGGGCCGACGTTATCGCCTGAAGATCATTGCTATCCTTCACTTTTTTGAGCGCCTCGATCTTTTCGGTCACGGGCTTTTTAACATCGTCCCCGATCTTATCCCCAGCGTCCTTCAAGGATTTCTCTGCAAGGTAGATCGTGCTCTCCGCCTGATTTCGGGCATCGGCCAGGTTGCGCTTTTCTGCGTCCTCGGTCGCATGCTCAGCCGCCTCTTTCTTTAACTTCTCGATTTCGTCTTTCGACAAACTCGTCGAGGCCTCGATCTTCACCGACTGCGACTTGCCGCTTCCCTTGTCGATCGCCTTTACGCTCAAAATGCCGTTCGCATCAATGTCGAACGAGACCTCAATCTGGGGCAGTCCGCGCGGCGACGGCGGAATGCCGTCCAAGATAAATCGCGCGAGTGTTCGGTTGTCCGCGGCCATTGTGCGTTCGCCTTGGAGGACGTGCACTTCAACGGACGGCTGGTTGTCGGCCGCCGTCGAAAACGTCTGCGTTTTTGCCGTAGGGATCGTCGTATTTTTCTGTATCATCGGCGTCGCAACGCCGCCCAAGGTCTCAATGGAAAGCGAAAGTGGTGTAACGTCGAGAAGCAAAATATCCTTCACATCGCCCTGCAAGATGCCCGCCTGCACCGCCGCGCCGATCGCAACCACCTCATCAGGATTGATGCCCTTGTGCGGTTCCTTACCGAAGAGTTTCTTGACCGCCTCTTGTATCACCGGCATGCGTGTCTGGCCGCCTACCAAAATGACTTCGTTAATGTCGCCGAGTTTGAAGCCCGCTCCGCGCGGCGCCGGAGCCGTTACCGTTTCCCTGGTAAGCGCTATGGATTTTTCGATGAGATCGTGCGCAAGCTCCTCAAGTTTTGCCCGCGTCATCTTCATCAAGAAGTGCTTCGGGCCCGCGGCATCTGACGAGATATACGGAATATTAATTTCCGTCTCAATCGCCGTCGAAAGTTCATGTTTTGCGCGTTCCGCGGCTTCCTTGAGGCGCTGAAGGGCGAGCGCATCCTTCGAGACGTCGATGCCCTCTTGCTTCTTATACTCTGCGGCAAGATATTCGATGATGAGCTTGTCGAGGTCGTCGCCGCCCAGGTGTGTGTCCCCGCCTGTGGACTTCACTTCGACCGTGTCATCACCAACTTCGAGAACAGAAACATCGAATGTGCCACCACCGAAGTCATAGACAACAATCTTCTCGTTCTTCCCCGACGCTTCCGGTCGGGGCTCCGACCCCTTTGGGCGTCGGAGTTGATTCCCAAATCCATACGCCAAGGCCGCTGCCGTCGGCTCGTTGATAATGCGTCGAACCTTTAATCCGGCGATCTCGCCGGCATTCTTGGTTGCCTGCCGTTGGGAGTCGTCAAAGTATGCCGGCACCGTGATTACCGCCTCGTCTATTTTCTCACCAAGTTTTGCTTCGGCATCCGCCTTGAGTTTCGCAAGAATAAAGGACGAGATCTCTTCGGGTGTGTGCCAGACGACTTGCCCTGAGCTTGCCTGCCTTGAGCCCGTCGAATGGGTCGAAGGGTCTCCCATCTTCACCTCCACGCCGCCTGAAGCGCTCGCACGCATCTCATACGGCAACCATGCTTTGTCGCGCTGGACCTCCGGATCCGAAAACTTCCGCCCGATGAGGCGCTTGACCGAAAAGATGGTGTTCTTGGGATTTGTGATGGATTGACGTTTAGCGAGAAGTCCCACGAGTCGCTCGCCCGCTTTGGATTTAGCCACTATTGAAGGCGTCGTGCGATTTCCCTCTGTATTTTCCAAGATGCGCGGCTCCCCCGCTTCGGTGATGGCGACTGCTGAATTGGTGGTGCCGAGATCGATTCCAATAATTTTCGACATAAATATAAGTGTTGTTTAATTAATGAATGTAATGAATTCGCATTATTTTGCCGACATTCGCATTATTCGCGATTACTCCTACGACTTTTCTTTTATTAATCTTACGCGCGCGGGTCGGATAACTTTTTCATGAAGGCGGTAACCGGGCTCGATCTCATCCACAATCGTTCCGGGCGGTCCTCCGCCAGCTGGCGGATCAACTTCCGCAATCGCCTCCATAACTGCGGGGTCGAACTCGTCACCGGGCTTCGTAGTGATTCGATCGAGACCCCGGCGTTTCAGGACATCTTCCATTTGTGTTCGGATCATATATGCCCCTTTCTCCACGGGCCCTGCCTGTTCCATGGCGCGTAGAGCAAGGTCAAAATTATCGAGTGTCGTGATGAGTTCGCGAATCAACTCCTCGTTCCCATACTTCCCGACCTCTGTAAGTCGGGCGAACTCCTCTTTCTTGTAGTTTACAAAATCCGCCTTTGCTCGCTGCCAGCCGGAGAGATACTCGTCGCGCTTCGTTTCGGCCTCCGCAAGCTTCGTCTCGAGCTCACTCGCCGGAGGCACGGGCTGAAGTTCCGGGGTTTGGTTGTCGTTTTGATGTTCATCCATAGTTTTATTTGTCTCGTGACGCGTGTCTTGTGTCTTGCGTGTGCGCCGCTCCCTTCAAGTTCTTAAATATTCGTGCGGCGCGCTGGTAGTCCATTCGTTTTGGCCCAATCGCAAGGAGCACGACGCGGCCATTTCCAATATCAAAGTCGCTCGCGACGACAGAAAGATAGTCGCATCGCGTTACGGGGCTCTTCTTCCCGATAAATATCTTCACGCCATGGATATTGGCTAACTCATCTTTCACTTCTTCGAATCGTTCTTCGAGCGCCTCAAAATCGCGAATAACCGCCTTGAGCTCGGCTTGTGAATGCCAATCGAGGTGATCAACAAGCGCCTCGAGTCCAGATTTATAGATGCTGTTTCCCGGCATAACAGAAGCAACGCTCAACATTCCAAGTTCTTCCGAAAGTTCGGATAGGAAATCATGCCAAGCGCGGTGCTCGAGTGAGTGCATCAGTTCGCGGCGGGGTTGTGCGGTTTCGATGTTGTCCAAAACATAGTCGGCAAAAAACTGATAACCGCGGTCGGACGGCACGCGCCCAGCCGAGTAGTTCGGTTGAAGAAGATATCCGGCCTCATCAAGACCTTTCAAAACC
>CAZWBU010000012.1:12581-18966 GCA_964632585.1 uncultured Candidatus Saccharibacteria bacterium | reverse complement strand
AAAGAATTCTTGAATGCGCTTTTCCGCGAACAACCACTTTCGGTTACGGCCTTGAACAACTATCTCGAGTGCCCGTGGCGGTATTTTTATACTTCACTTCTGCGCATACCCGAGGCACCGAAGTTGCCGCTTATGTATGGGAGTGCCATTCATAATGCCCTCAAAAGTTTTTTCGATGCCCTTGCCCGCCATAGCTTTCTTGACCGCCATAGCTTTAGCGAAGGAGGTAGCGACGGCGGGGCGGGTGCAGTTAGACCGAAGGAATTCCTTGTTCGCCGATTCGCAGAAGAGCTGCGCCGCCAGCCGCTCGCAAGCCACGACTTCGATGCCCAGCTTGCGCGCGGCACGAAGGCGCTCGATGGATGGTATGGCGCATGGCACACGAAGTGGCTGCCAAACAGATTTTCGGAATATGAAGTTGGTGGCATTGAACTTAGCCCCGATGTGACAATCACGGGAAAACTCGATCGGATGGAGCTTTTGGATAATGCGAACACCGTGAACGTGGTGGATTACAAAACCGGCAAGCCGAAGTCGCGCAACGCCATCTTGGGACTCACGAAGTCCGGTGACGAGAACTACATCCGCCAGCTCACGTTCTATAATTTGCTTTTAGATAAGCAGGGTAAGTACCGCATGGCCTCCGGCGAGATCGATTTTGTGGAGCCCGACGATCGCGGAAAATATCGAAAAGAACTTTTCCGCATCATACCCGAAGGAGTTTCAGCACTTGAAACACAAATTAAAGCCGTCGCGCAAGAAATCCTCGACCTCGCCTTCTGGAACCGCACCTGCGACGACCCGGAGTGCAGATATTGCTTGCTCCGAGCGATGATGAAGAAATAGTCGAGGAGCGAGTTACGAAAGATGATGAAGGTGAATATGGTACAATGACCGTATGAAACTCGGGAAGATTCTTGTTGTCATCGGTTTCGTTTTTCTTTTTAAAAACATTGCAGACCTCTTCGGCTATGACTGGAGCTTGGTATGGCCGATTGTCTTGATCGCCGTTGGGGTGAGCATGATGACGAGCGGCGCGTGCCGCGACGGAGTTTGCCACTGGAGCTGTTTTAGTTGTGCGAGTTGCGCCGAGTGTGGCGATACAAGGAAGAAGATCAACAATCATCCATAGGTATCGCTCTAAAAATACCCCGATTGCAATCGGGGTGTTTTTTGTTTTCTTTCAACCTTGCAATCGTATAGACCTTTTTCGCCGCCAATCACCGCGATTATGCACACCCATGCATGCAGAATAATGACCTATAATTATCGTAAGGTACCTTATTCGCACCCCTGTTTTTCATATGATCAGAGCCGCACCAAAACGATCCGTAAACACGAGCCGCACCACAAGTGACGTGCGCCGCCATACCGCCGCCGGTCCGCAATCACTTGCCCGCGGCACCAAACTCCACATCCCCTCTGACCACGTGAAGGTCGGCTTGCAGTATATTCGCTTTGCCGACCACGATGGATCTATCTCGATCTCGACCTCCGCGACGGGACACACTTGGCAACGACAGGAATTTCCGGCGCTTGAACAGCGCCAGAGTCATTTTGATGATGCGCCGCTTTTCGTCCTTGAGTCCCCGCTTCTCGTTCCCGAAGGCATCTTGGTCATTTACTTTGTTCGCAATCCACTTGCATTTGGCGCGGCGCTCTTTGATAAGGATGACCCGACGAAACTGCTGAAGCGCAGTGCGAAGGCCTTTTGGAGCACCGATGATGACCTCCATCCGGTGCGCGTCGAGAAGCTCAAGAATCATGTTGTGTTGGTGTTCAAAACGTCAGACGGCGAAGAGATCAAGACCGTCCTTCCTCTTTCCCATATCCTCGGAACGCTTCGGATATCCCACATTGTCCGCCACCGGCCGCCACGCCTCAAGAAGCCCGACCACAATCCCATCATCACTCCGAACCCCGACCATCCGTGGGAGTCGCAGGCGACGTTTAATACCGCCGCACTTCACCTCGATGGCAAGGTGCACTTCCTCTATCGCGCGATTGGGGACACTGGCGTATCGGTTCTGGGCTATGCTTCAAGCGTAGATGGTTTGCACATAGACGAGCGCCTCGCGGAGCCCGCCTACGTTTCGACTTCGGACTTCGACGAGCGGCGAGGTCGCCCCATTTTTCGTACGCCGTACGGATCGGGCGGCGGCTATGGCGGCGTTGAAGACCCACGCCTCATACTTGTTGACGGCCGGATCTATATGACCTACGTCGCCTTCGACGGTTGGCGACCGCCGCGCGTTGCCTTAACCTCGATCGAAATCGAAGATTTTTTGAAACACCGCTGGTGCTGGAAGCCACCGGTCTTAATTTCACCGCCGGATGTTGTGGACAAGAACGCCGTCATCTTCCCCGAGCGTGTGCGCGGCAAGTATGTCATCTTCCACCGCATCTTCCCGAATGTACTTGTAGATTTTGTTGATTCACTTGATTTTCAAGAGGGCGAATATTTGAAGGGTGAATTTGTCATTCCTCCCCGCGAGGACTCCTGGGACAGCCGGAAGCTCGGTGCGGGCGCGCCGCCGATGAAAACAAAGGACGGCTGGCTCCTTATCTATCATGCCGTGGACGACAAGGATGCCTCAAAATACAAAATAGGGGCGATGCTCCTCGACCTCGACGACCCGCGTAAGGTTCTTCACCGCACGATGAGTCCCATTCTTGAGCCGGATATGCCCTACGAGAACGACGGGTACAAGTCGGGGGTTGCCTACCCGTGCGGCGCCGTCATCTTGAAGGACCATCTCTTCGTCTACTACGGCGGAGCGGATACGGTGACGTGCGTAGCGTGGCACCCGCTTGACGAATTTTTGGAGCATTTGAAGAAACATTGATTATGGAGCTCTTCAAGCGATTCCCAGAAAATCCCATTATCGCGCCAAACCCCGAGCACGACTGGGAGGCCTTCACGTATAATCCATCGGTCGCGACCGATGGGCAAAACTTTCATCTCGTTTACCGGGCGCTTTCCAAAGAACGCGAGCATAATAAGGTGAAGATGCGGGTCTCGGTCGTCGGTTATGCTCACGGCGCAGACCCCTTTCACTTTGGTTCGCGCCGGGAACTCATTGTGCCCGAGCACCCTTGGGAGGCCTTTGGTTGCGAGGACCCCCGTATCACGTTTTTCGAAGGGAAATACTATATCTTCTACACTGCGCTTTCAAGTTACCCATTCGGCCCCGACAGCATCAAAGTTGGTGTTGCAGTCACGCAGGATTTTGAGCATTTTGAAAAACATCCGGTCACGACGTTCAATGCAAAAGCGATGACGCTTCTGCCGGAGCGCGTGAATGGCAAGATCGCGGCGATCCTCACCGTTGATACCGATCGGCCACCCGCAAAGATCGGTCTTGCGCTCTTCGATAACGAGTCGGATATCTGGTCCGATCGCTACTGGGAGGCATGGTATGGAACGCTCAATACGCATGTCATTCCACTTCTCCGCAATACGCGCGATCAGGTTGAGATCGGCGCAGTACCGATCCCCACACCCGACGGCTGGCTTTTTCTTTATTCCTATATTGCGAACTATCGCTCGGGTCGTCCAACCTTTGGCGTCGAGGCGGCACTTCTCGACCGATCAAATCCCCAGCTCGTCCTCGGACGATCGCATGGATCGCTCCTTTCTCCCGAGAAGGACTATGAACGCGTTGGCCTTGCACATAATGTCGTCTTCCCCTCCGGCGCGCTGCTCGCGAAAGATAAAGTGCTTCTCTATTACGGTGGGGCGGACACCGTGTGCTGTGTCGCCGGTATTGAGCTTGCGGCGCTTTTGAATGATCTTCGACCCGCTCCGCAACATTCGGCTCCCGAGCACACACAAAAACATGAGCTCGTCCGCTTTTCGGGGAATCCCATACTTGAACCGCGTGCAGAGTTCAGCTGGGAAGCGAAGGCGGTCTTCAACCCCGCGGCGATATATGAGAACGGGAGAATCCACATCGTCTACCGTGCCATGTCGGAAGATAACACCTCCGTCTTCGGTTACGCATCGTCGCACGACGGCGTGCATATTGATGAACGTCTGCCCGACCCGATCTACACCCCGCGTGAACCGTTTGAAGAAAAGCGCGTGCCGGGAGGCAACTCTGGCTGCGAAGATCCGCGTATCACGCGTGTCGGTGACGTCCTTTATATGTACTACACGGCGTACAACAGCACCGAACCCCCGCGCGTTGCGGTGACATCTATCAAGCTCGATGATTTTCTCGCGCACCGATGGAATTGGGAGCGCCCTGCGGTTATCTCGATCCCAAACTACGACGACAAGGATGCGTGTCTCTTGCCCAAGAAATTTGGAGATAAATACGTAATCTTCCACCGCATCGGGGCGAACATCTGCGTGGATGCCGTCCCTGATTTTAGATTCACCGAGAACCACTGGCTTGAGGGCATGACGCTCTTTGGTCCGCGTGAGGACAAGTGGGATAACGTCAAGATCGGCATCGCGGCACCGCCGATCGAAACCAAGGATGGCTGGCTTCTCTTTTATCATGGCGTTTCCCAACCGGGAAATATTTATAAGCTTGGTGCGGCGCTTCTCGACCTCCAAAACCCACTCGAAGTCATTGCGCGGAGCGAGTACCCACTCCTCACACCCGAAATGAAGTATGAGCGCGAAGGACAGGTACCAAACGTCGTATTTCCCTGCGGCGCCGTCGTCGTTGCCGGCACGGTTTTTGTCTATTATGGCGGGGCGGACAGCGTAGTGGGTGTCGCGACTGCCGATCTCGAAGGACTCCTTGAGACACTCAAGGGGAATAAATAAGCTTTTAGCTTATAGGTTTTACCTGCCGGCAGGCAGGGCTTTTAGTATCCCTTCGGGTTTTCTTCGCGCTATTATCGCCCGCCTGCCTGCCGGCAAGCGGAGCGATTACTAAAAGCTAACAGCCCCGCCCGCTTCGAGTCGCGAAGCGAGTCGGGCAGGTCAAAGCCAAAACCTAGTTCTTGAGATACCGTCGCACCGCGACGAAGCTCGAGAATACTCCGATGCCAACGCCGAAGGCGAGTTGATAGAGCAAGAGTTGGACGATGTTTGCGTAGAAGTAGCGGAAGATGTCGAAACCGGGAATAAGAAGTTTTACGTAGGGCGCCACGAAATAGACGCTCGGTGCGGCGATGATCAAGCTCAAGATCGCGGCCAGAACGCCAGCGATGACCCCCTCCACCATATACGGACCACGCACTAAGCTGTTCGATGCGCCGACCGCGCGCATGATGCCAATCTCGTCGCGATTTGAATAGATGGCGAGGCGAATCGTGTTAAAGACCACGAGCCCGGCGATCAAGGCAAGCACAAAGGTCAACACCAATCCGCCGCGGTTCACCGTATTGATGATGGTGATGAGCCGATTAATAACGTCCGCGTTTTTGGCGTAACTCAAGTTGTCGATCCAGCGCGTCAGGTTCGGTGCAGAAAGGTACTCGTTAATTGAGGCGTACTGACTCGGATTCTTCGCTTTGATGTTCAAGGATGCCACGAGTGGGTTGCTGTTCAATTCCGCGATCGCCTGCGTGATGGTGGCATCGTCCTTGTGGTTTTCTTTGAAAATTTCGAGCGCGCGATCGCTCGAGATGTATTCCACCTGTTTCACTTCGGACAAGCTCTCGATGGACTGCTTGATGTTCAAAATTTCGTCCTCGGGCGTGTTGTTCTTGAAGTAGACGCTGATATCGATCTTGTCCTGGATTGAAGCGACCGCCTCATCGGTCGTCGCATTGAAGAACACGAGTCCAACGAAAACGAGGAGTGCCAATACCATGATGGCGATCGTCGCTGCCGACGGCCAGCCGTTGCGCCAGAAGTTGACGAAGCCGTAGTTCAATATGCGAGAGAAGACGGTAAACATGAGAGTAATCGCGAATAGTGCTAATCCGAATCAATAATGCGAATCAGGATGAGCGCCTCTTTATATCTACGGTAATTCATTATGAGATTATTAGCATTATTTGCCAACATTTGCATTATTAGCGATTACTCATACCAAGATGTACCTTCCATTCTCTTCGTCCCGAATCACGCGGCCGCGATCAAGCGTTACGACACGTTTACCAATTGCGTTGATGATCTCCTTGGCATGGGTTGCCAAAACGAGCGTCGTGCCGAGTTGATTGATCTTTTTGAGGAGGTCAATAATCTCTGACGCGTGAAATGGGTCTAAGTTACCCGTTGGCTCGTCTGCAATGATGACTTCGGGGCGGTGCACCATAGCGCGGGCGATTGCAACGCGTTGTTTTTCTCCGCCCGAAACCTTCACGCCGCCTTCGCCGATCACGGTATCCAGCCCTTTGTCCGCTCTTGTCAGGAGACTTTGACAGGCTGACTTCTCGAGTACTTCCAGACATTCCTTGTCCGTTGCCTTCGGGTTCACGA
>CAZWBU010000012.1:0-12571 GCA_964632585.1 uncultured Candidatus Saccharibacteria bacterium | reverse complement strand
TCCGCCCGAAAGCTCGTGGGGAAAGTTCTTCATCTTGTCGCCGAGCCCCACCATGTCGAGTACCTGGGGTACGAGTTCGGCGATCTCTTTCTGCGGCCGGCCAGCGACTTCGAGCGCGAAGGCAACATTTTCAAAAGCGTTTTTCGCCGCAAGAAGCCGGAAGTCCTGAAAAACGATGCCGATGTGCCGACGAAAGGTTGGAAGTTCGTTGTCTTTCAACTTTCCCACTTCGTACTGGCCAAAAAAGATGCGGCCACGACTCGGCTTTTCTTCGCCAATCAAGAGCTTGATGATGGTGGACTTGCCAGCCCCCGAACGGCCGACGAGCGAAACGAACTCTCCCGGGGCTACCCGGAAGTTTACGTCGTCAAGCGCAGTCGACTGGCTATTGTAGATTTTGTAGACGGACTGAAAGGCAATCATAGGAGTAATCGCGAATAATGCTAATCCGAATCAATAATGCGAATGGGTTACTCTTCCTTAGCGCGTGAATTGAGAACTCGGCGATACTTTACCCCATCGTTTGTGAAGTATAGCAGGATACCGAGCTTTAATCCAGAACTCCTTAGATAATTCAGCGTTTGCTTAACATGGGCATACCCCAGTTTTTTTACCACTTTTAGTTCCAATAGAATTTTCTCTTCGATGATGAAATCGGCAAAATAGCGCGAGATTTTTTCTCCTTTGTAGGTTATTGGTACATAGGCCTCACGCCGAAATCCAACACCAGCTTTGCTCAGCTCCTTTGCAAGAGCGTTTTGGTAAGCTTTCTCGGCCAAACCATATCCCAGGGAATTGAAAACTCGAAACGCGGCTCCGATCAGGGCGTAGCTCAGATCAGAATACACTACTTTGGTATTTGCATTATTTGCCAACATTCGCATTATTAGCGATTACTCTGAAGTTCGACTTCCGCCTCGATGAAGGCATCTATATCACCCCCGAGTACGGCATCTGCATGAGACGTCTCATGCTTTGTCCGATCGTCTTTCACGAGCTGGTAGGGATGAAGAACGTAGTGCCGAAATGCATGGCCGAAATCCGGTTTTACCTTCGTGCGCAGCTTCGCGAACTCCTCGGTGTGATGTTCTTCCATGAGTTGAATGAGCTTTGCTTTGAGAAGTTTCATCGCTCGCTCGCGATTTTGTTGCTGCGAACGTTCAGCGCGCGAGGATGAGACGAGTCCCGTTGGGACGTGCACGATGCGCACGGCCGTTTCAACCTTGTTCACGTTCTGCCCGCCTGGCCCACCGGCGCGGGAGAACTCAACCTTGAGATCGCGATCGGGAATCTCAATTTTCGATTCATCTTGTGCAGGAAGATCGGGCACGACTTCAACGAGCGCAAATGAGGTATGCCGCAATTTCTGCGCCGAAAACGGCGAAATCCGCACGAGGCGATGCACTCCCGCTTCTTTCTTTAAATATCCATAGGCATACTCGCCTTTAAGCTCCATCGTTCGGCGGTTTGGGCTGTCGTCCAATACTTTCGTCGTCCATCCGCGCCGCTTTGCGTACCCAAGATACATGTCGGAAAGCATGCGGGCCCAATCCTCTGCATCGTCCCCGCCCGCACCGGGATAGATAGAAACGACCGCCGCTTGCTTATCGTATCGGCCGGTAAAGAGCGTTGCGAGCTCAAGCTCACGAAACATCCGCCGCGTCTCGAAAAAGAGATTATTGTCCGGTTGAGCTTTGAGCGCCGCGAGGTTCTTTTCTATCTCGTGATATTGTTCAACGAGCTTCTGCAGTTCACCAAGTTCTCTTATTTTTTGATCGGCAACATCCCGATTCTTCCAGAAATCGGCGTCTGATATCTCGGCCGTAAGCTCCTTGATACGATTATCTTTTGCTTCTACCTCAAAGACGCCCGGCCAGCCGCCGGGCTTCGATCGCGAGCTCTTGAATGTTGGTGAGTTCTTTCATGAAGATATAATGCGAATCTACGAATGGTATACGAATACTACGAATTGCGGATACGAGATACCCCACACCCTTTCCCGTTCGCGCTTGAGCCAGCGGGGAGATTTGTTCCCGTTTTGTCTAAGCGTACTCGCTTAGCAACAAAACGCAATCCCGCTTTGCGGGAAACCGACGACCCCTGCCTACCGGCAGGCAGGCACGCTTACCCCTCACCTTTCCTCGTTGATGTTTGAGCCACCTCGCGGATTTGAACCGCGGACCCATCGCTTACGAAGCGATTGCTCTACCGCTGAGCTAAGGTGGCGTATCGTAATCTTAACAAACGAGGAAAGGTGATGGGCTGGCGAAAGCGTTGCGCTGCTCTCTATACTACTCAAACGCATCGAAAGAGCAATCGGCCGAATAGTGTTGTGCTCACTGTCCACTATTCACTTTTTTATGCGTATAGAGAAGCCCAATGATGAGTGCAAAGAGTGTGAGCGACATCAAGGGGATCGTGATGTAACCGAATTCATACACGTACCGAATAGCGCAGCTTGGTCCATTTGCAGGACACGGCACGAACTCACTTCCGCCATATTGAATGTACGAATTGTAGAGCGCCACCACGGCCCCGACAGCGGAGAGTGCAAGCGCATAGTCGACGGCATGCCGTATTTCGCGCTTCACGAGCGCGAACCCGAGGATCACCACTTGCGGATAGAGAAAAATCCTCTGCCACCAACACAAGACGCATGGCTCGTACCCAATGATCTCCGAATAGTACAAGCTACCAACGGTCCCGATGATCGCGGCGAAGAAGGCAAACCACATCCCCCGCTCGCCAAGAAATCGCAGATACGTCGGCCGGTCATGATATCGATCGAGAAACCATCCGATCACGATGCCTGCGATAACCACCTGGCTTGCAATCGTAAAGAGCGCCGCGGCAAGATTTACGGATGAAACGTCTATCATCCTAATCGGTTTTCTATTCCCTGTGACATGTTACTTGTCACCAATGGCTTTCTGTTGCGGCAATTCGCACCCCGTCTTCTCTGCAAGCTTCGTGAGTTCCACCTCGCCGCTCAACCGGCTTCCATCGGCGAACTCCCAGGTTGGATAGCCCTCGATCTTTTTCGAAGTACAGAATGGTGTCTTGCCCCTGCCGTCCGGCGTTGAACATTCAACATAAGGCAGTAGTTTTTCGGATGTTCCGAACATCTTTTTCTGATTCTGGCAGTGCGGACACCAAAATGCCCCATAAAAAACTGCGCCTTTGTCTTTCAAGCACGATGCAAACGTATCATACTGCCCCGGCGGGCCGCTCGACTGGAGTGCTCCCCAAACTCCCCACGCGATGAGCGCCGCAAAAAGAAGTCCGATAAGATAGTTATTCTTGTTTTTCATATGCCTTATTATATCAGATGTTCGATCAATTCCCACTTTTGTGAAACGAAACGCCGCCTTCGCGCAGATAGATGGCGCTTTTCTCGTAGCTGATCGACACATCGGGATTACTCACCTAACGTGCCGAATTCACTCTCAAGACTTCACTGTGACGTGACGTTTACTACAGCGGACGTTCCAACATTCCCTGCCACATCATACGCTTTACCCTGGATTCGATATGGTTTATTGGGAGCGGCCGGGACTTTCCACGCACAGGTATAAGGTGCAGTGGTGTCGGTGCACTTTAACGCGTCGTTCACATAAAACTCAACTTTCGTCACTCCGATGTTGTCCGTGGCATTAGCCGTGATCGCATAGGTTGATTTCTTCGGCACGGCTGTGTTATTGCCCGGAGCGGTGATCGTAACGGTTGGGGCTATGGCATCGGAAGGAGCGCTCACGGTATACATTACGGTCACTGCCTGTGGATTATTGTCTGCAGTTGGGTCGGTGACGGTAGTAAGACAGGTAAATGATCCTATGGTACTGGGGGCATCTACTGATATCGAGAGTAAGGTGGCAGAACTGATGCTCGTCGCGCCAGACGCCGGAGTTCCATGACACCAGCTTTGATTCGTGGAAATAGTCCAGTTGAGCGATGCTGTGCCTGAGTTTGATAGCGTCACCGACTTGGGTGTGGGAGTCGCACCACCCAAGACACCCGTAAAGTTTAAGGAAACTGGATCGAGATTAATGTGGCCAGAGACATTGCTCACATTGACCGTGACGCTTGGAGAAATACCAACATTCCCTGCCGCATCATACGCCTTAGTCGTTAAGATTGCCGTACCATTCGCCGTTTTCGTGGTGTCCCACGGGAAGGAATACGGACTCGATGAATCTATGAGCGAGAGCGTGCCGTTCACATAGAGTTCTACTCTCGTGACGGCGAAGTTGTCCAGGGCATCGGCAGTTACGTTCGTTGTTCCCGAAACCGTGGCGCCAGACGCTGGGGAGGTAATAGACGTGGTGGGCGGGGTCGGGTCAGGGGCGACTGCGCCCACGACCAATCTTCCGCTTCTCGCCGGATCATGACTGAACATGGGCCACTCAAAGTTCGCGGCATTAGCGCTCGACTTCGGTAAGTTCCAAACATAAATCGAGTTGATGCCGCCAACGAGTCCTGTACTTGACCAGCCATACGGCCGGTCGATCGCAGCCATCTCCATCTGCCCGTCGTTGTCCATGTCGGCAATCGAGACGGAAGAGTAAAACGCGTTTCCGGTGATTGTTTTCTGGAGGTACGTCAACCAACTCACGCCATCCTGTTTCATAATGGAAATTGCATTGTAAAATGCGGCGACGATCTCCACCTTTCCATCCCCGTCCACGTCACTTAAGCTTGGCTGCAAGGTGAAACTCGGGGCATTCGTTAAGTTCTTCTTCCCTTCGACATCGAATATCGCCGACGGATATCCGCCAACAATAATTTCGTCTTTCCCGTCGCCATCGATATCGGTTAACGCCGGGGCGTAGGTCGCATACGTCGTATCGGACCTGAAGCTGTCCGTCACGTCGTTCTTCGGCCAACCGGAGAGGACGGTCCCGTCTTTTTTAAACCCGTACATAACCGTCGGTCCTGCCGCATAGCATAGACCCGAAAAACCACCGCCCGAACTAGCGATGCACGCATAGGTGCTCAAGGCGAAAACTTCTTTCTGTCCATCGCCGTACACATCACCGCTCGCCATGGCATCGTCAAACGTCATATTATAATCTTTGCTCGTGCCCGTGTAGCTGCTGGTGTAAAGCGGAACGATGAATGGCCAGCCGGGGAGGACGTTGCCTTGATTATCAAATAGATACAGGTAGTTACTGAATGCCCAGGCGATCTCGGGCTTACCGTCGTTATCGAGATCCACAACGGACGCAGGTGCATTCTGCCCCGGGAAGATCTCGCCGGCGCTGAACCCGACGGGCGGTATGACGTATGTCTTTGGAAACCCGATGAGTGAGGTGCCGTTTGTGTGGTATGCGTTCACGACAACGTCTGTTCGAGAAACCCACGTAACTGCCTTAACCCCTACGATGTCTTTTTGACCGTCGCCGTCGAGATCAACGATGGCAGGGAACTGGGATACGATTGATTGGTTCCAGCCAGGATACATACTCCCATCGCTTTTGATGATAAACGATTTCGTGACGTAGGTGGGGGTATCGTAATACGTCCCGATTATTTCTTGCTTCCCATCACCGTCAAGATCGGCGACGTTAATATCGTCATATGATTCATAGCCATCAGACGGGGTTCGTGCAGTTAAGGTTACGGGAAACCCAGGTAAGCTGCTACCATCTTTTCGGTATGCATAGACCTTGCCCTCCGGGGACTGAAAAACCAGTTCTTTCGTACCGTCACCGTCAAGATCGGCCAGAACGGACGCAATATGATTTACATACGCATTGGATAGATACTTCGGCCAACCCGCCACCAAATCCTTATCAACTTTCTCTGAAACGGAAGCCTGCTGGTTTGACCCAAACGTCGAGTTTACCGTGAGTCGCAATGTGTATACTTGCCCGTCCGTAAAGCCGGCGGTGTTCCATGTGCCCAATTTTCCGTTCGCTATCGGTTGTGTTCCGCCGTTTACGTGCGTAATCCCGGCGCTTGACCACGGGCCTCCCCCGATACTCCACTCGAGAACAAAGATCGAAAACGGCATGCCGTTCTTCGTTACCGCGGTCCCCACGATATCCGTCGAACCAATGGACAGTAGTCCGCTGGGAAAGTTAATGACGGCGTCGAAGTTGTCGATCGTTATGTCGTTTGTCTGAAACTGAAAGGCCTTGCCGGCGGTGTCAAAGGCGGTCAAGCGGATAATATACTTGCCTTCCGGATAGTTTGTGGTGTCCAAACTTCCCAACACTCTCGGTGTCGTCGGCTGTGTTGACGAAGTCGCAACTTGCGTCCACGACGTGGGAGTTCTACCGCTTCCTACTTCGAGCTTGTAGCTCAGAAAATTCGGCCCCCCGACGCTCCCGGTAATTTGGAGAATCGGGCTCGTGCCGATCACTATGGTTCGGCTGCGCGGCGAAGTAATATAGGGCGTCAAGGGAGGGGTCGTGGCGAGTGCCATTGATCCCGCCGCGCTGATTCTTCCATAGCCAAATTTACTGTCTTTGCCTACCAATCCTAAATCGGTGGCGCCCGTTCGGATGATTTGCCTCACCTCTTCGTTCGTGAGCGATGAGTTTTTTGATAGGAGTAATGCCGCGAGTCCTGCCACGTGAGGCGTTGCCATGGACGTGCCGGAAACATGGCAATAAATAGTAACCACGGTCACGCCGGGACACATCTTGTCTTGCGAGGAACGGGTGGAAAGAATCTGCACGCCGGGAGCGCCTACATCTATTTTCTCACCAACATTAGAAAAAGAAGCCAAGAGGTCGTTCGAGTCCGTTGCCGAAACGGTGATAGCATCGTCGGCAGAAGCCGGCGAGAAGTCCAGGGCATCGATCGCGGAATTACCCGCGGCAACCGCTACCACCATTCCCCGGTCGTGTTCATATTTGATCGCATCGTCCATGGCTTGAGAGTTGCAACCGCAGCCCCAACTGTTCGATGAGACCCTTGCGCCCATATCAGCCGCGTACTGCAACGCCTGAATCCCATTCGACAAAGACCCAGAACCCGAGGAGTCCAAGAACTTTAACGCCATAATTTTGGCAGTCCAGTTGACGCCAACTACCCCCGTGGCATTATTTCCCACCGCCGCAATCGTACCCGCGGTGTGCGTACCATGACCCATATCGTCCATAGGGTCATTATCGTTGCCGTTAAAATCCCACCCATAATAGTCGTCTTTGTACCCGTTGCTATCGTCATCGATTCCATTTCCTGGAATCTCTTTGGTATTCACCCACATGTTCGCGGCAAGATCCGGATGATTTCTATCAACACCAGTATCAACGTCGGCCACTACTATGGAAGACGATCCCGTCGTTTGGTCCCAAGCGCTCGCGGCGTTTATTTTTTGCATACCCCACAGGTCAGGATAGGTTTGTCCCCAAGAACCCGTTGAGGAATAATAGGGATCATTCGGAACCACCACAGCACTCACGGCAAAATTCTCTTCCACCGCTTCCACATTGGGATTGGCTTTGTATTCTCTCAGTATCCTCTGTATTTTTGTGAGCTGCTCGCTGCTATCACCCCGACCATCTTTCGCCTCAAAAAACACTTCCGGGTCGGAAAGCGTGACTTTATACCATTGGAATATGGCAGCGTCCTTCTTGGAATTTTTCCCAACTTTTGCAATCACCTCGAACCTGGTCGCCTTGTACTTTTTGTTCAGATTATCGAGCGACGTAATTCCTGTATTCGCGGCAGTGGGACCAACCTTGAGCGATCTTTTTGCGGAGGATTTAACTTTAACGAGGAAACTGTTGCTGCTCGCGCCGAGCCCTGCAACCTTAACGACTTGATCGGTTTGTGGAGGGGTGCTCAGGCTAATTGCGGCAAGTTGTCGGAACGAGGAGTTCGTTGCACTGATGGAGAAGAATGCAACCGCGAGGACGAGGAGCAAGTGTACGTGCCTATGGTACCGGTACTCGTGCCAGCTTCGGTACCAGTCGTAGCGCTTGAACAGGTACTGGTGCATGTTCTGCATGATGTGTTCATTCTACCATAGTCGCTTCTTAGTGGGTTATCCATGACATCACAATAACACCTCCAGTTTGTGTCTCTTTGTTTGCTCAACAAATCAATAAGAACTGGTCGCCGAGGACAGCGGGAGAACTCTCATTGGTGTTTTTCCCGCACATGGCGGAGGGTACAGGATTCGAACCTGTGAGGGGATTGCTCCCCAACCGCATTTCAAGTGCGGCGCGTTAGACCACTCTGCCAACCCTCCGCCATGTGCGGGATTGCGGTGCCATACTCGGTCCGTTGACGGACACTCGGCCCGCATGTGGACCTAAGGAGAATCGAACTCCTCTCTCCTCGTTGCAAACGAGGCATTCTACCAATGAACTATAGGCCCTTTTCTAACAGATTATCGAATCCTGTCATAAAAAGAAACCCCACCCCTTTGCGCGTCCGCGTAAAAGAGCAGGATTGCTTCTCCATGTGATTACCCCTGCACCGGTACCGCTACGCGGGACGGTGCGGGGTTCCGCCCCAGGGCTTCA
Organism: uncultured Candidatus Saccharibacteria bacterium; assembly: GCA_964632585.1. Classification (GTDB taxonomy): domain Bacteria; phylum Patescibacteriota; class Minisyncoccia; order UBA6257; family 2-01-FULL-56-20; genus DATJQA01. The sequence continues at coordinate 4,091 of CAZWBU010000012.1, read as the reverse complement.
CTCCACTACTTCAAGTCCGGGCGGAAGCGATGAGCGGCCTGCTCCGTTTCTAGTGGCTGTTGCTGCGGATTTCGACGGATTGCTCGACTGCCCGGGTGACGATCCATACCGTTCTAAGGACGGCGTGAAGGGCCGGATGGGTGATGTTACTTGCCGTACCCCGCTGCCGCTGCGATCGCGAGAGATCAGATAGATGAAGTTCACCGCCAACATGACAAGAATCAGTACCAAGATCCAAAACGACGCGGTTCCCGTGCCAAGTGCGTTTGCAACATTTGCAGAGGTTTGCCCAGGAGCCGGAGCGGCCGCCTGCGGTGCGCTCGAAATGGAAACCAATACATTGCCCGCGACTGACTGTTGTTTGCCATCGGAGTTGGTATAGGTCATGATCGCGGCGAGGGGAAGCGATGCGCCGACCATTGCGCTTTGAGAGGTTTTCAAGCGAAGTGAGACGGCTCCTTCCATTCCAGCGCTAAGCGTTCCCAGCGCAAAACTTGCACCATTCACACTGGCGGTTGTCGGATTCGGATTCGCCGATATGATAGCGGTTTCCTGGGGAAGTATGGCGTTCAGCACCGCATTCGAGACCAACCCATTCGCGCCGTTTTTATAGTGAATGGTTACCGTGAATTCGTCCCCTGCCCGCGGCAACATCGTGTCGGCACTTACGACGAGTGATTCAACTTTTGAAACGTACGCCGGCGAGGCAGGGGCGGGCGGAGTAACGTCGGATGTTTCCGCATTTGTTTGCGACTGCGGTCGCGGCGCGGCCGGTTGATACACAACCGGACTTCCAGGCGTCGTGAAGGTCATGATCGAACCGTACACGGTGCCGAGCGATCCGCTCTGCGCAACGATGCGATAGTAATAAGTTGTTCCCGGCTGGAGATTCGTCACGTAAGCCGAAACGTTTTGCGAGCCGGTTACTTGTAACGTCTCGTTTCCTACCGACTTGCCAAGGCCCGTCGTCGTTCCATATTGGAAGTAGGTATTGACCGAGTAGTTCTGATAGCCATAGTTCGAACCATAGTAGTTGGTGTTATACGGAAACGAATTCGTGTAGCTGTACGAGTACGGATCGTAGCTGTTATAGCCGTAGTAGTTTGTATTGTACGAATTGTTATAGGTGTAGGGATACGAATTATACCCGTAGTTATAGTTTCCGTAATAGTTGTTGTAGTTATTGTTGTAGTTGTAGGACGGTTGTGACGTTATCGTTCCATTCAGGGTCGCCGAGGTTTGCGTAACATTCGACGCCGAAAGCGTTACCGCCAACCCAGAGCCCGAGCCGGTGTAGGTGTTATAGGCGTTTGTGTCGTAGTAGTTCGTTCCGTAATAATCGTAGTTCGTACCATTGTACCCGTAGTTATTTCCGTAGTAATTATTTCCATAGTACCCGCCGCCTGTCGTCGTGAAGCTCATGATCGAACCGTAGCTCGTGCCGTACTGGCCGTTTACCACGACGCGGTAGTAATAGGTCGTGCCCGGCTGGAGGTTATAGATCTGTGCGTTTACATTTGAGGAGTAGGAGTTCCCGACGTAACCGCCAATCGTCTGATATCCCGAGGTCTGGCCGAGCGACTGTGAAAAACCATATTCGAAGTGCGCCGTCGCGCTCACGCCGTTCGCGTTCACGAAGCCGTTCAAGGCGGCAGAATTCTGCGTTACGTTCGTTGCGGACTGGGTTTGAGCGTAAAAAGATCCGTTACCGCTCCCGTAATTGTAGCCATATTGGTTTACGGTAAGCGTCGCGTATGCCGTCGTTCCCTGATAGCTCGCCGTGATCGTAATGGTGCCGCCGCTCCATGCACGGAATTGTCCGTTTCCTTGGTATGTCGCGATGGCCGAGTTTGAAGAGTTCCAGTTCGCTTGCGACGAGACGTCGTAGGAGAGTTGCGAGCCGTAGCCGTCGGGGTCGTAGACCGCGGTAAGATAAAGCGACTGGCCATTCTGCACCGTCTGATTGTTCGGCGAGATGGTGAGCGTGGCGGACCCATAGTAATACTGTGCGAAAGCCGCAGGCGCGGACGCTCCGAAGACGAGCGCGCAGAGTGCGGCAATGGATACCAAGCGTTTCATCGAGGGCTTTTTCATGGCGGCATTATATAATATGAAAAATTTAAAGTCAATCCCGCACACCGCTTAAAAATTCAAAGCGCCCAGCAGTCATAAAGACCTGCTGGGCGCGTAAGATGATCGCCCGCGCACCAGTCCCGTTTCGGGGAAAGGCGCGCGGGCTTCACATCGAGATGGTGGTCAACGAGAGGGGTCGATCACGCAGGGGCATTGAACGTCCGTTGCTCTGATGCCCGCTGAGAAATCCCACTTCGACCCAGTCCAAACAAAGATGTTTAGGATCGTGTTGGGGCCGAAGAACGAGTCGGCCCCGCCGGCAGGGATGAGCTTGCCGCTTGGACCTCCGTAGACGATCTGACCGTTGTCGGCCCGACGGACTTGCACGGTCTGCAAAACATCCGTGTTGTTCTTGAGGTGGGCGATGGCCTTGTCGCCGTCGTGACACTCCAAGACGCCGGTCACGTAACCGGCCCACTGTGCGTGAACCCTCCCATCCGCTTCGAGGGACGTCACGCCGAGAGCGGAGTAACCGCCGTTCGGCGACAAAACGCAGAAGTCGGTCCTCGGGTTGATGTGCACCGTGCACGTTGCCGTGCACTGGTCACTCCTGCTTGAGTCCGCGGGACTGATGCCGCTCAAGTTCGCCGTCGCGACGATTGCGATGTTTTCCCCAGGCGGTCCTTTCGGCTTCTCAACCGAAAGGCCGTCGCTCGGAACCTCTGCGTCATTGTGGCAGTACTTGAACGCGGGGAACCCGCCGATCTTGATGCTGACGCAGTCTGGGCTTCCAACCCACGCCGCCTTTGCTTTGACGAACGCGTGGATGGGGTCACCCTGGTGCTCCTCCACGCGCCCAGAACAGGTGAATGGTTTGAGGCCGTCACAGTTGAGGGTCGGCGGCGGACCGGATGGCACGGTGAACTGGTCCGAACTCTTGTTGCACTCGTCGAGCTCGTGGATGATCTTGATGGAGAAACTGGCCTGCTCGGTGTTGTAGGTCCTCTCGACGACCTGCTTCCGAGACACGGTGAGTGTCTCGAGAAGAGACGTACCCCGCATGAGCTTGAGTTGCATCGTAGCGGGGCCGCTCTTGTTCCAGTCGTAGCTGAACGCGATGACCGCGGTACGGCCATCCTGCGAAAGCGTCGCCGCCTCGGGCACGTTGCCCTCGACGTTGTGGCTCACACAGCCCGGGGGTGACGGCTTCGGCGTCGGCGTGGTGTTCGACGGCCGTGGGCAGATGATGCCCTTGAAATGCTTGTGCATGAGCAGGGCGGTGTAGTCCGCGGCGCTGTTGGGTGCCTTCGAGAGCGGACTCATGTCACACTGCGTGTCGCACGAATCCTTCGTGACGGAGAACTCATACTTCTTGCCGTCGTTCGGAATTCTGATGCCGTCGAGCTCGCTCATGTTCCACTGAGTTGCGGGGGCGTTACTCGGCTCGGTGTTCGCCCAGGCGGCCAAGTGGCCGGTCCAGACGCGCTTTGACTTGTTCACGACCTCTGCGTTGCAGAGACCATTCTCGTCTGAAAGCGTTCCCGCGAAGTCCGGCTCGGTGGCCTCGTTGGCCGGAGCAGGGTTCGCGGCCGCTTCCGGGGTCGGCGTCGGTGCCGGCTTCGGCGTCGCTTCCGGAACCGGAATGGCCGTCGGAGAACGATCCCCTCCACCGCACGCGAGGAACGGCACGAGGACGAGCGCCAGAAGCGGCGCCGCCCAGTTCTTCATCCTCATCGTCTTCTCCTTCACTAAGCGGCGCTGCCGCTCAAGTTCTTCGAACTACTCGTTACCAACTAAAAAGCTGTTATCTCGATGTTTCAAAGAGCCGAAATCCCGGTGTAGATACATCGAGAATCGTGCGGGCACATTATCATATAATTGAAAAAATGTCAATACCTCGGAAATGTTCAATTTACCCTTATTCTATCTCAAAAAATCGCTATCGCTTGTGCCAATTGACTAGGGATACTTTCGTAATGATTCAATACCTTGGCAACACCTAAAGTAGGTGTATGCCA
>CAZWBU010000011.1:11832-20845 GCA_964632585.1 uncultured Candidatus Saccharibacteria bacterium | reverse complement strand
ACCGAAGCCGAGGCGGAGGGGAAGTATATTCGCCAGTCCGGCGGGCGTGGGCAGTACGGTCACGTGCGGCTTCGCGTGAAGCCCCTCGAACGCGGCAAAGGATTCGAGTTCGTGAACGCCATTCGCGGCGGCGTGATTCCCCAGGAGTTTATCAACCCAACCGAAAAAGGTGTGAAGGAAGCAATGGACAAGGGCGTCGTGGCGCACTATCCGATGGTAGACGTCGAAGTCGAGCTCTACGACGGCTCGTTCCATGAAGTGGACTCGTCCGAGGCGGCCTTTAAGATCGCCGGCTCAATAGCATTTCAGGAAGCCGCGCGGCGCGCAAAGCCGGTCATCTTGGAGCCGATTATGAGTGTGCAGGTTTTGGTGCCGGAAAATTTTTTGGGGGAGGTGACGGGCGACTTGAATGCCCGCCGCGGTCGCATCGACGCGATGGGTGAGCGGGGAACGGTGAAGGTCATTGACGCCAAGGTTCCGCTCTCCGATATGTTCGGTTATGCAACGCAGATCCGTTCTATGACACAGGGGAGGGGGAGTTTTACGATGGAGTTCCATGCGCACGAGGTGGTGCCAAAAAACATAGAACAAGAGATCGTCGAGGGGAAAAGGAAGTAGGCTCATAGTTCCAGTTTGCGGATCCCGCTCCGACTCACGAAATTTCTTCTCGCTCGACTCGATTTTTCTTGCAAGTTGGCCGGTTCCCGTTTTCCCGAGCACATAAGAATTTATATGCTCGGTTTTCCGACCAGCCAATTTGCGGACGAAAAATCATCACCTCGCTCGCGAAATTTTTGTTCTTCTCCGCTCAGGTTCCGCAAACCGGAACTATTCGCTTTTATCTAAACCTTCACCGAAGGGAAAGAAATACAATAAGGTAGTCCCGCTTGCGACGGGACTTCTATTTTAACTCTGTGCTTTTTGGCATCAGTTGAGAGCATATTCGAGCGTGCTATGATAAGAAAGCAATGGAAGTACGAGAAGAGCATATACGTCCCAAATATCGCCGACTAGCCGTTCAAAAAACCAGCAAACAGTTTGGCGATGAGTATTGGTTGCTCAAAAACGCTCTGTTGCGCGCCACGCTCGCCAAAAATAAGACAGTGGAGAGTGGCGGAGAAGTTCCCGGTGGTGCAGAAGCATTGGAAGAATTAGTCAAGGAGGATTCGTCCATGAATCCGGTCGATATGAATCCGGGCTGGTCGCGGATTGGGGCCGAGCAGCATGGTCATACCATTGGTGAGCTCTATGATCAAAAACAAAGAGATTCCGAAACTCGGCCGAATCAGATTCCAAAATCACCCAAAAAAAAGCCGAACCCCGATGACCATTCGACGGACACGCTCGAGTTCATACCCCCGGATCTGGGTACTCTTGGCAAACCTCGTGATCCGATCGTTGAACCTCCCGCCGAGCAACTGCCGTCCTGGCACCCGGAGTTTCGAGAGAAGTCGGCATATCCTGATCCGGATACGTTTGTCGAAGTTCCTCCGGAGATCGCCGCGAAGCTTTATCAGTCCAGGGCTGAAACGTCCGCTCAAGAACGTGGGCCCGGTCCGAACGATTTCCAACAAATTGATCCGAAAATTGTTTCCAAGCTTCGAGGGGAGGAGTATGTAAAACGGTTCGAACTTCGGGATGAGGCAAGACGATTTCGAATAGATCGCATTCGTCTTGCGGATGCAGAACATCATCTTGACGAAACGGGCATTCGTCGGGCCAACAAGTATCTGCACTATGAGCACCTAGTGCAGGGTGAAGGACTATCGGAAAAGACAAAACTTCATTTCATCGCTCGCCTTGCAGAACATGAGAAGGGTCTGGCCCAGGCAGAACGGGAGTATATCGCATTGCGCAAAGAGTATGAGGTGAGCCGCGCGGGCCTTGTTGGTGCGAAGGCATGGCGGACGCTTGAAGAAAAAACTGCTCGTGAAGTTGAAACGGGCCGAGGGCGCGAGGGAGGCAAGTTCGACGCGGTGCGCAAAAGTTGGCGCTGGTTTGTTCGACTTTTTTAGTCATAACCCGAATTTTCCCTGCCTGCCGGCAGGCAGGACTACCCAAATATGCATAACTTACCCCTCGCGCAAGCGAATTTCGTTGATCTCCTCGGTATCGGGCCGTTGCCTATTGGCGAACGAAGAGCAATCGTGGAGATTGCTACCGAACTCATTGAGACGCGGGTTATGAACCGGGTTCTCGCGGGTCTTGACGCAGAGAAAAAAACCGAGCTTCAGAATGCACTCGATGCTAAAAATGCCACGCTCGTCGTGAATCTTTTTGCAAAAAATAGTATTGATGTGGTGGCTGTCATCCAGGAAGAAGTCGAGCGGGTGAAGGGCGAGTTAGTTGAGATTGCCAAAGTAGAGGAGTAGTTATTGGGTGCATGTATTGACCCCGTACCTTTTCTAGCAGAGACCGTGCCGAGGTTTTTTTAGAGCCGATTGGCGGCTACTGCGCCTTTTATTTGTTGCACATCCATGGTCATGATTCGGAAAAGGTGCGGGGTTGACACCCTTTGAGCTTTCCATCTATAATCCCTACCTGCTGACTCCGTATCGGAGTTCGTTGGTTTTGTGAAGTAAACATAAACAAGTCGAATTAACTATATTTTAGAGAGTAGCGATATGGCTCCCGCCTTCGCCAAGGCTACGGCGGGGTGCTCATAATTTCAGCCAATCGCTTCGCTCTTGGGAAATTATGGCAGAAAAAGAAAAATTCAATCGTTCGAAGCCCCATGTAAACGTGGGGACCATCGGCCACGTTGACCATGGCAAGACCACCTTGACCGCGGCTATCACGAACATCCTCTTCAAGAAGGGGTTGGCCAAGAAGGCGGAGGGAGTCGATCAGATCGACAATGCCCCAGAGGAAAAGGCGCGCGGTATTACGATCGCGCTGCATCATTCGGAGTATGAGTCGGAGAAGCGTCACTATGCGCACATCGACGCTCCCGGCCACGCGGACTACATTAAAAACATGATCACGGGAGCCGCCCAGATGGACGGCGCAATCCTCGTCGTTGCCGCAACCGACGGCCCAATGCCGCAAACGCGCGAGCATGTGCTTTTGGCTCGTCAGGTTGGCGTTCCGGCGCTCGTCGTGTTCCTCAATAAGTGCGACCAGGTGGATGATCCGGAGCTCATTGATTTGGTTGAATCCGAAGTTCGCGAACTCCTCAAGAAGTATGAGTTCCCGGGCGACACAACGCCGGTTATCCGCGGCTCGGCTTTAAAGGCCTTGAACGCGAAGACCGCCGAAGAGCCGGACGCGAAGTGCATCCTTGATCTCGTTAAGGCGCTCGATGATTTCATTCCCGATCCGGTTCGCGAACTCGACAAGCCGTTCCTCATGCCCATCGAAGACATCTTCTCGATCGAAGGCCGTGGCACGGTCGTGACCGGTCGCGCCGAGCGCGGCAAGGTGAAGGTGAACGAAGAAGTGGAGGTCATTGGTATCCGTCCGACCCAGAAGACCGTTGTGACAGGCATCGAAATGTTCAACAAGCTCTTGGACGAAGGGTTGGCGGGAGACAACGTCGGCCTCCTCCTCCGCGGTTTGAAGAAAGAAGACGTGGAGCGCGGTCAGGTGGTGGCGAAGCCGGGATCGGTTACACCGCACAGCGAATTCGAGTGCGAAGTATACGTGCTTTCAAAGGAGGAAGGCGGCCGGCACACCCCGTTCTTCAAGGGCTACAAGCCGCAGTTCTACATCCGCACGACGGATGTGACGGGCGAGATTATCCTGCCCGAAGGAACCGAGATGGTCATGCCGGGAGATACCGTAAAACTTACCGGAAAACTCATCTCGCCGGTTGTGCTTGAAGAGAAGCAGCGGTTTACCATTCGCGAGGGTGGCAAAACGGTGGGCGCGGGAGTGGTGACGAAAATCATCAAGTAAAGGGCTTTGTTCAAAATTTTGAGCTCATATCCAGAGCGAAGAAATTTTGAGGACAAAACCTTTACCGAGCACATAATTTGGCTTTACAGAAATTCCCCATGGGTCGTACCATTAAAAAAGTGACTGATATTCGCAGCATCGAGGTTATGTGCTCGGTGCTCAATGTTGCAGCTCGTCGGGCTGCGACTCGAAAAGTCTTGCCCTCCTAGGCAACATTGGCATGGCTAAAAAGAAAGAAGACGTTCCTCAAAAAATCCGCTTGCGCATCAAAGCGTACGATCACAAATTGATCGATAATTCGGCGCGACAGATCATCGAAACCGCGGAGCGGAACGACGCCAAGGTTTTAGGTCCCATTCCGCTCCCGACCGAGATCAAGCGATATACCGTGAACCGTTCGACCTTCGTTCATAAGGACGCGCGCGAACAGTTCGAGCTCCGTGTTCATAAGCGCTTGATCGATATCTTGAACCCATCGCCGAAGATCATCGAGTCGTTGAGTAACCTCAACCTGCCCGCCGGGGTAGACATCGAAATCAAAATTGTCTAGGTAATAGGCAATAGAGAATAGCGAACAGGCAATAGCGCCCCAAAAACTCCCGCGAATCGCGGGAGTTTTTGGTTATTGACAAAGTTATCCAAACTATTCTATAGTTTTTCTGCCCTTGCCGAAGCTGGGTGGTCAGCGCTCGACGGGAAGGTGTCTGCTTTTGTGAACCACCTCGAGAAGCCCCGCGGGCTGTTGTTGCTTGGCATCCTGTTCCGCGAAATATGTAGGGGAGCTGTCAAAGTGCAGCTCCCCGTATTCATTTCTTGACTAAAAAAACGTCGCCCGCCGACTTGTCCGCCAAAGCCTTGGCGGCGGCGGGAGCTTCAGCGAAGGAGGGGATTCCGCCAGCTGGTGGAGAGATTAAGATTGTGTGGAAATCGATCCCACGCCAAAGCATGCGTATTGGTATGGGGCAGGGATTAAGACTGCTCACTATTATTATACTCAAATTTGAGTATAATAATAGTGAAGGTTCAGTAAGTGAAAAACGCCATAGTTTGATTTTTTTGTATGCGATGTCTCTAAAAAAACGTCGCCCGCCGGTCGCGATGAGTTGCGAGTCGGCGGGGGTGAGATTGGTTTGGTCGGCGTGGCTCAGGCACGGGCGAGCGCACGTTTAGAAAGCTCGGTGCAAAAGTCGCGGAGGAGCGCGGCCTCCTCATCTGAAGTTGTATTGGGGCGATGGCAAGCCAGGAGGAGTCGCCTGCTGACTTCCCCAATTTTCTGGCTGAGATCATACACCGTTCTCAACCGATTGCCGCTCCATGCCACGTACGCGTCGTGCGTGACGACGATCATGGTGGGGTTACATGATTGAATATTGTACGCGACTGCGTGGAGCTCTTGCGTGACGAGGGTCGCAACCGCTCTTTCTGAAGGCACTTTGCCGAGCCGCAAGGCGTCGAGCGTCGCAGCGGCTTTCACTGCGATCTCTGCGAGCTCTCGCATCGGCGAGGCGTCGCCACTATAACACATCGTCATCTTGCCTTCCTTTCCGGTATGGGTTTGTGCTACCCATATGGTAAGCCAATACATCAACGAACTCAATCATGTTGACACCTTTCGCTCTTTGCCCTACAATACCCCAGTCACTTTAATGAACGCCCGAAACGTAAGTTAAGAGCGTTTGCACAAGGACGGCCAATCGCCATGGCTCGTGCCTTAGGCGGTTTTTTAATGGGCTTATGCCCCAGATAATGCAAATCAACAAATGGTAACGAATACTACAAATACCCGATAAACCCATTTGTAGCATTCGTCGTTCATTTGTAGATTAGAATTATATGACCTTCATCCTCGGCAAAAAGTTAAAAATGACCCAGATTTGGAAGGAAAACCGCATCATTCCGGTGACGGTAATTCTCGCTGCTCCGAATGCGGTGACGTTGGTGCGCACGAAGGAAAAGGACGGTTATGAAGCGGTGCAGGTCAAGCTTGGCCGGACGAAGCGCGAGGGCCGCGGCATGACGGGCTTGAAGATTGGCGATACGATTTCTGTTACGGCGTTCCAAGAAGGGGACGTCGTTGCCATTTCCGGGCTTACCAAGGGCCGGGGATTCCAGGGTGTTGTGAAGCGACATGGATTCCACGGCGGTCCGAAGACGCATGGTCAGAAAAATCGCCATCGCGCGCCGGGTTCGATCGGTTCGACGGCGCCGCAACGTGTCGTTCCCGGCCGCCGCATGGCCGGACACATGGGCCAGGAACGAGTTACGATCGAAAATCTAAAGATTGTCGGTATTGATGCCGAAAAGAACCTCCTCATGATCCGCGGCGCGGTTCCGGGATTTACGACGACCTTGCTCGAAATATCGAAATAAGGATATGAATCCCGTTAGAAACCGCGATCGCGCCGAGAAACCCGCAACCAACTCTATGAACAGCAAGATCAACAACCAGTCGAAACTTGTACATAGCGATCGTGTGATCGCGATCTGTTTCTAACGGGATGAAAACCGATTTATATAATTTCAAGAACGAAGTTGTCGGCCAGGCGGAGCTTCCCGATGCCGTGTTTAACGTTTCGTGGAAGCCCGCGCTCGTGCAGCAGGTCCTTACCGCCCAGCTCGCGAATCGTCGTAGTCCGTGGTCCCACGCGAAGGATCGCAGTGAAGTTCGCGGCGGCGGCAGAAAGCCGTGGCGTCAGAAGGGGACGGGCCGCGCGCGGCATGGTTCTACGCGTTCACCGTTGTGGCGCGGCGGAGGTAAGGCACATGGGCCGCAGAATGAACGTGACTATACGCAAAAAGTAAATGTGAAGATGAAGCGCACGGCGTTACTTTCGGTATTTTCGAAGAAGCTCAAGGATGCCGAAGTGAAGGTGTTCGATTCGCTCGCGATCGATGCGCCAAAAACCAGAGCGATTGCTCCGGCGGTCCGCATGCTCGTCGCGGCAACGAAAAAGACCAAGAAATTTGATACTCTCTTTATTCCCGAGAGCTCGAACAAGAATCTTTTTCGTGCCGCTCGCAACCTTCCGAAAGTGAAGGTTGTCTCGCCGGAATCCCTGAACGTCTATGATGTTTTGAACTACAAACACGTTTTCATCGATCAGAAAGCCGTCGCGACGATCGCCAGCCATTATAAGGTTTCAAAATAACTATTCACCATTCGCTATTAGCTAATCGCTACTTTCATGCAAGACATTTTTCTCATCAAGCAACCTCGCATCACCGAAAAATCAACGATGTTGAATTCGGCGAACAAATACGTTTTTGTGGTGAAGTCCTCGGCGACCAAGAACGCCGTAAAGCAAGCGGTCAAAGAGCTCTATCGTGTTGATGCAGAGAGCGTGAACATCGTAAACATTCCGGGTAAGATGAAGCGCTATCGCGGCGTTCCCTCGCCGCGTCCGGGAATGAAAAAGGCGGTCGTTACGTTAAAGGAGGGACAGAAGATAGATTTAGGAAGATAAATGAGATACTAATCTACAAATGCATGCGAATGATACAAATAATACTAATCCGAAAATATTCGTATGATTCGTATCATTAGTACCATTCGTATATTGGTATCATAATTATTTCTCCTATGAAAAGTTACTCACCAACCAGTCCGAGCCGTCGAGCGCTCACGAATGTGAGCTATGATGTCTTAACCCCGGGAAAGCGGGAGAAGTCGCTTACAAAGCGGCTCAAGTCGCATGCCGGCCGAAATTCAGCGGGGCGGATTACCGTTCGGCATCAGGGCGGAGGTAATAAAAAGATCTATCGCATAGTGGACTTTCGTCAGGAGAAGCTCAATGTGCCCTCGCGCGTCGAGTCGCTTGAGTATGATCCGTACCGCACCGCTTTTATCGCCAAGGTGGTCTACAACGATGGCGAACGGCGCTATATTTTAGCTCCTCACGATCTGAAGGTTGGATCGTCTATCGTGGCTGCCGAGATGGCGCCGCTCACCCTCGGCAACCGCACGAAGCTTAAAAATATTCCCGTCGGCACCCAAGTGTATAATGTAGAGCTCCGACCCGGACAGGGAGGGAAGCTCGCACGATCGGCGGGCTCCTACGCAGAGGTGCTTGCTACGGCAGACGGTTACACCGATTTGAAGATGTCTTCGGGCGAAGTGCGCAAGGTGCTTTCGGAGTGCTACGGCTCACTTGGTCAAGTTTCAAATCCCGAGTGGAACCTTACGGTCATCGGCAAGGCCGGCCGTTCGCGCTGGCTTGGCATTCGTCCGACGGTGCGCGGTTCGGTCATGAATCCCGTGGACCATCCATACGGCGGCGGCGAAGGCCGAACCCAGCGTGGTACACGCAAACCGAAGACGTTGTGGGGTAAGGTGACCGGAGGCCATAAGACCCGCGATCCAAAGAGATGGTCGAACAAACTCATAGTCAAAAGGAGAATGTAGAATGGGAATATTTTGACTTTGCTTTCTGCATTCTGCATTTATCATTCAACAAACTCATGTCACGCAGCACCAAAAAAGGCCCATACGTGGACCGTCATATCCTTGAAAAGATCGCCAAGGTGAAGGCAGATGCCGCACCGGTCTTTAAGACGTGGGCCCGCGCGTCTGAAATTTCACCGGAGATGGTGGGATATAGTTTTGCGGTTCACACGGGAAGAGATTTTGTGACCGTGAAGATCACCGAAGAAATGGTGGGCCATCGATTAGGTGAGTTTGCGCCGACGCGTAAGTTCGTTCGTCATGGCGGCAAGATGCAGAAGGAGCTTGAGGCAGGCGCTGCCGCAGCAGGCGCACCGGCAGTGCCTGCGCCAGCCGCAAAGAAATAATGAGCGATTCCGAATTACGAATTACTATGAACACGCAAACAGTCAAACTCAACTATCTTCGTATGGCGCCCCGCAAGGTTCGGGCTGTGGCGTCGATTCTTCGTGGCATTTCGGTGAACGACGCCGAGGCGCAGCTGATTTACGAACGCCGCCGCGCCGCGAAGCCGCTCTTGAAGTTACTGCGTTCAGCCGTCGCGGCCGCCAAGGTGACCAAGAAGTTGAACCCTGATAAGCTTGTCGTCTCCACGATCACCGTGGATGGCGGGCCGATGTTGAAGCGTTCTCTTCCGCGCGCCCGCGGATCGGCATCACCGATTCAGAGGAAGAT
>CAZWBU010000011.1:0-11822 GCA_964632585.1 uncultured Candidatus Saccharibacteria bacterium | reverse complement strand
GCGCCGGCACGCTTTTCGATCGTTGTCAAGAAGAAGGTGAAAAAGCCCGAGGGCGAGGGACGCGCGCGAAAACCAAAGAAACCTGAATCCGGAGCGGAGGGAACATCGGCAAAACAAGCCGATAAGAAGAATCCCGGATTTTTCAGGAGGATATTCCAACGAAAATCCGCATAGCGCCCGAATGACAAACGAATGAAAACGAATTATACTCGAATACTATTCGGTCGCGATTCGATGAAATTCGATAACTATTAGAGCGTATAACGATGGGACAGAAAATTAATCCAATTTCATTGCGTATGGGCATTTCAAAGAACTGGCACAGTCGGTGGTTTTTTTCATCGAAAGGAAAAGCTGGCCTCGGCGGCAAATACCCTTATGCCAAATTTTTGGAAGAAGACGAGACGATCCGTCGCGTGATTCACCAAAAGATCAAGCTTGCGGGCATTGCCTCCATTGAAGTTGAGCGTACCTCGAATAACCTTCGTGTTTTCATCAAGGCGGCTCGACCCGGCCTTATCATCGGCCAGGGCGGCAAGGGTATCGAAGATTTGAACCGCGCCATCGAGTCGGCGCTGCGCGTCCTGCGCGGCACGAGCGGTACGAAGGGAAAGAGCAATGTTCACTTGAGCGTGAATGTTGAGGAGCTCAAACGTTCCGAGATTTCTGCCACGTATATCGCCCAGCAGATCGCGTGGGACTGCGAGAAGCGACTGCCCTTCCGGCGCATGATGAAAAAGTATTTGGAATCGATCATGCAGAATAAAGAAGTGAAGGGTGCGAAGATCGTGATGTCGGGACGGTTGGACGGCGCCGAGATCGCGCGGCGGGAGGTGCAGAAACAGGGCCCCCTACCGCTTCAGACGCTTCGCGCTGACATCGACTATGGCGTTGCGACTGCTTTTACGACGTACGGAACGGTCGGCATCGAGGTGTGGATCTATAAAGGTGAAGTTTTTGAGAAAAGTGAAAAGATGAAAGATCAAAGATCAAAATGAAATTTGCTACGAAATACGAAAATGTACAAATGTACGAATATAGTCTCGTAACAACGACCATTGCCTCTTTTTTCGTATATTCGTATACACTTCGTATTTCGTAACCAAAACATATGCTTATTCCAAAGAAAGTAAAACATCGAAAATGGCAGAAGGGACGATCACAGAACCGCCCGGTTGAAACGCGCGGCTTGGTGTTAAGTTATGGCCAGTACGGCCTTAAGGCGCTTGAAGGAGGGCGGATCAACTCGCGCCAGATCGAATCGGCGCGGCGTACGATCACTCATCACATTAAACGCGAGGGCCGTTTGTGGATACGTGTGTTTCCCGACAAACCGGTCACGAAGCGTCCTCCGGAGGTTACTATGGGCGGCGGCAAGGGCGCGGTTGATCACTACGTTTTCGTCGTCCGTCCGGGAAGAATTCTTTTTGAGATGGATGCCGCGACTCCTGAGATCGCTCACGAAGCGCTTCGTCTTGCCGGACATAAATTGCCGTTTAAAACCAAAATTTTGAGCCGAGAAGAAAAATAAGAACCATGATCCCGTTAGAAGCCGCGATCGCTTTACACACCACCTTAATTGTTACCCTTATGAAAAATCGTCGTTACCAATTAACATCTAGCTCTGGATCGTCGATCGCGATCTGCTTCTAACGGGATGACTAAACAAGAAATCAACGATCTCAAGAATAAGCCGCTCGCCGAACTTCAGAAGGCGCGCACTGATGGCCGCGAGCGATTGCGTGGTTTAAAACTTGACTTAGCAGCCGGTAAAGTGAAAAATGAGGCCGAACTGAGGGCGCTACGCAAGGATCTTGCCCGCATCGAAACTTTTATCACCCTTCGACAAGCTCAGGGCAAGCCGGATAACCGCCCCATGAATAATGCGAATACATAGACCACTCCCATGATCACTACTCAACCATCGCTCAAACGAACGCTCCAGGGCACCGTCGTCTCCGACAAGATGATGAAGACCCGAGTTGTTGCCGTTACGCGGCTCAAGAAGCATCCGAAGTATTTGAAATACTACAAGGTAACCACGAAGTTCAAGGCGCACGACGAGCAGAATGAGTTTCATAACGGTGACTTCGTTGCTATCGAGGAATGCCGTCCGATGTCGAAGGAAAAACGCTGGCGTATTATCGCCCGAATTATTACCAAATGAAAACGAATACCGCTCGAATATTCGTTCGGGATTCGGTTTCATTCGAACACCATTAGAGCGAAACACGCATGATTCAGGAACGATCCATTTTAAAAGTTGCCGACAATAGCGGTGCGAAGATCGTCCGCTGTTTTCGCATTCTTGGCGGTACGCGGCATCGCTATGCAAATGTCGGCGACGTAATCGTAGCTTCCGTGCAGGTCGCCGAACCGAGAAAGACCATCAAGAAAAAGGATATCGTGAAGGCCTTGGTTGTGCGCACGCGCAATGCTCTGCGCCGTGCGGACGGCTCGTATGTGCGTTTTGATGAAAATGCAGTCGTTCTTATTGACGCTAAGAGTGAAGTTATCGCCACGCGCGTTTTCGGTCCTATGCCGCGCGAGCTCAAAGCCAAAGGGTTCGAGAAACTCATAACGATGGCGGAAGAAATCGTGTAGAGTAATCGCTAATAATGCGAATATGAATCAAAATAATGCGAATAACATGAATAGTCGTCGGCGTGATGCGAATTCCATTCGCATTATTTGCCAACATCAGCATTATTCGCGAACACTCTCATGAATATCAAAAAAGGGGACAATGTGAAGATTTTATCGGGCAAGGACCGGGGCAAGACCGGATCCGTAATGAAGGTTCTCCTCGAGGCCGACCGAGTATTGATCGAAGGAGCGAATGTGTATACCAAGCGTCTTCGTCCACGACGCCAGAACCAGAAGGGCGAAGTGGTGCAGGTGTCCCGATCGCTCCATGCCTCGAATGTGATGGTCGTCTGTCCGAATTGTAAGAAGGCGGCTCGGTTAGGGAATCGGATGGATGGCAATAAAAAGGTTCGTTACTGCAAACAGTGCCAGGCGGCTGTATGAAATAGGTTTTAGGTGTTAGCTTTTAGGTTTTAGTAATCGCTCCCCGCCTGCGCCAAGGCTACGGACGGGCAGGCGCGATGATGAAAACCCGAAGGGCGACTAACAGTTAACAGCTCAAAGCTAAAAGCTAACCACGACAATGATTATGCAACCAAATATTAAACAAGCAGAGCAAGCTCGAACAATTCGGAACTTCCTGGACAAGGTTGTGATTAACGTCGGTGTCGGGCGAGCGAGTCAACAGGCGAGCTTTGAAGATAAGATGCTTCCCCAAATCGTTCGCGATATCGGACTTATCGCCGGCCAGAAGCCACAAGTGCGGCGGGCGAAGAAGTCCATCGCCGGATTCAAGGTTCGCGAGAACCAGATCATCGGTCTGCGCGTGACGCTTCGCGGCCGCTCAGCAGTTGATTTTTTCGAGCGTTTGACTACAATAGTACTGCCTCGCGTCCGTGACTTCAGCGGTGTTGATACGACGAATGTTGATGCGCACGGCGCCTTGAACGTCGGCTTTCGAGAACAGTTGGTCTTTCCGGAGGTGAATCCGGAAGAGTCGACGCTCCTCTTCTCACTTGGGGTGAATATCGTTCCGAAGCTGCGCAATCGCGCGGTCGCGCTTACGCGTTATGCGGAACTTGGGATTCCGTTCATGAAGGCGAATAACGCGAAGCGGTACGGTCGCGAGCCGTCACGCAAGAAGGCACGCAAAACTAAACAAGAATAGATCAATGCCAAAAAGTTCCGTCATTGCGCGCAGCAAGAAAAAGCCGAAGTTCTCGACAAGAATCGTCCGGCGCTGTTTTCGCTGCGGGCGTAAGCACGGATATATGCGCACGTTTGGGGTATGCCGGATCTGTTTCCGTGAGATGGCAAGCAAGGGTCAGATTCCCGGCATAAAAAAGGCCTCATGGTAAGCATCAATGTCCAATTATCAATTTGCAATTTTCAAATAATGCATAAAAGTTCAATGGTCAACTTTTTGAAAATTGGAAATTGTAAATTATTTCAACCATGTATTACGACCTTTTAACGAGAATCAAAAACGGCCTCCGAGCAAAGAAGGAAACGGTTCAGTCCCCGTTTTCGAGTTTTGATTTTGCCATCGCTGAATTCTTGAAGAAGTCCGGGTACGTTGCCGCCGTAGATAAGCGGGTGATCGGTAAGAAGAGTTTTATCGAAATTCGTCTGAAGTACGTGAACAAAGAGCCCGCGATCCGAGATTTCCGCCTTATGTCGAAGCCGGGCCGGAGGGTCTACGCGGGGTACCGAGAAGTCATGGCCGTGAAACAGGGCCACGGTTTGGCCGCGCTTTCAACGCCGGAGGGTATTCTCTCGAATCGTGAAGCGCGCAAAAAGAAGTTGGGCGGCGAATATCTGTTTCAGGTCTGGTAAGTATCAATTTTCAATTATCAATTTACAATTTTCAAACAATGCATAAATTTTTGATGGTCAAACTATTGAAAATTGGAAATTGTAAATTGTAAATTATTTCAACCATGTCCAAGCTCACCAAGAAACCCGTCATCCTGCCTTCTGGAGTGACCATTACTCAAGATGGTTTTTTTGCCGTGGTTCATGGCACCAAAGGTGATGAGCGGGTCAAGATTCCCGATGGCGTCGTTTGGGCGCCGGGAGAGGGGGGCATTCGCGTCTCGGCCGCTTGGAATTCTCGACAAGCTCGAATGAGCGTAGGCACCGCCTGGTCGCTCCTCCGAAACGCCGTTACTGGTGTTACTGAGGGATTTTCGAAGGTGTTGGAGATCGAGGGAGTGGGCTATAAGATGGCCGTTGAGGGAGATGCGGTTGTCCTCTCCATCGGCTACGCCAACCCCGTTCGTCTCGCTATCCCCAAGGGCATTGCGGTAACAACCGATAAGAACTCCTTGACCATCTCTGGCACGAACAAAGAGCTCGTTGGCCGCTTGGCTGCGGAAATTCGATCACAGAAGAAACCCGAGCCGTATAAGGGTAAAGGTATTCATTATCGGGGCGAGGTGATTCGCCGAAAGGTTGGCAAGAAAGCGGCGACGGCAGCCGCGTAGAGTAATCACCAATAATGCGAATATGAATCGAAATAATGCAAATAGTCTAATCATTCGGCACGATGCGAACCCCATTCGCATTATTTACCAACATTAGCATTATTCGCGAACACTCCCATGAAATCTCAAAAACTCATCAATAAGAAAAGAGCGGCTCGTGCCCGACGGTCGAGTGCGAAGATCGTTGGCGACGCCAAACGCCCCCGGCTTGCGGTTTTTCGCAGTAACCGCGCGATGTACGCCCAGCTCATCGACGACTCTATGGGCCACACACTTGTTTCTGCATCGCTTCGGGATTTGCCGAAGACGAAGCAGGGGAATAAAACCGATCGAGCGGCGCTTATCGGCGAAGCACTCGCCAAGAAGGCGAAGGCCGCGGGCGTTGCGGAGGTCGTGTTTGACCGGCGTTCGTACCGCTATCATGGTCGTGTCAAGGCGCTCGCCGACGGCGCTCGCAAAGGCGGATTACAATTCTAATGCTCTACAAACCTCAATCACATCGGGGAGACCGATATGCAAAAAAGGACGAGTTCAAGGAACGCGTGCTTGATCTTCGACGCGTTACGCGCGTGGTGAAGGGCGGCAAGCGATTTCGGTTCCGCGCTACTGTCGTTGTAGGCGATGAACGGGGCCGCGTTGGCGTAGGTGTTGCCAAGGGGCTTGACGTTGCTTCAAGCGTGGCAAAGGCAAAGCTTGAAGGAAAGAAGAGTTTGATTCATGTTGAACTCGTTCGTGGCCGAACGATTGCGCATGAGGTGATTGCAAAGTATAGCGCGGCGAAGGTACTCCTCAAACCAGCCGTCGAAGGCCACGGGCTCAAGGCCGGCGGCGCGGTGCGTTCTGTGCTCGCTTTGGCGGGCATCAAGGACGCGACGGCGAAGATTCTGGGTCGAACCCCAAACAAGCTCACAAACGCGATGGCGACGATTGAAGCGTTAAAACAATTGAAAGTGTAAGGATCAAAGATCAAAATGACAGTGCAAAATGTAAAAATGAGCGAAATTCAAAAGCCGTCCCGTAGGGACTCCATAATTTTGCATTTTGATTTTTAAATTTTGATTTATCTACCATGCAGCTACACCAATTACAGGTCAGTTCTCATAAAGCACGAAAGCGCGTTGGCCGCGGCGGAAAGCGCGGCACCACTTCGGGCCGCGGCACCAAGGGTCAGCATTCTCGTGCCGGGCGGCGCATCCGTCCCGCGTCTCGCGATCTCATTAACCGCATTCCCAAGTTGAGGGGATTTCGCAATAAACCGAAGAGCGACAAGCCGATGATTCTTGACCTTGGCACCTTATCTCGGAAACTCGCTCCGCTTTCGGGGAAGTCAAAGATCACGGTTGATATGAACGTCTTGAAACAAGTCGGGCTCGTTACGATGCGCAATCGTCGCGAGGTAAAGGTCCTGGGCGATGGTTCAATTACCTTCCCCATTGAACTTCTGGGCATATCCGCCTCGGCGTCGGCGAAGACGAAAATTCTAAAAGCCGGAGGAAGAGTAATCGCTAGTAACGCGAATGATAG
The DNA here is from genome assembly GCA_964632585.1 of uncultured Candidatus Saccharibacteria bacterium. Lineage (GTDB taxonomy): Bacteria > Patescibacteriota > Minisyncoccia > UBA6257 > 2-01-FULL-56-20 > DATJQA01. The sequence goes on along the minus strand of CAZWBU010000011.1, from coordinate 5,226 downwards.
CAAATAATGCTAGTATTTATTTGCATTATTGATTCATATTCGCATTATTCGCGATTACTGCTATGAATAAGTTTCTTCAAATCTTCCGCATTCCCGATCTTCGCAAGAAGGTTTTTGTTGTTCTTGGATTACTTATTGCGTATCGTTTGCTCGCGGCCATCCCAATTCCCGGTGTTGATGCGGCACGGCTTCAGTCATTTTTTAACTCGAGCCAGCTCTTCGGGTTTTTGAACTTATTTTCCGGCGGTGGACTTTCTAACTTGTCGGTTGCCATGCTTGGCGTCGGCCCCTATATTACCGGCACGATCGTGATGCAGCTTTTGACCATCATCTTTCCGAAGTTCAAGGAGATGTATTACGAAGAAGGCGCTCGTGGCCAGGCAAAGTTCAATCAATACGCGCGAATCATCTCCGTGCCGTTTGCGGCGATGCAGTCGTATGGCTTTTTGGCTATCCTCGCAAGCCAGGGCGTGATCGACAAGGTGTACGGACTTGCCTCTGTGACGAACGTGCTTGCCATCACGACCGGCTCCATGATCGCGCTCTGGCTCGGTGAACTTATTACCGAGCAGAAGATCGGCAATGGGATTTCGCTTATCATCTTGGCCGGAATCGTCAGCCGCTTGCCGAATGAGGTAAGCGCCGCGATCGCGGCATATACTCCGGCGCTCCTGCCGGTCTACATTGGATTCATCGCACTCACCGTCGTTATTATCGCGGGGGTGGTGTACTTAAATGAAGGCGAACGAAAGATTCCCGTGGCCTATGCCCGGCGTGTCCGCGGGAATAAGCTCTACGGCGGTTCCTCGAGCTACCTGCCGCTCAAGGTAAACCAGGCAGGTATGATCCCGCTCATTTTCGCGGTTTCGGTCTTGATCTTCCCACAGTTTCTCGCGCAGATCGTCGCCATCTTCTCATCTGATCTTTCGATTAAGCTCAATGGTTGGGTCTCGGCATTTCTGAATCATCAACTCTACTACGGCTTGTTCTACTTCGGGCTCGTTGTTGCCTTCACGTATTTTTATACGGCGATAACATTCAACGCCGGAGAAGTTGCGAAGAACCTTCAACGAAGTGGGGATTCGTGCCCGGTATTCGTCCGGGTGAGGCGACCGAGCATTTTTTCAACTCGGTGGTGAATCGAGTGACGCTCTTCGGTGCGGTTTTCTTAGGACTCATCGCGGTATTGCCACTTATTATTCAGACACTGACGGGTGTGCCGGTCTTGACTATCTCGGGCACGGCGCTTCTCATTGTCGTCGCCGTGGCGCTGGAGACGATGCGGCAGATCAACTCGCAATTGACGGTTCGCGAATACGAGGGTTTCTGATTCTCTTTTTGCGAAACCCGTTTCAGTTGCGAAAATACTATTCACTCGGCTTGATTTTTTGAGTAAACGGAACGGTTCCCGTCGCTGGCTCCGACCATTCCGTTTGCGCATCAAAAAATCTGCGCCTCGCTCGTGTATTTCTTGCGCAACCTCCACTTAGGTTCCCGCAAAAAGAGAATCTTTCACTAATGACTTTATGGTGTTGCAAATTGCGAGCTTTCACCTGATGACTAAAGGCAAACTCGCGTCTTCATTTCTCAAAAAGAAGATTATTCATGAGTGATTTATGGTAGCACCGCTGTAGCGGGGCTTATCTTTTTATGAAACGATCTCATATAACGTCACTATCATTAAGCTGCAATTTGAGCTTAATCATAGTGAGGCGGTTTTTGTTTTGAGCCATTCATATTTTTGTAATGTATTAAATATGTGAAATGTGAAAGCCGCCAACGGTGTGTTGTGGCGGCTTAGTGGATGGCTAGGATTTTCATACGCCATCAGTTGGGCTTCTTGGTGATGTTCATCAGGTGGTCTGCGACCTGGCTGATTGACGTGAACACGGGAATGCCGTTTTTGCGAAGATAATCGATGATCATGCGGCGTATTTCCGTGTCACGATCTTCAAGCCACTTGGCGCAACTTGCGCACATTCCGCGGTGTTTTAGGATTTCTGACTCCAATTCTTCACTCGCATGCGTTTCTTGCTCTGCCTGTTCGACGAGCGTACGTATGATTCGGCATTCATCGCTCATAATATGCCTCCGAGTAAAACTGCTACCCTCTTCATCTCACACATACCAACTTTCGTCAAGATTTTCCGTGCGTCACATTTCCGGTACAATGTAGGGGTATTTGTGAGCCCGAAATAGGGTTCCGAATCCTCATTCGTATATTCGTGTAATTCGTATATTCGGGAATACTCATGAAATATAACGTCATCTTTATCACTGGGCCGCAGGGGTCGGGAAAGGGGACCCAGGCAAGCATCTTAGCTCGTAAACTGGGCTTTTTTTATTGGGAAATGGGGGCGGTTTTACGGGAAAATAGGGATTGGAAGTTTGCCGATGGCAAGACCGTTGGAGGTATTATTGATGGCGGGGGCCTCCTACCCGACGGTAAACTCCTTGAGGTCTTCAAAGCAAAAATGGCTTCATTACCTGCCGATAAGGGCGTTATCTTCGACGGCATCCCGCGACGTATCGGGCAGGCGGAGTATCTGATGGATTTCTTAAAAAAGCAGGGTCGGACGAGTTTTATCTCCATTTTCCTCGATATTCCCAAAGAAGAATCCGTGAAGCGACTTCTGTTGCGGGCCAAGGTCGAAGGGCGTGTTGACGATACGCTCGAGGGTATCGAATATCGCCTGAAGCAATATAATGAAGTTACGGTACCCATGCTCGATTACCTGCGCATGTGCACTGTTTTTCTTGATGTTGACGGCCGGCCGTCGATTCCCGAAGTCGAACGTAACGTTGCCGATGCACTGCAGATCGATCAACAACAATGACGAGCCCCCACACCCAAAAAATTGTGGCACCCCCCCGGTCTCGATTCATTAGACGATTGTTCCACATTTCTCCACGGTCCAAGAGCCGTGGTCTTGTGGGTGTGGGGGTGAAATCCACACCATTAAATATTATTCTCCTTGGTGATCCTGCAGCGGGGAAGGCGACGCAGTCGGCGCGGCTCGTGAAGCGTTATGATTTCTTCCATTTCGATATGGGTCTAGAACTGCGAAGACTGGGACATCACCCGTCCGTTGCAAGAAAATACCATCTTCGCAAGACATTGTTTGAGGGGAAGATGACTCCCACCGTTCTGGCGCGGCAGATTATCCTCAAGAAACTAAACACCGCGCCACGTTCGCGCGGAATATTGTTTGATGGACATCCCAAGATGCTTGGTGAAGCGCAATTCTTGGAGCGAGAGCTGCGCAAGCGGCACCGAGATGATCCCATCGTGATTTATTTGAAGATCCCATCGAGCGAGATCATCCGTCGTGCACGAGGACGTGGGAGGTCGGACGATACTATGCTTGCGCTCCAAAATCGGCAGAAGTACTATCGCAAAGATATTCGGGCCGCCGTCGCGTTTTATAAGCGTCGGTATCTTTATAAAACGGTTTCCGGAGCCGGTGGAAGGAACGATGTTTATCGTCGTCTCCTTGCCCTCATCGATCGGTACGTCGATCGACGGTTGACTGTTTAATTTATTATATGGCAACGATTAAAACTCCAGCCGAGATCGAGCTCATAGCCGAAGCCGGACGGCGCTTGGCAAAGGTGCTCGCCGTGCTCAAGAAAGAGGTGAAGCCGGGTATACCGACGACCGACCTCGACCAGATGGCACACGATCTTATCGTGCGCGGCGGCGACAATCCAGCATTTTTGGGCTACCGGCCGAACGGCGCGGGAAAACCCTACCCCTTCTCAATCTGCGCATCGCTCAACGACGGCGTGGTGCACGGTTTGCCGTCAGAGCGGGAACTCGCGGAGGGTGATCTCTTGAAGATCGACATTGGCCTCGTTCATAAGGGTTGGTATAGCGATATGGCCATAACGGTCGGGGTTGGAGATATATCTCACGAAGCCAGCCGGTTGATCACCGTTACCGAAGAGGCCTTGCGTCTTGGAATCGAGGCCGTGAAGCCCGGGAGCACACTCGGTGACATTGGTCACGCCATTCAGGCCTACGTGGAGGCGAATGGTTTCGGCGTTGTTCGGGCGTTAACGGGCCACGGCATCGGTCGGGAGTTGCACGAGGATCCGCACGTCTACAACTTCGGAAACCGAGGCGAAGGTGAGAAGGTCGTTCCCGGTATGGTGCTTGCGATCGAGCCGATGGTAACGATGGGAAAATATCCCGTCAAACAGTTGCCGGATGACAGTTTTGTGACAAAGGATGGAAGTTTAGCCGCCCATTTCGAACATACGGTGGCAATTACCGAGAAAGGGGCGAGGATTCTCACAAGGAATTAGGACTTAGTCGTTAGAACTTAGAATTAGCAGGGAAACGTGATAAAGTTAAAAACACATTTTATTTACTAAGTCCTAGATCCTAAGTTCTTATGCCTAACAAGCCCTACCTCTCCATCATCCTGCCTGCCTATAACGAGGCGGAGCGGTTGCCAAAGACGCTCTTCGATGTTGATAAAACGATGTCGACCAAGCACTACGCCTACGAAATTATCGTGGTGAGCTCGGGTTCAACCGATAACACCGTAGATATCGTGAGGAAGCTCACAACGGTAATCAAAAACCTGAAAGTTATCGAGAACACGGAAAATATGGGCAAGGGCGGCGCGGTGCGGCAAGGAATGCTCACCGCGACGGGTGATATTCGCCTCTTTATGGATTCGGACAATGCGACGACGGTTGATCACTTTGATCGGATGGAGCAGTATTTCCCGCCTCGTGAGGCGCATTCTCCGGCTTCGGCGGCATTGCAAGCGACGTATGACGTCGTAATCTGTTCGCGGCCAATGGAGGGAAGCAAACTTGATCCCCCCGAGCCGTGGTATCGCCAGCTGCCGGGAAAGATGGGAAATCTTTTTTGGATTCAGCCACTTGTCTTACCGGGGCTGTGGGATACGCAATGCGGATTTAAGGCATTCACCGCCGCGTGCGCTGAAAAGGTTTTTGCTCTATCGAGAATTGGCGGTTGGGCATTTGATGTCGAGATCCTGGCGCTCGCGAAAAAGCTTGGCTATCACATCAAAGAAGTGCCTGTCCACTGGCATCACGATGGGGAGTCGAAGGTTACGCCGGCTGCATATATTAAGTTCTTTTTTGAGGTGGCGAAGATCAAGTGGTGGCTTATGAGGGATGCATACGGGCTCAAAAATATTGGAAATTCGAGTGATTTCGGGAATGCGCCGACATTGTAGTGCGGGGCTT
>CAZWBU010000010.1:0-22625 GCA_964632585.1 uncultured Candidatus Saccharibacteria bacterium | reverse complement strand
CTCGTAGAGGCCACGCTGGCCCTATACGCACCTGGTCAGACCCCAGAAGTCACCCAGCAGGCGATCGGGGACCGAGTCATGTGGACCGGGACCGTGGTCGTGGATGACATGACGCAGATCCGCGCGCTCAGCGACAACGACGTCGTGTGGCTCGTCGATGCTGCCAATCCATCTCTCGACGAGCTCGTGCGGAATCTGGCGAGCAACGTTGTTGGCATCATCGGATCAGGCGCAAATCCTGCCGTCGTACCGCAACTCATTGCCCTCATTCAGGCGTATTATTTGCCGATAATTCAAGGAGGTAGTGGCATGAGTTTTTCGCAAGATTTCTATGTACTCGGGAACTTATACCAACTGGCATTTATAAAGACCAACGACGCCAAGTTTCTCGATGGGGCAAAATCTTATTATCAGATGGGGCTTGAGCGCGCACCCAAAAGGCCGCAATTTCTTTATGGCCTTCTTGATGTGTATCGACTGCAAGGCGACGTCGAGGGTGTGAATGATGTGAGTACAAGAATTCTTGCTCTGTGGCCGACCGATGACCGCGTGCGGGAGGCCGTGAAAGTTTTCATGAAAGATGCTGTTACCAAGCAAAGCGCTACCAACAAGGTCAAATAGGGAATTCTGCGAGAATTGCCAACCCCGATCGATCCAGGATAAAATACGCGGGCGCGATTAATGGCGTTTTGGCAGAGCGGGCTTGATAGTCAGGGTTAGGTTGCAGTTGTCTTGTGTTTTGTATAGTATCCGCTGTATTCAATGAAGGTCACTCTCTTTCAGGTTTCGAAGTTGCTCGCGTATGCGGCGATTTTTAGTGTCGTCATTGTGATGAGTTCCACGTTTTTCCCGTTTATCGGGGGAAAGTACTATTTTTTCCGAGCATGCGTCGAGATGTCGATCGCCTTTCTTCTCCTGTGGTGGGCATTCGAAGCTCCGGTGGGCGAGCTCGAGGAAAAAGTGAGGCGTGTCTTTGGGCAGCCGCTCTTTATTGCTGTTTCGGCTTTCGTGCTCGCGTTCATGCTCGCCACGATCTTCGCGGATAATCCAGGCGGTGCTTTTTGGTCGAACTTCGAGCGGGGAGAAGGCGGTTTCCAGATGCTCCACTACTACGCTTTCTATGTTCTTCTTCTCATCCTGGTGCGGGATGAGCGTGAATGGCGATTTTTCTTTCAGCTTTCCCTTGTGGCGGGCGCATTGATGATCCTTTATGGCGTTGGCGCTCAGTTCGGGTGGACGATGATCAACTTCATCAGCCCCTATACAGGCGGGCCGATACCTGAATCATTTTGGGGCAAGCTCCAGACGGCTCGATTTCAGGGTTCGCTCGGAAATCCGGCATATGTTGCGCCGTATCTCATGTTCATTATTTTTTATGCGCTGTATCTGTGGTTTGTCGGTCTTGATGGGGAACGGTCGAAACTTCAGGCATATGGCTATCCGCTTTTTGCGTTTGTCTGCCTCATGTTTTTCGGGTTTAGTCAAACCCGCGGCGCCTTCATCGGCCTCGCGGCCGGTGTGCTCACTTTTGCGGTGGTATTGGGTCTTCTCTATCCAAAATCGCGCAAGGTTATCATGGTAACTCTTGGTCTCTTCGTGGTTCTGGGATTAGTTCTTTTGCAATATCGCGATTCACCTCTGGTGCAGGCACTGCCCGGTTCTCGATTTCTTTCAATCAGCTTGAACGACAGTACGGTTCAAACCCGTTTTTGGACATGGGGTTCGGCCTGGGAGGGTTTTCTTGCTCGACCCATCTTCGGCTGGGGACCGGAAAATTTCAGCACGGTCTTTGATCGGTACTTCAATGCACACCACTTCATACCAGGCGTCGCGACCGAAACATGGTTTGATCGGGCGCATAGTGTATTTTTTGAATATCTTTCGACGACCGGCACTGTCGGGTTTCTGGCCTACTTCGGCATTTTTTTCATCTTCTCTCGAGAGTTTTTGAGATGGATGAGTCGGCGACGTATGGAAGAACATCTTGTAACCATTACCCCAGAGGGAGTGGAACACCCCGTTCACGCGCACCACTTTCTCGGCCCTTTCTCGACGGCCTTGGTCCGGGCTCTTCTCGTGTCGTTACCATTCGCGTACCTTGTCCAGGGACTCTTTCTTTTTGATGTACTCCCCATCTATATGAATCTCTTTCTCTTTATGGCTTTTGCCACATTTCAGTTTAATCAATCTTCACCAACCCATTCATGAGTGACGCCGTTCGCAAAACCATAGCCCTTGTCGCAAGCGCCGCGCTCCTCGGCATTGCGTATTATGGGAGCTACTTGCCCCTGCAGAAGTCGGAGGCGTTTATCGCGGCCCTTCGGAGAGCACCCACATTTCAGAGCTTGCAGGATTTTCAGTCGACGTTTAACGAAGTTCTTGCCATGCCATCACCCATCGGGCAGGAGGAGCTCGTGCGCAATCTTTCGAACATGGTTCTCAATGTCATTTCCGCGAACGGCCAGAACCTCGACCTCACGTCGAACATGGTTCAATACATTGAAGGACACTTCCGGCCGATCATGGAGAGCGGTCGGGGGATGAGCTTCACCCAAAATTTGTACGTATTGGGTAATATTAATCAGTTGGCGTTTATCAAAACACATGACTCACGCTATCTCGAGGCGGCGAGGCAGATTTACTTAGCGGGTTATGCACGAGGCGAAAAGCGGCCGCAGTTTCTCTATGGCTTGATCGACGTCTACCGGCTTTCGGGAGACGCGAACGGCATCCTTGGGGTGAGTGGTAAGGTGTTGGCTCTCTGGCCGACAGATGAGCGCGTGAGCCAATTAGTGGCGGATGTACAGAAGAGCATACTTGCAAGCTCCACGTCGAAGAGCATCAAGAAATAGCAGCAGAAATATTGCCATGAAGCAAGTGGCCCTCATCTTCGGCATCACGGGCCAGGACGGTAGTTACCTGGCCGAACTTCTCATTGCAAAAGGATATGACGTTCACGGTGTGATTCGGCGCGCCTCGACCTTCAATACTGGACGTATCGACCATCTCTATCGCGACCCTCATCTTCACGGCGGGTCGTTTCATCTGCACTTCGGTGACCTCTCGGATGCCAATACTGTTCGCAAGCTCATCTATCAAGCAAAGCCGGATGAAATTTACAATCTCGGCGCGCAGTCGCACGTGCGCGTTTCATTCGATATTCCGGAGTACACTGCGAATATTACTGGCGTTGGCACACTCCGCCTGCTTGAAGCGATTAAAGATTATCAAGACGAAACCGGCCGGAAGGTGAAGTTTTATCAGGCCTCGAGCTCTGAAATGTTCGGTTCCGCGCCGCCGCCGCAGAGCGAAACGACACCGTTTCATCCACGGAGTCCCTATGGTATCGCGAAAGTTTTCGCACATTGGACGACCGTGAACTATCGTGAGGCCTACGGTTTATTTGCGGTAAGCGGTATGTTGTTCAATCACGAGGGTCCTCGGCGTGGGGAAACATTTGTGACACGGAAAATCGCGCGCGCCGTCGCGCGCATCAAGGCGGGCCTTGATGACAAACTTTATCTGGGAAATCTCGACGCAAAGCGCGACTGGGGCTATGCGCCTGAATACGTGGAGGCGATGTGGATGATGCTCCAACAGGCGAAGCCAGAGGACTTCGTGATCGGAACAGGGGAGAGCCATACCGTGCGCGAGTTTGTTGAAGAAGCGTTCAAGTTAGCCGGGTTCCCCGACTACAAGCCGTACGTCGGCATCGATCCGCGGTACTACCGTCCGGCGGAGGTGGACGATCTGCGCGCCGATATTACGAAGGCGAAAGAGAAACTCGGCTGGAAGGCGAAGACAACATTCAAGGAACTCGTGAAGATTATGGTTGAGGCGGAGCTCTCCGCCATAGGCGAATCCGCCTCCGGAGGAAAGGCGTTCGGGGTTGACGCAAAAAAGAAATAGTTTTATAATCGTATTCGGTTTCTTTTCGCATAGCGCATCTGCCGTTTCGCCATCCCGGCGAGTGGGTTCATTGAGTTGAAGGAAAAAGGAGGGCCACGTGCTCCGTTGGTTCGTTCGGTTTTGGCGGGTGGACGATGGTCCACAGGTGGCCGATGTCGTCGCTGCGGTCAGCTACGGTCTCCGACCCGATCGCACGTTGACGTCGGGAACGGAGGCAATCAACAAATTGGCAATCCGCGCATTCAACTGGTCTCGGGCGAGGACGCTCGTTTACGGCGTCAACACGCACACCGTGGACCCTGTCGTTGAGATGCGACTGCGTGCTGAGGACTTCGAGTCCATCCCGCGCGACTTTACGCTCTGCGTCGGCAGGGTCGAGAGTACGATCGAAGAGGCCGAACACATTGCAACTGGGTTGCGAGCTGTCAGCCGATTTCCTCGTTCGCTCATTGTTGTGACGGGCGCGTGTCACTCTCGCACCGCTCGGTGGGTGTGGAAGAAGGTGTTCCCGAAGACGCGGGTGTTCGTAAGGTCGATTCCGATCGATGAGGAGCTCGACTCGAACAGCCCCATGGTCTTCCTGCGGAACGGTTGGACGTGGCTTGGCATAAACGTCGCCCGCCACGTCGTCTTCCGGATCATTGGGTATCGAGTCGCCCGACTGCTTCCGCTCCACCAGCCGAACGCGCTTCGCTGACTGCTGACCCCCAGGCCCCGGCCTTCGACTTGCCACGTCGAAGTGACCGGGGCTTTTTCTTTTCTGTTGCACTCCTCGAACGTGCGGGCTACACTATTTTTACATGATGGACTTGAAGGACAAAAAGATATTAGTAACCGGCGGCGCTGGTTTTCTCGGCAAGCACGTTGTTGCGCGGCTTCGGGCCGTGGGCGTGCCGGAGGCGAATATTTTTGCCCCGACGTCGGAAGAACTCGATCTCCGGGTTCTTGAAAATTGCGAACGAGCCGTCCGCGGACGCGACCTCGTGATCCATTTAGCGGGCAACGTTGGCGGCATCGGTTACAATCGCGAACGCCCGGGCGAAATTTATTACGATAACATTTTGATGGGCACCTTTATGATCGAAGCCGCTCGCCGTGCGAAGGTGGGGAAGTTCGTAGCGATTTCGACGATCTGCGCGTATCCCAAGTTCGCGGCGATTCCGTTTCGAGAAGAGGATCTCTGGAGCGGCTATCCTGAAGAGACGAATGCGCCCTACGGTCTTGCAAAGAAAATGATGCTTGTGCAACTCCAGGCGTATCGAGAGCAGTACAACCTCCGCGGCGTTTATCTCTTGCAGATCAACCTCTATGGCCCCGGGGACAATTTTGATCCGGCTTCTTCGCATGTGATTCCGGCCCTGATCCGCAAAGTGCACGAAGCAAAACGTGATGGAAAACCATTTGTTGAGGTGTGGGGGACGGGGAAGGCGACGCGCGGATTTTTGTATGTTGAAGATGCTGCGGAAGGAATTGTGCTTGCCGCGGAACGATACGATAAGCCGGAGCCGGTAAACCTCGGATCTGCCGGCGAAGTTCCCATCAAGGACCTTGTCGCGCACATTTGTCGGCTTATGGATTACCGTGGCGAGATTCGCTGGGATTCCTCGAAGCCAGACGGCCAGCCGCGCCGCGCGCTCGATGTCTCGCGCGCTGAGCGCGAGTTTGGATTCCGCGCGAGGACGGATTTTGAAGAGGGGTTGAAGAAGACGATCGAGTGGTATCTTGCACAGGTGACAGTTGGCAGTGGGCAGCGAACAGTTGTGGGCGAGCAGCAGTAAACCTCGGTATGGTATAGTGAGGGCAAATGAGAACGCCCGTGAACGTTCGCAGGCACGTTCTGTCGGTCTTTGCGTCACCAGCTCTGTTCGGCTTTTATGTCTTTTTCGCCGGATTCTTTTTCGTGCACACCGCTCACGCGGTTGTCTACATTCCCAACGTCACGGCGCTGTATCATTTCGACGATTCAGAAGATGACTCTTCTGGCAATGGTCGTGATCTTACTGGCTCAGGAACTGCGTACGTAAACGGTAAACTGTCTAAGGCAGGCGATAATCAAACAACAGGATACTGGACGGCCACTACGGCCGCCATGGATATTTCCGGCGATTTTACTATAGGGTTTTGGCTGAACCCGCAAGCGGGCATAAATGACACGCCGTTCATAGATAGAGTAACTTCTTCGGGTGGTAACAGAGAAGGAATGTACTATGGAAATACGTGTGTCGCCAACACGATAGAGTTCAAGCATAACAATAGCTGTCATACATCTTCGTATACATTTTCCACTTCGACCTGGTACTGGATAGTGTTAGCAAGGACAGGAAGTAATGTCGATTACTATGTGAATAATAGCAGCACTTTTTCATTCACTGACAGTGAAGCGGGCAATATCGACCGCACGTTGTGCATCGGAGGCGCTTTGGGTCTTGCGGGAGGTGGTTGCAATACATATAGCCATAAATATTACATGGACGAGCTTTTCTTCATGAACTCGCGCATATCCACGAGTACAAAAGATGCGATCTATAACAGCGGAAATGGCAATATGATATGTGCGACTGTGGGATGTGATTCCACCTCAACCCCAACCATTTCCTCATCAACACAATACAAATCCGACGGTACGACTCCTCTTGGCGAAGGATCAACCACCGCTGAGAGCACCGTTTTCTTCAAGGCATATCTTAATTCTTCCTCCTCGAACAACCTCCAGCTTCAGGTTCAAATATCAACAAGTACATCGTTTACTGGTGTTTTGAATGGTACGAGCACTTCGGTAACTCCCGGAAACTACGCAACGACGACGATTCCAAGCATTCCCGACGGTTGGTATTACTGGCGGGCGAAGGTAGTTGATACTGCAACTAACGCCTCATCAAGCTGGCAGCAATATGGCACTGCGAACGTTGTGGATTTCATTGTGAAAACCGTTCCTAATTCTCAAGTTGAAATCTCCAACGGCTCCATTACTGGCTTGTACCATTTCGAGGACGGATCGGATACTTCGGGTAACTTGCACCACCTCACTCCGTCAGGAAGCAAATACGTGCAAGGGAAATTGTCGGGTGCAGGAGACACGGAAGGGGCGGGGTATTGGAGAGCATCATCATCAGCAATGGATATATCGGGTGACTTTACCGTTGGATTCTGGATCAGGGCACAAGTGGGGCTCAATGACACACCTTTCATAGACAAGATAGATTCGGGTGGTAGTTCGCGTGAAGGTTTTTACTATGGGAATACCTGTGCGGCGAATCAAATTGAGTTCAAGCACAATAACGCGTGTCATAACTCTGCCTACACTATTAGCACAGATACGTGGTACTGGTTTCTTGTGGCAAGAACAGGATCGAATGTTGATTATTACGTGAACAACAGTAAGGTATTCTCATTCAGTGATAGCGAGACAGGAAACATCTCACGCGATATCTGTATAGGTGCTTTGGGTCTTGCGGGAGGCGGTTGCAGTTCGTATAACCATGCTTATTATCTGGACGAATTATTTTTTGATAACACCCGACTTCCAACTAGTACATTGGATGCATTGTGGCATGGTGGTTTAGGCGCAGAGGTGTGCACGACGCAAGGATGTAGCGGGGAGAACATCCTCTCCGGCACCATCGGCTCCAGCACCACCTGGACCCATGACTTAAGCCCATACATCGTCACAAGCACCGTGACGATAAGTTCAAGCGTGAAGGTCACCGTCGAACCCGGCGTCGTCATTAAATTCAAAGACAGCACCGCTCTCATCGTAAACGGAGAGCTGGACATCAAAGGAACCTCTTCCACGCTCACCTATTTCACCTCCTACCACGACGATAGCGTAGGAGGTGATATGAATGGAGATGGATCAACGACGAATGCAACGAGCGGGGATTGGGGACACATCAAAATCAATTCCGGAGCTAGCACCACGCTATCGGGAGCAGTAGTACGATATGGCGGAGGTGACGCGAGCAGTAGCGCGAATGTGTGGAATAACGGGGGGACGCTGAATGTGAGCTCAAGCGATGTGTCTCTTTCCGGTTATTACGGATTCAGGATCAACGGCGGTGCAACAGCGATACGAGATTCAATCATTCGAGACAACGAGGTCGCAATCTATTTTGATTCAGGAAACGCTACGGTTGCCTCAAGTTCCATTTTCGATAACGCAACGTATGGAGTGTCCCAAGGATCGTCGCCGACCTCCACGATGGAAAACAACTTCTGGGGCGGGTGGAGCCCTGTTGACCATCAGCCAACAAGTACTACCTTCAATCCGGGGCCGTACAATAACCCTGGCAACATTTGGGGCATCGGCGATCCGGTAACCAGTTATGTGGACTTTAGCCCATACACCAGCGCCTATTTCTATGATTGGACCACCAACTGGTCATCTGTGGACGACCGCGAAATTCGCTGGGGCGGTTCGACGGCATCGTCATCAGCGTGGAGCAATGCCGTAAATGCGTGGAACAATGTTACGCCACTTAGAGTCACGTTGGTTGATGCGAACGCCGACTCAAGCTCAACGTGGGACATGTACATTGAAGATGTCAACGATAGCAGTCTGGGCTACTACGGCGAGTGGACGTCCTATGTAACGAGTACGCAAAAAGCCCGAATCCGATTGAATTACGCTAGCGATGCTCTTGGCTCAAAAGATGCAGATGGTAAGAAAATAGTCATGATGCACGAACTTGGTCATGCGCTAGGACTAGACCACAGCCCCGATGACAACAATGTTATGAAGAAGTCACATTTCTTCACGCCAGCAGTCCTCGGTTCGCAAGACCTCCACGACTACGAGTTTCGTTGGGGGCAATGGTGGTCCGACTTTTGGGAGTAGTGTGATAAAATAAATAACAAACCATCATGAAGTCATTAAATATAAAAAGCATAGCGCTGGGAGCGGCAGTAGTCGGCTTGTTAATAGGCGGATATTTTCTCGTCCGCCACAACAGACAATCATTACAAGGTTTTCTTCCTGATGGTGGGGTTTTGCCTGGCGACGGGGGGTCGGGTAGCTACGCGTCTGATATCATCAACTATAACAATACGAGGGAACTAGTCGGATTCTCCAGTAATGTATTCGTCGCGAAAATCATTGAGATAATCGGCACCGAACCACGGCTTGGCGATCCGGAAACCCAATTTAACGCGGAGGTTATATACAATATCAAGGGCAACCTGGAGGGGCGCGTTACTATTCGAAATTACCGCAATTTCCACCAAATTCAACCAGGCGTGACATATGTTTTCGCTGCGCGTGGAGATTCTGCGCGTGGATATACATTGAATACCAATTCAGCAGTAAGCAAGCTTATCAGCGCCAACTCCACTCTTACAAATAGCCAACTTGCTGAACTTGCGGAAAATGATTCAAGAGTGCAGGAATTACTTGTCGGATACGTGTATGAAATTATCGTTCAGCACCAAAGCAAGGACAATAGTTTTCAGTCACTTTCTCAAGAAGAAAAGGAAATGGTTTTAGCCAGGATTAAGAATCTTCCTCCGGCTCCACCGACACAACCAGAAAATACTAGGGCACTTTGCACCGACAAGATAGACAATGACGAAGACCACTTCCTTGACCTTGCTGATGCCGACTGCAAAGCGTTTCTGCCGCCACCCATAACGGAAAATACCAAAATATTATGTTCCGATAGTATAGATAACGACCGAGATGGAGAAGATGACCTTCGTGATCCCGACTGCGGAGTGTTCGCGGGCCCAGAAAATACTCAGGCATTCTGTTTTGACGGTTTGGATAACGACCTGGATGCCTATCGTGATGCTCGCGATCCAGATTGCGGGCCTTTCTATGCACCCGCTCCGTTACCGCCTCCTCCGCCCCCACCACCCCAACCCGTCCACGTAACCTCCACCCCTCCCGCGCTGGTTATCGTGCCGACCTCAACCGAACAGTAACGCACCACCTGGACCCATGACTTAAGCCCGTACATCGTCACAAGCACCGTGACGATAAGTTCAAGCGTGAAGGTCACCGTTGAAGACGGCGTGGTTATCAAGTTCAAAGACAACACCGCCCTTATCGTAAACGGAGAACTTGATGTTAGAGGAACCTCTTCCACGCTCACCTATTTCACCTCCTACCATGATGACAGCGTAGGGGGAGATACGAACAACGACAGTTCTACGACGAACGCAACAAGCGGGGATTGGAAACACATCAAGATCGGTTCAGGAGCAAGCACTACCATCAATGGAGCGGTTGTGAGATACGGCGGAGGTGACGCAAGTAGTAGCGCGAATGTGTGGAATAACGGGGGGATGCTTAATGTGAGTTATGCGGATGTGTCTTACTCCTACCACTACGGGTTAAGAGTTGATTCCGGTGCAACAACGGTTACGGAAGCACAAGTTCACAACAATGTGGTTGGTATTGGCATTCCATCTGGTCAGACAGCCGTCGCCTCGAGCTCAATATTCAACAACTCTGGCTATGGCGCATGGCAGGCAGGGTCTCCCACTTCAACAATGACGGACAACTATTGGGGCGGGTGGTCTCCAACTTCTACCGCAAATCCCGGCCCACTACACGATACAAACACTAACGGTGTCGGCAACGACGTTTCAAACTACATTGGTTACAGTCCATACGCATCTGCATACTTGTATAACCCAACTCTTTCGTCATCATCTGTACGCAATAATCAAATACGCTGGGGCGGTTCAACTGCATCTTCGTCAGAATGGTACGATGGAATAGACAAATGGAATAATGTATCGCCTCGCAGAGTTGAATTAATTGATGCGAGTTCTACCACAAGTTCAACATGGAATTTATATGTAGAGGACATGGATATTCCAGACTATCAGGCGTACGGCGATTGGGCGTCGTACGTTACAAGCACTCAAAAAAGCCGGATTAGATTGAATTATGCTTTCTTCGGTCCATTGTCTAGCGAACACAAAAAAGTAGTGGTGATGCATGAATGGGGACATGCGCTTGGGTTAGATCATAGTTATAGCGGCGACAACGCTATGAGACCGGGGTATTTCTTCAGCCCGGCTAATCTTGGCTTGCAAGACCTTAACGATTACGAGTTCCGCTGGGGCAACTGGTGGAGTAGATTCAAATTATGGGGTGGCGTGTTAGAATAATCAGAATGGTTAAGTTTGATATCAAAAAGGTATTAGCGGTGCTAGCAACACTTGTTGTACTTCTGTTTTTAGGTATTCAAATTGTTTCTTATCTTAACCATCAATCTTCTCCGATAAATCTTTCTTCTGATCCTGAGCAGGGGAATTCTAGCGCAGATAGCATTATTTCGGATTACGGCAATGTTAGAGAGCTGGTTGGTATTTCGGATAATGTATTTGTCGCAAAGATTGGAAATAAAATTGGAAGCGAGAGTCCGGGAGCTGATTTCACCGCAAGCCAGTTTGAAGCGGAGGTGATTTTCAATATTAAAGGCAGTTTAGAGGGAACAGTTGTGGTTAGTGATTTTCTTAATGCCCACTTGCTTCAGTCCGGCGTGACATATGTTTTAACTACAAGGTACAACCCACAAAAGAAGTGGTACGCGGTTAATACACCGCCTGGCGCAACTCCGGGCTCGGCTCGATGGTTAAGCAAGATTATCAGCACAGATCCAAACATGACCAATGATCAACTCAAGGAACTAGCAAAAGATGATCCAAGAGTGCAAGAACTGCTTATTGGATACGTTTATGAAATCAAGATTCAGTATATAAACGCCGCAAACACTTTTCAGTCACTTTCTCAGAAAGAAAAGGATGCGGTTCTGAGCAAAATAAAAAACCTTCCGCTCCCTCCACCAACATCCCCAGAGAACACAGTAGAGCTTTGTTCTGACAAGATTGATAACGACGAAGATCATTTTCAAGATCTCGCCGATAACGATTGTAAGGCGTTCCTGCCCTCGCCCATAGCAGAGAATACGAAAGTCCTGTGCTCCGATCATTTAGATAACAATCGAGATGGACGGACCGATCTGCGCGATCCTGACTGTGCTGCATTCACGGGATCAGAAAATTCAAAAGAGTTTTGCTCGGACGGCATGGATAACGACCTTGACTCTTGGTATGATTCGGCCGATCCTGATTGCGCACCGTTCTATCCCAAACCCGCTCCACCACCCACACCCATACCACCACCTCCCCCTCCGCCGACTTCCACCTCGACCTCGATCGTGGCTTCATCATCGCCATCATCGACTTCTCAGTGAGCCGCGCCACCTCATCCTGGCAACAGTTCGGTGATGATAACGAAGTGGATGTCGTCGTCAAAACCAGCGCAAACCCGCAGGTAGAGATCAACGACGGTTCCATTACTGGCCTGTACCACTTCGACAATACAACGGACTCATCGGGGTATGGACGCAACCTAACTAATACATCTGGCACTACCTTTGTAGGAGGATTACTGTCTAACGCAGCAAGTTTCGCGGGAGGCGCATTTCTCAAGGCATCATCTTCCGCAATGGATATATCGGGTGACTTTACCGTTGGATTCTGGATCAGGGCACAAGTGGGGCTCAATGACACACCTTTCATAGACAAGATAGATTCGGGTGGTAGTTCGCGTGAAGGTTTTTACTATGGGAATACCTGTGCGGCGAATCAAATTGAGTTCAAGCACAATAACGCGTGTCATAACTCTGCCTACACTATTAGCACAGATACGTGGTACTGGTTTCTTGTGGCAAGAACAGGATCGAATGTTGATTATTACGTGAACAACAGTAAGGTATTCTCATTCAGTGATAGCGAGACAGGAAACATCTCACGCGATATCTGTATAGGTGCTTTGGGTCTTGCGGGAGGCGGTTGCAGTTCGTATAACCATGCTTATTATCTGGACGAATTATTTTTTGATAACACCCGACTTCCAACTAGTACATTGGATGCATTGTGGCATGGTGGTTTAGGCGCAGAGGTGTGCACGACGGCGGGGTGCGGGACCACGAACATCATATCGAGTACGCTCAAGCAGTATCTTTCTGACACTGTTACAGTATTAAACGAGGGGTCAAGTACGATGGAAAATACAGTCGCCTTCGGTGGGAACATGCAAACTGCCACCGGCACGGTTCAACTGGAAGTCGAGGTACAACAGGCAGGCACCTCCTTTACTGATGTTGGGAATGTAACGAGCACCTTTGTCGCTTCTGGCACCACGGCAATCGCCACAAAGCAATTTGATATGAACCGCCCCTATCACTGGCAGGCGAGAGCAAAAGATTCCCAAGGACTCTACTCTCCTTGGCAACAGTTCGGATCACAGCCACTTGATATTGATTTCAGAGTGTCGAGTTTACAAAATGCGGGGAGCATGTACTTTGATGGATCAAGCTCGATTGTGGACAGTTTTCAGTTTATCGATAAATAATTTGCCCTAAAACCGTTCGAACACCGTACAATCGGCAGGGTGCGGGAGACGAGCACCTCGGCGTCATTGGAGAAGAATATACGAAAATAAGTTGACTCTTCCTCTTGGCCGGATATAATTCTCGGGTATGTCATCTGTAAAAAAGAGGATTTTGGTCACTGGCGGTGCCGGGTACGTTGGGGGCGTTGTGGTTCCCGCATTGCTCCGTCGTGGATACGATGTCCGCGTCTTTGATAATCTGACCTTCGGCGATGATTCACTCAAGTCGCTTCGGGAGAAGATTGAACTGGTGAAGGGCGATATCCGCGACTTTCCTCCCGAGACACTTGATGGCATCTGGGGAGTGATTCATCTTGCGGGGCTCTCGACCGAGGCGGTCTCGTATTACAGTCCGCGGGTTACCGATCAGATCAATCACATCGCGACCGAGACCATTGCGAAACTTGCGAAATCTCGCGGCATCGAGCGCTTCGTGTACCCCTCGTCGTGCTCCGTCTACTTCACCTACGACACACCGCTCGTTCCTCCGCTCTATACGGAAGATCACAAAGTAAACACCATCTCGCCCTACTCCATCTCGAAGCGGATGGCCGAAGAGGCACTCGCGGAGCTCACCGATGCTAGCTTCAGACCTATCATCTTCCGGAAGGCGACGATATACGGTTTTTCTCCGCGCATGCGGTATGACCTCGTGGTCAATTCGTTCACGAAGGATGCGTTCAGCAAGCGGCGCATCAACGTTCATGCGGGAGGGGAGATCTACCGTCCCATGGTAGATATCCAGGATGTTGCGGAGGCCTACTGCGCCGCGCTTGAGCTCCCGCTTAATGTCGTGGGAGGGAAGATCTATAACATCGTGCAGAGCAACTGGCGCATCGGCGATTTGGCCGAAAAGTTCCGCGAGACGATGAAGTCGCGGAAGGGTATTGACGTGGCGGTGGATGTCGAGCCCTACGGCGCGGCCAGGAACTATCAAGCCGATGGAACGCGTTTCGCAACGGATTTCAAACTGGCGGCGATCCGTCCGCTCGAGGATGCGATCTCGGAGTTGTGGCAGAACCTTGAGCAGGGCCACGATTTCAAGAATCCGAAATGGTACAACGACATTTGGCAGATCGAAAAGATGAAAGCGGAAAAAGCGAAGTTGGCGTGAGCTAACGAGGGGCGAGATTCTCTGCTATCATTGTTCCATATGTCACGGATGTCCGTAGTGATCGCGACCGTCATACTGCTTGTCGCGATATCTCTCGTGTTTGGATATTTCGGATATCCTCCGGCTGCCAATAACGACGGGACGTGGTTTCTTGTTCCGGCAATCCGTTTTGCTACCGTGGGCCAGCTGGATAATCCCATGAATTGGGAGGGTGCAGGCACTCCATTCGACCCCGTTCCGGGCGGTCATCGCTTTCTCGCCTATCCGCCCCTTTTCCAGATCATTCTCCACTTCTTTATTTCTCCGGATTCTCATCTCTCGCTACCAATACAGGTGTTTCTCGGAATCGCGGTCTTGAATAGTATCGCGCTCGCTTTTTCTGCGTGGGCGCTTGTGCTCATTGCGACGTCTGACGGCAAGCGCCTCACACGGCCTGCCGTCATCATCACCTGTCTTGGACTACTCCTCGCCTTCCGTGCTTCGTGGAGCTTCAACGGGAGGCCCGAGGTACTGCTTCGTCTTCTTTTCACCATCAGTTTTGCTTTAGCATTCTTCATCAAGGACTCTCGGCGCCTTGCCACAATACTTGGCATCCTCCTCGGACTTACGGCGGCGACCCACGTGCTCGGACCAGCGTTCGTTTTTGCACTCATTGTCTTCGCGTTCGCACTGCGGCATGACTTCTGGACAAGTGTGAGACATATTGTCACAACTCTCGCCACGGGGTTTGTGACGTTCATTGCCGCGATGCAGTTGGGCCCCTACAGCGTCAGCGAAACGTTCCGAGGAGTGTTCGGCGTGGGGACATGGGTTCTCGTGCGGGATGTGCCGAAGAAGGCATTCTTTACGCTCCTCGGCAACCACCCGATCGCCCTTGTTGGTGTCGTGGCAATGTTCTTCGGCATTCGTTGGTTTATGAAGTCGCCGGAGCGCGAAAAGATCGGTTCACCATTCCTCTTTATACTTGCTCTGCTCGCCGCAGGCGGATACCTCGCATTTGCCGTTGTATATGGTATTCGGCTGTATTACATCGCGCCCTTTGTGATCGTGGCGCCCGCGGCGTTGCTCTACGTTGTGCGACGTTTTCCCGTCCGCGCATCGGTGGTCTTCGTCTCCGTCGCACTTTTTGCCATTTTCACGGTGATTACACTTCAAAAACTTGTTCTCTTCCCATTCTTCCTCCGCGACGGTATGATGCTTGCCGACGCTCGGGCGGCTTTTGCCGAGATCACGGAGCAGAACCAGCCGGCGCGCATTGAGCTTCTCGGGTCGCACACTTGGACCTTGTTATCTAACGCGCAGTACGATGTGACCGTACCCGGTGAAGCAATCGGGCCGTATAAGGTCCCGCGCTTTATGCGGCTTATCGAGCAAATAGAAACGCCCGAGGCGCCGCAGACGCTCGGTTCGTGTACCCTCATTCATAGTTTCTATACATCTAAGTCGCCGACGATGTTCGGCGTTCCGATCGCTCGTACGACTCCCGGATATAACTTTGCGGTCTACGACTGCCGGAGTTAGATTCAGCTCCGCGTCTCATTTCAACCATACTCATGTGGAACGGTAAAACAGTTTCGGTCGTCGTGACGAGCTATCATGAGAAGGGCTCTATTCGCGCCGCAATCGAAGGGTTCCTTGCGGTGCCCGCCGTGGATGAAGTTCTCGTGGTAGACAATAACGCCGAACCGGGGAGCGTCGAAGAGGTGCAGAAGACAAAGGCGTGGCTCGTCTTCGAAAAGCGACAGGGGCATGGGTGGGCATTGCTCTGTGGCTTCCGCGAGGCGAAGGGAGATTACGTCATCATCGTTGAAGGCGATGGCACCTTTGTGGCGGGAGATATCGAAACATTTCTACGATACGCCGATCATCAGCCAGTCGTCTTCGGGACACGCACGAACGAGGGCACGATGGAACCCGGTGCGCTCGGCACCGGTATGTGGGGCAAGTTCCGCCGCTGGGCGGATATTCTGGAGGCACAGGTCATTGAGTTCTTGTTCGGCACGAACCGATTGACGGACGTTGGATGTACCTACTCCTTGCTTCGTCGAGACGTTATCACGGCATTGAGCAACCGGTGGATTAAAGGCGGCTCGCACTTTGTGACCGAGATCCGCCTTCAGGTTGCTGCGGCACAGATCCCGTTCGTTGAGATTCCGGTTGTGTTTAAGAATCGCACCATTGGGTCATCGTATGTTGTCGGGACGCGCTGGCGGCTCACCAAAGAAGGCGCGAAGATGCTCGTTTTTATTCTCACGTTCTGGATTCGCGCGAAGCTCTTGTTCCGTGCGCGGTACGGGAAGATCATCCTTGCCCGCTATTAGTTTTATATGGTTTTATTCCGAGCATGACTTCAAATCAGCCGTCGTATACAACGCGGAGCGAGTGCCGTGCCTGCGGGAGTCGGGCACTCGACCTCTTCCTTGATTTGGGAATGTCTCCGCTCGCGAATGCTTTCGTGCGCAAAGAAGATCTCACGAAGCCGGAACCGTTTTATCCACTTCGCGTATTCGTCTGCGCGGACTGTTCCTTCGCCCAGCTCGTCGATATCGTCCGGCCCGACATCCTCTTTCGCGACTACATCTATTTTTCTTCCGGCGTGCGGACGGTGCCGGAGCATTTTCGAAACTACGCGCAGGAGATCGTCGCGAACTTCGCGACCGCGAAGGGCGATTTAGTTATGGAGATCGGCAGCAATGACGGCGTCTTGGCTGGCGCCGTGCAGGCCCTGGGGCCTCGCGTTCTCGGTGTGGACCCTGCAGTGAATGTTGTGAAGATTGCCAACGAGCGCGGCATCCCGACACTTCCAGAGTTTTTCACTGCAGCCATTGCCGAACGAATCCGCACCGAACACGGGCCGGCGAAAGTTATCACAGGCAATAACGTCATCGCGCACATTGATGGATTGCAGGATGTCGTGCAAGGCGTCGCATCACTTCTTACCGACGATGGCGTCTTTATGTTTGAGGCACCATACCTGAAGGATATGTTTGAACATCTTACGTTCGATACGGTGTACCACGAACACGCATCGTATCTTGCCGTGCGGCCGCTTGCGAAACTCCTCGGCCGCTTCGGATTAGAAATCTTTGACGTGAAAACCTTTCCGGTCCAGGGCGTTTCACTTCGCACCTATGCGGGGAAAAAGGGTGCGCACCCCGTGCGGCCAAGCGTTGCATCGTTCATTACCAAGGAGAAGCGGCTCGGTATGGATTCTCTCGCGAGCTACCGAACGCTCGCAAAAGACATCGCCGATCTCAAGGGACGCGTACTCGGCGTACTCCATGATTATAAACAGCAGGGGAAGCGACTTGCGGGCTACGGCGCTCCTGCGAAAGGAAACACGCTCCTTAACTATTTCAGTATTGGGACGGACATTCTGGAATACGCCACCGAAGAGCTTCCTTCAAAGATCGGGCTCTTCACGCCCGGCATGCATCTCCCGATCATGCACATCGACGAGTCGCGAAAATCCCCGCCCGACGCGTATTTGCTTTTGGCATGGAATTCACGAGACGCCATCCTCAAGAACGAAAAAAAGTTCCTCGAGGACGGGGGAGCGTTCATCATGCCCGTTGGCCGGACGACGGAGATCATTACCATATAGTTTGTAGTTGGTAGTGAGTAGTGAGTAGGGCAAAAATAAGCAATTTCTAGCGTTTCCGGCTCTCAGTAAGTTATGCACATCCCCGCCTAGCCGGGGGGGGTACTGTCCGTGATACGCTCATCGCATGACGCCGCAGTGGTTCTCCACCGCTTGCGTGAACACAGGGAAACTCCTCTTTGGTTTTGCGCGCAGACCAACTCTCTTGCTGGCCACGCTTTTTGTTTTGGTTTGCGGGTTCTTTTTCGCGTTACCCGTTCATGCCGCCTACGAAATCTCCGACGGTACCGTCAGAGCTTTGTATCACCTTGAAAATACCACCGACGCCTCCGGATACGGCTACGATCTTACGAACACCAATTCCGTGTCGTTTAATACGGGTCTGCTCTCGAACGCCGGTGACACGGGGTCATCGAACTCAACAAAATATCTCAAAATAGTAAACGACCTCGGTTTGCACGGTGGCACCTCAACATTCTCGTTCTGGGTAAAGATCAACACCGCGCCTTCTAATGGACAGGAAGAGCACCTGTTCCTACAGGAAGACCTGGAAACGTTGGTGTTTTACGATGTTGCCTATTACAACAACGCGGGAACTTACCAATTGTATTTCTACCGTGGCGCCTCCGGCGTAGGATACCGCCCCTACTTCTCTGCGAACTACACCCTCACTCCCGGCACTTGGTACTACATCGTCCTAAGCTACGACGGGAACGAGCTTGAAGCATTCGTCAACAACGCATCAGTCGGCTCCGCGACTGGCAGTGGCGATGGTTCCGGCGGATACCCGGATGATGCAGACAGGTTCTCGCTCTTTGTCTATGGCAATCCGACACCGCTTTACTATGCTTCAGCCATCATTGATGAGTTTGTTATTACTAACACCTGGATGCCAACTTCAACACGAACGGCTCTCTACAACAGTGGAGCAGGGGCGGAGGTGTGCGCGTCCGCCGGATGCGATTCCACCTCTACGCCGATCATCGCTTCGCTGCAGCAGTTCAAGTCCGACGGGACAACATCCCTTACCGAAGGCACAACAACAAACGAAAGCACCGTTTTCTTCAAGGCATTTCTCAACTCATCTTCGTCGGACGCGCTCAAGCTTCAGATCGAACTCTCGACAAGCACGTCTTTCACAAACCCCTTGACCGCGACGAGCTCATCCGTGAGCCCTGCAAACTATGCCACGACAACCATTTCTGCGATTTTCGACGGTTCCTGGTACTGGCGCGGAAGGGCACTTGATACCGTGACGAATGCCACCTCTTCGTGGAGCCAGTTCGGCACCGACAATGTAGTGGACTTCGTTATTGACACGGATACCTCGAACTACGTCGAGATCTCCAACGGTTCCGTCAAAGCCCTGTACCATCTTGAAAACACGGCGGACGCCTCCGGCCATTCATTTACTCTCACGAATATCAACTCCGTTGTATCCAGCACGGGCCGCCTCTCAAACGCCTTCGACACCGGAAGCTCCAACTCCACCAAGTATTTGAAGATCTCGAACGATCTTGGTCTCTATGGCACCACATCCACCTTCTCGTTCTGGGCGAATATCAACACCGCCCCGTCAAATGGTCAGGAAGAAGTCTTTTTTCTCCAAGAAGATCTTGAGACCTTGGTATTCTACGAAGTCGGATACTACAACAACGCCGGAACCTACCAACTCTACTTCTATCGCGGTGCCTCCGGCGTAGGATACCGCCCCTACTTTTCCGTGAATCAAACCCTCACCCCTGGCACCTGGTACTACATCACTATGTCCTACGACGGTTCAAAGCTCGAAGCGTTCGTCAACAACGTCTCCATCGGTTCTGCAACAGGGAGCGGCAACGGCTCTGGTGGCTACCCCGACGACTCCGACCGCTTCTCCCTCTTTGCCTACGGCAATCCCACGCCGCAATACTTCGCTTCAGCCCTCATTGATGAACTCGTCGTGACGGATACGTGGTTTCCGACCTCAACCCGGACCAAACTCTACAACGGAGGCCAGGGGAGGGAGGTGTGCGCCCAATCGTCGGGGTGCGGTGGCATATTGTCCGGCACTATCACGACCGGTACCACCTGGACCCGTGGCGAAGGTCCCTATGTCGTGACGAGTACGGTGACCATCAATTCAGGGGTGCGAGTCATCGTTGAGCCGGGCGTTGTCATCAAGTTCAAGGACGACACCGGACTTATCGTGAATGGCGACCTTGATGTTCGAGGAATCTCATCCACCCTTACCTATTTCACCTCCCACCATGACGACTCGGTGGGAGGAGATACCAATGGCGATGGGACGTCGACGGGGACGGCAGGAGATTGGAAACACATCAAGATCGGTTCGGGAGCGAGCACGACGATCAATGGAACGGTGGTACGTTACGGCGGAGGCGACGCGAGCAGTAGCGCGAATGTGTGGAATAACGGGGGGACGCTTAACGTGGATTATGCTGATATATCCTACGCGGACTATTATGGACTTATTGTTAGTGGCGGCACGACAACGATTACCGACTCAATGATTCGGGACAACGAGGTTGCGATTGATATCAATTCTGGTAGCGCAACGATTGCTTCAAGCACTATTTTTAACAACACTACCTACGGAGCGCTACAAACATCGGGACCTACCTCGACCATGACAAACAATTTCTGGGGCGGGTGGCAACCTCTTGATGATGGTGATGGTTCTACGCAAAACTCAGGTCCGTACAACGCCAACGCAAACAATGAAGGTGCCGGTGACCCGGTTTCAAGCTACATTAGTTTCAGTCCGTATGTAGTGGCATACCTGTCAGATCCAAACGTTCTCAATTGGTCTCCACCCGGAGTCAATGCCGATATCTACCCCTATGAAATGCGTGTAGGGAGTTCAACGCAATATCAAATACAGCTGGAATCTGGAATCGACACATGGAATGCTTCATCGTCGGGATATGTCAACATGGTAAAGGCGAGTTCTTCGCTCAGTTCTACGTGGGACATATATGTGACTGATATCAGTAGTTCAAGCATAGTTTGGTCAGGTATATGGATACCATCCATCACGAGTACGCCCCATGTTATTTTCAACTCTGCCAAGATGGGCTCTGATCCTGATTATCATCAGTGTGTCACCACGCACGAGCTCGGGCATGCATTAGGATTAGCGCATAGCACTGGCACAAACATTATGGAAGGTGCGTGTTCATACAATCAGACTATTCTGCAGGCACAGGATATACATGACTTCAATTTGTTATGGAGCCCCGCCTACTTTTGGGATCCACATGGAATGAAGGGGTTAATCACCGAATAATATTCATGCTATTATTAAGGTGTTACAAATATGAAAGAGCAAGGACATAGGTTAATAACCATTTTGGCACTCGGTCTTATCGCCATAGTTGTAACGTATGGCGTAGTTAATCGGGTATATTTTCCTGAAATTCAGCGGCAAGCACCATCGAACCTCGACGATTCTGGCGTTGCCGCGTCATGGCCTGTCGATTTTTTCGACAACCGCAAATTAGTCGGTTTTTCCCAGAACGTATTTGCCGGAGAAGCATTGAAAGAAACCAGGAGAACGAGCAATCCAGATTTGGGTTTGTCAAGCATTCAGTATGATGTTGAGATTATTTATAATCTCAAAGGCAGTATAGATGGGGAAATAGTAGTTAGTCTAGATACAACCAAAGGGGGTAGCCTTACTCTTGGAACAACCTATTTGTTTACTGCGGTTCATAATAAGGATGCGGGGCCTTGGTATTTTGTAAGCTTTCATCCAGCAATGAAAACGATTGTTAGCAAAGATGCAAATCTTACCCACGAAGAACTTAGAGAGCTTGTTCTTAAACATGAGCGAACATACGAATTGCTTAATGCATATCCCAATGAGATATTGTATGAATACGACATTCAGCACGGTTATATTGACAACGCATTTCAATCCCTCTCTAAAGCAAGAAAACAAGCGGTGTACGCTAAGTTTCAAGAATTAATCCCTTCGCGTCCTGTGCCGGAGATTCTCCCACCGCCCCCACCTTCTTTACCCAAGCTTTTGGAGAACACGGGGGGCCGTTGTCATGATGGAATTGATAATAATGAAGATGGATTCATTGACCAAGCCGACCCCGAGTGCACTCGATTTTTCCGAGAAGATCTTCCAGCTTTGTGCAGAGACAACGATGATAACGATCGCGACGGCCTCAAGGATGCCGCCGACCCCGACTGTGCACCGTTCTATCCGGTTTCACCTATCCCACCACCTCAACCACCCCCACCGCCTCCACCCGCACCTTCTTCGACACCTCTGGCACCCGCTTCGAGTTCGACAGGGCAGTAAAAGAAATATTCTTGCG
The DNA here is from genome assembly GCA_964632585.1 of uncultured Candidatus Saccharibacteria bacterium. Taxonomy (GTDB): domain Bacteria; phylum Patescibacteriota; class Minisyncoccia; order UBA6257; family 2-01-FULL-56-20; genus DATJQA01. The sequence continues at coordinate 267 of CAZWBU010000010.1, read as the reverse complement.
ACTCTTTAAGCACCGCTCTCATCGTAAACGGAGAGCTGGACGTCCGGGGAACCTCCTCAACCGGGCAGTAGAGGAGTGGTAATCCAGTCGTTTTCTTGACGAACGTAAAATTGTAGGATATAATGTTGCGAGCAGTTGAGTCAGCGGAGGTGCTGCTTGGACAAACCTTTCGGGCGTTTCTTGATTCGATTGTTCGGGGACGTGCCGCCTTCAAAAGCGGACGCGGCATATCTCTTCGGAGAGACCGTGGACAACGAGATTTCCGCC
>CAZWBU010000009.1:20891-22733 GCA_964632585.1 uncultured Candidatus Saccharibacteria bacterium | reverse complement strand
AGCGCAATCGGCGTGAATTCGACTCCGACCAATTACATCAACGGCCAAATGGTCCAAGGCGCGCAGCCATATTCGGCATTTAAGTCGGTAATCGACATTGCGCTGCAGAAAAAATAACCAATCAAGGCGATGGTGCACTACGCAAAAACTACGCTCCTCGCACTGAATCAGGTATTCTCAAAAATCCGATACCTTGTTTTTGCGCTCCTTGTTGGTTTTGCGACGTTTGCGTTCGCCGTCTGGCTTCCCAATTTCGGGCTGATCTATCACACAGCCCTAGATGTCGATGCTCCGTGGATCCTTAGAGTGCAGCTGCCCTTGAATCTTCTTGGCGCGATCGGCACGAATTTTTCGCTTTTTTCCGCGATTTATACCATTCTCATCTCTATCCTCTTCGGAATATATGCCGCTATGGCGGCCTACTATTTTTCGCGGAGAGTTTCGGCGGTAAGCGGTCAAGGCGTTGCTTTGGGCATGGGGGGAATGGCGAGCGGCATATTGGGAATCGGGTGCGCCGCCTGCGGTTCGGTGATCGCGACGGGTGCTCTCTCGCTCTTGGGCGCTTCGGGCGCGATTGCGCTTTTTCCTTTGCGTGGCGGAGAGTTCGGGCTTTTGGGGGTAATCCTGCTTCTTGCGGCTATTGTTGCTATCGCAAAGAAAATTTCTGATCCGCTCGTTTGTGCGCCTCAATTAACAAAACAAAACCATGAACCCCGTTAGAAATTACACCAATAAGTTAACGGGGCTATGGCATATAAATTAAAACATGACAAAACAAATTTCTAACGGGATGAATAAAAACACTTACCTAGCGCTCGGCGGCGCCATACTTTTAATCGGAGGCGCCTTCTACTTCAGTTCATCGAAACCAAATTCTACTAATGCTTTGCCCCATGTCGACAGTGCGGTCGCAGCAAAGTTCGATATGCTGAGCAAAAATGGCAACTCATCGTGCTCCGCGAATTTTATGCAGTCCATTGACGGCATGGCAGACACTGGCCGGCTGCAAGGTTCTTGCTGCAGCCCGATGAATTTACACCGCTACTCCGAGCAGGTTACCGGGCTCCAAAAGTATAAGGACACTCCCGAAATTCCATCGGATCCGTATGATATCAATGCCGGCTTGGCAAAGAAGCTAAAGGCGTATTACGACGTGCAACTTAGTCCGGAAGAGCAGAAGGCATATGACTATGCGATGCAGAACTCAATGGAAAAAGGTCCTTGCTGTTGCAAGTGCTGGCGGTGGTATGTCTACGGCGGTCTTGGCAAATTACTCATTCAAAAGTATCACTTCACCGGTGAACAAGTGACTGAAATCTGGAACCTGTCGGACGGTTGCGGAGGCGAAGGAGATCATGTGAGCCACTAAACTATGACTCAATCAATCGAAAATAACGGAAGAACGTACCACCAATGCGTGGAATGCAAATTGTTGTACGGTAAGAAAAAGCTTGCTAAAGAATGCGAAGCGTGGTGCCGAGAACACAAAACCTGTAACACTGAAATCATCAAACATGCGATAACGATAGTCGACACCAGCCCTTCTTCTCGCAAGCCAGAGGTGATGGCAACGAAACGCGGCGAACGCCTCGCTGAGCGAGAGCGCGTGGAACGCAGGCGGAAACTCGTCCGATTCGCGAAGCGTAGTAGCGTTATGGCAGCATCAGCGGTAGCAATCGGTTTTCTCGGGTGGTACCTGGCAACACGTCCTCCGGTACCCGAAGGGGAAATAATCTCCCAAAACGGCCTTCATTGGCATCCGGAACTCACGATTTACATAAACGGCGAGAAGGAGGACATCCCCGCGAATATCGGTATCGGGATTACGCACAATCCAATTCA
>CAZWBU010000009.1:15335-20881 GCA_964632585.1 uncultured Candidatus Saccharibacteria bacterium | reverse complement strand
TACCCACGATACGGATAACGTAATTCATCTTGAATTTCAAGGCCTCGTACGCAAAGACGACCTCCAACTCGCACAGTTTTTCAAAGTGTGGGGTAAGGCATTTAATCGCGACCAGATTTCGGATTATCGGAATGGTGCCGATGGAAAGATAGCCATGCTTGTGAACGGCGAACCGAACGATCAGTTTGAGAACTACATTATGCAAGACAAAGATAAAATTGAGATACGGTATGAAAAATAAATATATCATAGTTGCGGTTATCGGAGCCGTCATTATTGCCGGGAGTTTCCTCTATCGCCAAACGAAACGAAGCGTCAGTAACTTGCCGCTCGCTGTGCCGCCTGCAGTTGTCGAACTCAAAAACGGCGACTCATACGAGCTTGTCGCTGGCTTTGTGCTAAAAGAAATCGGCAACCGTGCCTACCGCATGCTCGCTTACAACGGTTCGATTCCCGGACCGCTCATAAAAGTTCCGCAGGGCGCGGAAGTGACGATTAACTTCCGGAACGACACCGACATTGAAACTACCATTCACTCTCACGGCCTCCGGCTGGGTAATAAATTCGACGGCACGCCGCCGTTAACCCAAGAACCAGTAAAACCCGGCCAACTGTTCACGTACAAGGTGAAATTCCCGGATGCGGGTATGTACTGGTATCACCCGCACGTGCGCGAGGATTATGCCCAAGAACTCGGGCTCTATGGCAACTATCTCGTAGTTCCAAAGAGCGAAACGTACTGGAATCCGGTGAACCAGGAGGTACCACTTTTTCTCGACGACATCTTGATCGAGGACGGTAACATCCTGTTGAGCAAAGAGAGTGCCGACCGAACGCTCATGGGTCGCTTCGGCAATATAATGCTCGTGAACGGGGAAACGGATTACAAGCTTGAAGCCAAAAAGGGGGAGGTTATTCGTTTCTATGTGACGAACGCCGCGAACACCCGGCCATTTAAATTCGCTCTTCAAGGCGTCCGCATGAAGCTTGTCGGCGCGGACGGCAGCGCGTACGAGCGGGAAACATGGACAGACAGCGTTATTCTCGGGCCATCCGAGCGAGCCGTTGTTGAGGCGCTTTTCGATAAATCCGGCGCATACGTTTTGGAAAATCGGACACCTGATAAAACATACTCGCTGGGAACTGTTATCGTTACCGATGAACCTATTGGGCAATCATTTGCGACGCAGTTTGAAAAGCTCGTCACGCATCAGGAAACATCGATCCATTGCGGCAGTACTTCAGCCGAGAGCTCGATAAGCGTCTTGCGCTCACGATTGACCTTTTGGGCAACATGCAACAGATGATGAGCGGTAATGGTGAACATGGGGGTGGTCATATGATGCAAAGCGGGCAGATGATGGGGGGATCTATGATGAGCGCAAGTCCCGACGGCATCGAGTGGGAAGATACGAATCAGATGATGAATGAAATGTCTAATGCCGAATCAATTAAGTGGAAAATCGTCGATCAAGATTCTGGGAAAGAAAACATGGACATCGACTGGTCGTTCAAGCTCGGGCAGCCGGTGAAGATACGGATTTTCAATGATCCGAATTCCATGCATCCAATGCAGCACCCGATCCATTTCCACGGCCAGCAGTTTCTTGTCCTTGCGCGAAATGACGTAAAGGAAACCGACCTCGTCTCTAAAGACACGGTGCTTGTGCCGTCCGGCCAGACGGTGGATATTCTCCTCAATCCCACGAACCCCGGCACATGGATGGCGCACTGCCATATTGCAGAACACCTTGAGGCGGGAATGATGTTTTCCTTTAGGGTCCAATAGCGGTTTTTTCCGGCCTGGAGTTGTCCACAGGGCGGGCGTTTGACAAGAAATACCCTATGGGGGTATACTGCACATATGGAAACAGTTTCAAAAAAGCGGGCGCTCCGGCGCCTTCAAATCATCAAGGGCCAATTGGGCGGCCTCGAAAAGATGATTAAGGAGGACAAATATTGCATTGACGTCATCACGCAATCTTCCGCCATCAAGCAGGCGATGCACGGCATCGACGATCTTCTTTTGGAAAATCACTTGTCGACGCATGTGGCGATGCAAATGAAGGGCGGGCAAACGAAAAAGGCGACCGGTGAAATTCTCAAGGTCTATAAGCTGGCGCAGCGAAGATAACATGAAATCCTTTATTACAACTACAACCATCGTGCTTATCGGATTTGCCGGAGTCATGCTCTTCGGAGCGTTTCTCATGGTTCATTCGAGCGATGCGGAGAGCCACGCGAATTGTCTGCCGACGTTCATGGGGACGAGCGAATGCCAGAGCGTGAATCCGCTGGAGTACGTGCGCGTACATCTGGGGGCGCTTGAAGGGCTCACGAACGCCATTCCGGCAGTGGGCGTGTTGGCTACATTCGCCATTGTTGTACTTTCTCTTTTTGCAGGTGCGGCTTTCCCTCGCGCGCCATTACTTGCTCCGCAAAGATATAATTTTTATCTCAAGGACCCAGGGTCCCGATTAGTCCGCAGAAAATTTTTGAAGTGGTTCGCTATCCATGAAAAGCGCGATCCTTTGCTCGCTTTCGCTGCAAGCACATAAGCCGATATAATTCTGGCTTATTCGCTTGCAGCTCAAACCGCACATCACGCGGTTTTTTCGTCGCCCAAGCAACAACAATCAACTATGGAACACCAACATCATAACGAAACAACTGAAGAACCGAAGCAGCCGGAGGATGGTCGGGGGAATTTTTTCCCCGTAGGCAGCGCGGTGATCGCGGTCGCTATTGTCATACTTGCCGGCGCTATTGTTTACTCAAAAAATACTCCGTCGGTTTCGGCGCCTCGCGATACTACCACCGCCGCCGTGGTTCAAAACACCGCCACCGATCCAATTGAACAAGCCGTGATTCCATCCGGCGGAATTTTCATTCCCGTTCGTTGGGACGATCTTGGGACAAAGATGGTGGAATCGGGCGTCATCGATCGGAATAAATTTGACGCCATATACGCCGATCGTGGGGGCGTGAGCGACGATATCAAAGCGCTCCTCGGGCAGGCCAGCAACGATCAACTGACGATTACGCCGCAGAACTCCGGACAGATCCTGAATCTGCTTTGGGCGCTCGGTCTCGCGAACAAGAATCCCATACTCGACAAGGGCGCAATGCAGGATCCGCAGTACGGCGGCGACCCTGGGCGGTTCGCCTCGACGGGAGGATGGACGCTCGCCGGGGGAAACCCGATGGATCATTACTCGAAGCATGAATTCGTGAAACTTACTGTTGACCAGCAGAAACTTGTCGAGCGAGTGGCGCAGAACATCTATCGTCCCTGCTGCGGCAACTCGACGATATTCCCGGATTGCAATCACGGCATGGCGATGCTCGGACTCTTGGAGCTTATGGCTTCGCAGGGCGTGAACGAGGAAAACATGTACCGCGCTGCGCTCAAAGTGAATTCGTACTGGTTCCCTGACACGTACACCACGATCGCAAAACACCATAGCCAAAAGGGCATCTCGTGGGACTCGGTCAATCCCAAAGAGGTGCTTGGCGCGAACTACTCGAGTGCTTCCGGATATCGGCAGATCGTTTCCGAGATGACAGCGCCCGCTGGCACGGCCGGTTCTCGCAAGTCATCAGGTGGCTGCGGGGTCTGAAAATCATGGAACTGCTTATCGGAACATCTCTCATTGCCGCCTTCATCGCCGGTGTTGCGGCGCTCTTCGCTCCTTGCTGTATTACGGTGCTTCTCCCGTCGTACTTCGGTTCGATCTTTCGGACGCGGCGGAAGGTGTTTCTCATGACATTCATCTTCTTTCTTGGCATCCTCACGGTATTCATTCCGTTGGGGCTCGGATTCTCGGCGCTGGGGCAGTTCTTTAGTAGGTACCACCAAATCATCTTCGCGCTTGCCGGAACCTTCTTTCTCGCGCTGGGCTTTACGCTTCTCTCGGGAAAGAAACTCGCCCTGCCGTTCTCGTTCCATCCGAAACTCGAAGCGCAGAACGCCGGTTCGGTCTTCACGCTTGGAATACTCTCCGGCGTTGCAACGACGTGTTGTGCGCCCGTCCTGGCGGGAGCGCTTGCGCTCTCGGTCTTGCCCGGCTCATTCGTTTGGGGCCTGGTCTACACCCTGGCGTATGTGCTCGGAATGGTTTCGCCGCTCTTCGTACTCGCACTCGTTCTCGACCGCTCGCGTCTCACTCAGCGGTTCATGAATGTGGCGAAACCACTTACGTTCCGGTTTGCCGGTAAAGAAATACAGGTCGGTATCTCAGAGCTTGTCTCCGGGGCAACGTTCATCGTTATCGGTGTTCTTACGCTCGTCTGGGCGGGCATGAACCAAACCGCGACGCACTCGGAACTCCAAGTGGACATCAACATCGCGCTCACGAGATTTCAACAGTCACTGGGCGGTGTTATCGGGGGCGTTCCCGAGTACGCCTGGGCCGTTGCTGTTCTTGGAATCTTTGCTCTCCTCGCCCGAACGGCTTATCGGCAATTTGTCCAAACACAAACAAAAAACATAGAAAATGACCATGAAACAAGAAACTAAATCTCTTACAACCACCATTGCCTTCGGGCTGATCGGCATCTTCCTCATCGGCGGCATATTCGCGCTGAATAAAGGACAACACCAAGCTGATTTGCGGCAGTCAAAAATGAGCACAAACGACCCACCGGCCGGTCTGGGCGGCCTTCTGGGGAAGTCGGCACCGCAATTCTTACTCCGTGACAGGAACGGCGTCGAGTACTCTGTGGACCGCCTCAAGGGCAAGAACGTCGTGCTGTTTTTCAATGAGGGGTTGATGTGCTATCCGGCCTGCTGGAATCAGATGGTCGCGCTAGCGACCGACCCGCGTTTCAGCGGTTCGGACACTGCGGCGCTTTCCATCGTCATCGACCAGCCGTCTGATTGGCAGAGCGCAATTCGGAAGATGCCCGACCTCGGAAAGGCAACTGTCCTCTTCGATAGCGGCAAATCTGTCTCGCAGTCATTCGGCATGCTTACGGTGCCTTCCTCGATGCATTACGGTTCATATCCGGGGCACAGCTTTGTCCTCATCGACAAACAGGGAATCGTCCGCTACGTACTCGATGATCCGAATATGGGAATCGACAACGACCGCGTCTTCGCGGAGCTTGATAAATTGAACTAACATGCCACGCCTCGCTGTAACATCAACCATCAAAGGGATTGCAGCTGCGCTCACGCTCTTGGGAGTCTATTTCGCGGTCTTATCGTTTGTGTCGGGATGGAATTTCGCTGCAAGCCAGTTTAGAGAGTTCTGGTACTTTATCGTAACCCTCGCTCTAGGGTTCGGGATTCAGATCGGGCTCTATGCGTACCTGAAACGGTCTCTCCACCATGACGGCGCGTCGGGGAAAGTGGTGGCGGCGACGGGAACGACTTCGACCGCAGCGATGATTTCCTGCTGCACGCATTACCTCGTGAATATCCTTCCGATTCTCGGCGCAACCGGTATTGCAACCATTGCCGCCCAGTACCAGGTGAAGTTGTTCTGGGTCGGCATCGCGTTCAATATTCTCGGGATTACATTCATTGCCCGTCGAATCATGAA
>CAZWBU010000009.1:2874-15325 GCA_964632585.1 uncultured Candidatus Saccharibacteria bacterium | reverse complement strand
AAAATATAGCCCCATGAACCCCGTTAGAAGCCGCGCTCGTTTCACTGGGAAAAAAAACAAACTAATCAGACTGCAAAATGTTAACTCATAACATAAATTATTTGCAGGTCGTTGATCGCGATCTGCTTCTAACGGGATGAAAAAATCAGATCTCATCTTGTTTGCTCTTGTTATTGCTGCTGCGGGATTTTTCCTTTGGGCATGGAACCGGCCGGCCGACCAGCCGGCGGTGAAGAGTCCAGGAAATAACACTTCAGCAGCCGCGACTTCAAGCACACTTGAAGCAAAAACCAGTTCGGACGGATGGGCTGAAGTCGAAGCCGTGCCCCTTGCCCTTGCGTCAAGCGAGTGGAGCTTCGGGATTTCCCTGAACGCTCATCAAGAAATCGACGCAGATCTTGCGAAAGCAGTTACGCTCACCGATGACCAGGGCGATTCGCTTGCGCCTCTCCGGTGGGACGAGCCAAGCCCGGGCGGGCACCACCGGAAAGGGACGCTCGTATTCCCGGCGCCATCATCAAAACCCGCGAGCATCACGCTCACTATGAAGGACGTGGGCGGCGCAGCTTTAAGAACGTTTACGTGGAAACTAAGCAAATAGAAAATGAATTACCGCACCGCAAGCGGTGCGGTATCTACGAAGGTAACCCTTCGACCCGGCTCAGGATTATTTTCACTTCGCCATTCATCCCCGCCGCAAGCGGCGAGGTATTCTGGAAAGTGAAAATAAAGGTCGAATCAAATTAACCAATTACATCAACATGCTTTCGCTTAAACGTTACGGCTGGCTGTGTGTCTTAGGCGCAGAAGTCGCCTATGTTCTCTGCCTTCTCGGTGGGCTACTTCCGTTTAAAAAAAAAAGGGCTATTGAACTTCATCACGCGGTATTTGAGACACTGCCCGGATTTACCTGGCTTACGTTTGGCAGTTTTATTCTCGGAGCAATCTACATGTTCGTGTTTGCCTGGATCTTCGCCGCGTACATGGTCTGGATGCACAACACGAGCTTGATCCAAGACCGGAAGTAATTGGGCAACTCTGCGGCGGGGGCGGCGCATGCCGCCTCGAGTCGACGCTGCATAACACCACAAATATGCCAATGCATAAAAAATTAAAGTCAGTCCTCGAGAAAGTTGGCTTTCACATCGAAGAAGAACCGAATATGCTTTTCGACGTTGTCTGCGGCATGGAGTTTCCGGTTGCGAACGCGAAGTACCAGAGCGCTCACAGGGGCGATGCCTACTACTTCTGCTCCGAATCGTGCAATAGCCACTTCGACGGGGATCCGGAAAAATATGCGGGAACATAAAAGATCGTTCATCAACACAATTAATGACCATGCACAATCACAACAATAAAAACAATTCCTCAATGATGTGGATGATGGTTCTCTGCGCGGTGCCCCTCGTCATTCTGCTTTTTGCCGGAGGCAAGTTCTTTTCGGCTGGATATCTCTGGTCAATCTTGATCGGCGGCTTCGTCGTCGCCCATCTTTGGATGATGTTCCGCGGCCATGGGCACGGGTCATCGGACGAAGAGCAGCACGACATGGCTGACACAAAGCAGCCGTCTCCAGAAAATAGCTCGCACACCGATGAAAAGAAGGGTCACTCAAACCATTCTTGCTGCCATTAACCGCCATGGAAAATGCTTACGGCCTCTGGCTGCTCGTCATCATTAATTCTGCCATCTTCATCGTGTTCGCCTTCAGCTTTACGAAGCCGAAGACCCCGCGCGATTGGCGGTCGTTCGGCGCGTTCTCCGCGTTCATCGTCGCGCTCTTCGCGGAGATGTATGGCTTTCCGCTCACGATCTATCTCGCCTCGGGTTGGCTTGCAAAGCGGGTGCCTGGGATCGATCTTTTTTCCCACAACTCCGGGCACCTGCTCGAGGATCTCTTCGGCTGGGGCGGCGATCCGCATTTCGGGCCGTTCCACATCCTAAGTTACATATTCATCGGCTACGGATTCATCCTGCTCGCCGATGCATGGAAAGTGCTCTATAAGGCCCAGCGAGAGCACGCGCTTGCGACCGCAGGGCCCTATGCTCGCATCCGTCATCCGCAGTACGCGGCATTCATCCTCATCATGCTCGGATTTCTCTTCCAGTGGCCGACGCTTCTCACGCTCCTCATGTTCCCGATACTCGTGTTTATGTACGCGCGCTTGGCGAAGAGCGAAGAGAAAGAGTCGCGGGAAGCATTCGGGGAAGCGTGGGATACCTATGCCGCGCATACTCCGGCGTTTATCCCAGCATTAAGTCGAAAAATTAAATCAACATAAAAAACATGTTTCATATCGATCCAGTATGCAAAAAGAAAATACGCCGGAAGGAAGAGTACGCCATCTTAAAATATGGCGGCGGGATATACTACTTCTGTTGCAAGTCCTGCAAAGAGGAATTTCAGAAGAGTCCTATCAAGTACATCCCTGACGGAGTCGGCTCATCATAAACCAATCGCGAACGGTTATAATTAATTCGTGTGTATAGCGCAAATGTTGTCCACTTGACGGCAAATACCCCTATGGGGTATCATACAGAAAAACAGCCATGAATCCCGTTAGAAGCCGCGATCGTGCCATATGTAACATAGTTTACTATTATGCATATCCACTTTTATAAATTAATCCAGATCGCCGATCGCGATTTGCTTCTAACGGGATGAACCACAATCATACCAATCACAGCGAGTACGAGGAGCATCGTGAATCGCGGGACGAGACAATCTATACCTGCCCGATGCATCCCGAGGTGCGGCAGAAAGGTCCCGGCAAGTGCCCCGGTTGCGGCATGGATCTTATCCCCACCTCCGCTAAAGCTACGGCGGGCAAGCCGAAACAGGCGGGCGAGCATGCCGGACACGATATGTCGAAGATGAGCCCCTCCTTCGCTAAAGCTTCGGAGGGCACGCACATGGATCATGAAGCGGCGATGACGAGCCCCCAGATGGCGAAACAAATGGAGCGGGACATGCGCCGCAGGTTTTGGATTTCTTTCGCTTTATCCATTCCGATCTTCTTGCTGTCGCCCGTCGGAACCAACGTTTTCAAGCTTTACCTTGCGAGCCCGCAAATCGTGAACTGGCTACTTCTAGTTTTGACTACGCCAATTGTCTTTTGGACGGGCTCTATTTTCATAACCGGCACATATTATTCCCTCAAGGCCAAGAAGCTCAATATGGCGGTTTTGATCGCGACCGGCGTCTTGGCGGCCTACATCTTCAGCGTACTCCTCACGTTTATCGGCGGGGAGGAGACGTTTTATGAAGCGGCGGCATTGCTCGTAACCTTTGTGCTTTTTGGACATTGGATGGAGATGAAATCGCGGCGGGGCACCTCCGAGTCGCTCCGCGCACTTTTCGATCTCGTGCCGCCGAAAGCGGCGGTGATTCGCGGTGGCAAGGAAATTTTGATCCCGAGCGCCGAGATTGTTCAGGGCGACATTGTCGTTCTGCGGCCCGGCGACAAGGTGCCCGTGGACGGCGAGATCATTGAAGGCGAAACGTCTATAGACGAATCGCTCGTAACGGGGGAATCTATTCCAGTCAATAAAACCATTGGTGCAAAAGTAGTAGGTGGATCGGTGAATCTTACCGGTCTCGCGAAGTTTAGGGCTACAAAAGTGGGATCAGAGACGGTTTTGGCGCAGATCATAAAAATGGTGGAGACCGCGCAGAACTCCAAAGCTCCCGGCCAGCGTTTGGCCGATAAAGCGGCTGCCTGGCTGGTGGTACTCGCCATCGGTTCGGGGCTTGCGGCATTCTTCGGATGGTATGTGGCTGCGGGAGCATCGCTTTTAACCGCGCTCACCTTTGCGGTTTCAACGGTTGTCATCGCGTGTCCTGATGCCTTAGGCCTTGCGACGCCGACGGCAGTTGCGGTAGGCACCGGCATCGGAGCGCGACACAACATTTTGATCAAAGACGCCGCGACGCTTGAAAATACATCGAGGCTGAATGCGATCGTACTTGATAAAACGGGAACCCTCACCGAAGGCAAACCGAAAGTAACGGATATTATAGCGCTCAACAGCATCCAAGAGTCCGAGATATTGAAATATGAAGCAAGCATTGAAAGTGGCTCTAATCATCCGATCGCGAAATCTATCGTTGAAGAAGCGGCGAAGCGCAACATTCCGCTCGTGAAGCCGTCGCAGTTCGAGTCGGTTGCGGGGCATGGACTAAGGGCGATGATTGACGGCAAGCGGATACTCGCCGGGAATGAAAAACTGATGGCCGCAAACGGCATCAATCTCGGAACTGCTCGCGCGACGATCGACAAGCTTGCGAGAGAGGGCAAAACCTTGAGCATGCTTGCGATTGACGGCAGAATTGTGGGCGTGATCGCGGTCGCTGACACGGTTCGCCCGAGCGCAAAGAAAAGCATCCAAGAGCTTAAGAAGCTTGGCATTGAAGTTGCGATGATCACCGGCGACCATGCGAAGGTTGCGGAGGCCGTGGGCCGCGAGCTTGGGATTGATCGCGTGTTTGCGGAAGTCCTGCCACAGGACAAAGCGAGTTATGTGAAAAAACTGCAGGACGAAAAGAAATTCGTGGCCATGGTCGGCGACGGCATCAATGACGCGCCGGCGTTGGCGCAGGCCGATATTGGCATTGCAATTGGCGCGGGGACCGATGTGGCCATCGAAACAGGCAATATCGTACTTATGAAGTCGGATCCGTTCGACATCGTAGCCGCAATCCGCTTGAGCAAAGCGACGGTTTTGAAAATGAAGCAGAATCTCTTCTGGGCGGCGATCTACAACGTTCTCGCCATTCCGGTTGCGGCGGGAGTGTTTTATAAATCGTTTGGATTGTCGCTACGTCCCGAGATCGCGGCGCTTCTTATGTCCGTTTCCTCCATCGTGGTTGCTACGAACGCGGTACTCTTAAAGAGAGTTGAGTCGCGGTTGAAACAATAGAATATATGGATCGCGACCGTAGAGAAAATCATTATATCCCCGCTTGGGGATGTTTCTAAACAAGGGCGAGCCATGATGCTATACTATAAGCATCCCTCACCCTTGCGGGGCTCTCCACGCTCGAAACTATTGTATGGTCAATTACTATCTCTGCTCATGAAAACGTCGGCGTATCAAATCAACATGGCTTGCAGGGGCTTCGCAGCCCTGCAAGGGTGAGGGATGGCCGACGAATCGCGCGTTATTGAAACGATCAAGAAGGTGATGCCTTCGGTGGTTTCAATTATCATTTCGAAGCATCTTGAAGATGTGGAGAAGGAGATTCCCCATGAGATGTATCCCTTTCTTCCGGGAGAGCACCGAAAGGGCAGAATGGAAAAACGCTTGACCCAGAAGTTCCACTTGCCTGATTTTTTGGTTGACGAGCACGGTATGGTCTCGGTCGGTGGTGGGTCTGGATTCAGCGTCGGACCCGGACTTGTCTTGACGAACAAACACGTCATCTCTGAACCGAAGGCGAGCTATACCGTTATTGCAAATGATGGACAGAAATATCCGGCGGAAGTGATGAGTCGGGACCCGATTAACGATGTAGCAATCTTGATGATCTCCAATCGCGACATTCCCGTTCTAGAGCTCGGCGATGCGACCAAACTTGAACTCGGCCAAACGGTCATCGCCATTGGGAACGCCTTGGGCATCTTCAAAAACACGGTATCGTTGGGCATCGTCTCTGGCCTTTCACGCGCGATTACTGCGCAACCGGATCCAAAAATGAAATCGCAAGAGATGCGCGGGCTTATTCAAACGGATGCGGCGGTCAATGTCGGCAACTCGGGCGGACCACTCGTTGATTTAGAAGGGAAAGTCATCGGCATCAATGCGGCGATAATCTCGGGAGCGCAGAATATCGGCTTCGCGATTCCGGTGAATGCCGCGCGACGCGACCTCGAAGACATTCAAAAATTCGGCCGCATCCGCCGGCCGCTCCTTGGCGTTCGCTATGTTATCGTCGACGAAAAGATTCGCCACAAGATGAACTTGTCGGAGAACCATGGGGCGCTTGTTATTAAGGAAGGTCCGCATGACTTTGCCGTCGTTCCCGAAAGCCCAGCGGCCAAGGCCGGCATCCGCGAACACGATGTAATTTTGGAATTCAATGGTAAGCGGCTCGACAACGAACACTGTATTCAGGACTATCTCGAAGAGTCCCAGGTTGGCGATCTCATCACGCTCAAAGTCGCCCGCGGTGCGAAGACAACGGACGTGAAAATAAAACTCACGAGCGAACGGCGAACATCGTCGTTCTAAGAGAGTAATCGCTAATAATGCAAATGTTGGCAAATAATGCTAATGATTCGCATTATTCATTCGGATTTGCATTATTGGCGATTACTCCTAGTAAGCGTACTCATTCACCAATCTCCCCTGCCCGTCGAAGAGCAGGAGGCGGTCGTGGGATTCGTTGACGATACTGTTTAACACTTTCACGCGCAGTTCTCCGGCAAAGCCTTGACCCTCGAGGCCGATGAGTTGACTGCCGGCATTTGTGCGGAGCGTCCAGCCGGCGAGCGTGGGAACCTTCTGCTCATCGCCGCGGATGACGACTTGAGTAACGCCCGCGCCTGCGGTCGGCACGATGCTCGTTATCTTCACCACGTCATAGACATCGGAAAGATCGTTTGCGGTGAATCCGACGGGAATGTGCGTGGGGGTGACACGGCCGTTTGTTGCCGATTGTTGCGCCGCGTTATTTTGAAACCGTAGATAGGTCGTGTAACCGATAGCGAGGATAAGGGCGGTGAAGAGAAGAAAGCTCGGGCCAGCGCCAACGCCGGCGCCTGATGGTTTTGGTTTTGGACTAAACCCTTCCGCCATGGTGATAAGTTAAGTTACGATACTAATGAGTCGCTTCGGCACATAGATTACCTTTTTCGGCGTGGCGCCGCCAATCAGGTTCTTGATCTTCTCGCGTCCGAGCGCGAGCGCGCGAGCATCGGCTTCGGAAATGGTTGTTGGCGCTTCCACCATATCGCGCGTCTTGCCGTTTACTTGGATGACGAGCGTGAAAGTGTCTGATTCGATGAGCTTCGGGTCGTAAGACGGCCATTCTTCTGCGTGTATTGAACTGAATTTGCCCTTTGCGATTTGCCCTTTGCGATTTGCTATTCCCTGCCACAATCCTTCGGTTATATGCGGCGCAAACGGCGCTAGGAGTTTGAGAAACACGTGATATGTGTCACGCGACACGGGCTGTTTTTCTTCCATTTTGTTTAAGAGAATCATAAGCGCGCTTACGGCAGTGTTGTAGCGGAGGTTTTCGATATCTTCAGTAACTTTCTTAATCGTCTGGTGTAATAGTCGCTCGAGCTCGATATCTCTTTTGTGCCCCTCGCCATTAGCCATTAGCTCTTGGCCAACTCTCCACACTCTGTTAAGGAATCGTTCGACACCCAAGATACCTCCTTCTTGAAAACCACCGCCCTGTTCGAACGGCGCTAAAAACATGAGGTATGTCCGCAGGGCGTCCGCGCCGAAGTTTTTAATGTACTCGTCCGGATTCACTACATTTCCTTTCGACTTCGACATTTTCGCGCTGTCTTTGATCAAAAGCCCGTGTGCGCGAAAGCGCTTCATCGGCTCGTCGAAATCCACAAGTCCCCAATCATGGAGTGCCATCGCAACAAATCGCACATAAAGCAGGTGAAGTACCGCATGCTCCGCGCCGCCGATGTACATCTCAACCGGTAGCCATTTCTTTACGAGCGCCGCATCGAGCGCCGATTCTTTGTTTTTTGGATTTAGGTAGCGCAAATAATACCACGCCGAATCCAAGAATGTGTCTGAAACATCTGTCTCGCGGCGGGCCTTCCCACCGCACCCGGGACATTTCACTTCGTAAAACTCCTTGTGTGATGCAAGCGGCGACTCGTCCTTGCCCGTTGGGCGGAATTCCTTAATGAAGGGTAATTCAACTGGCAAATCTTTTTCCGGAGCAGCGTACCAGCCGGGCATTTCGGATTGCTCTCCTTTTCCGGATGAAGCACACGCCTCGCAGAAAATCATCGGTATCGGCGGACCCCAGTAGCGCTGGCGGGAGATGAGCCAGTCACGCAGTTTGTACTGGGTCTTTTCTGCGCCCTCAACGAATTTTGTGATTCCCCGCTTGGCTTTTTCTGCTGGCATTCCATTAAACTTTCCCGAATCAACGAGATGACCATCGCCCACGTATGCGTGGTCTAAAACCGGACACGTTTTTGCCGGATAGTGTGGGCAAATAACCATACGAATCGGCAGTTTAAACTTTTTAGCAAACTCGAAATCGCGCTCATCGTGCGCCGGCACGGCCATTATGGCGCCCGTGCCGTAGCTGCCAAGCACGTAATCGGCGACCCAGATCGGAATTTCCTCCCCGTTCGCGGGGTTTATCGCTTTGACGCCTTTCAGCTCAACCCCGGTTTTCTCTTTCCCTTCGGCAACTCTCTCTTCTTCCGATTTCTGCTGTGCCGCCCCGATATATGCTTTCACCTCCGCCTTATTCAAAAGTACATCGTGTTCTTCATCAGTCGCCAACGTCACCCACAGATGCTCCGGCGATAAAACCATGTACGTGGCGCCGAAAAGTGTGTCTGGTCTCGTCGTAAAAACAGTAATGTGGGCTCGTTCGCCGTTCGGTCCGCGGTGTTCGTTATCTCGGAGATTCTTCTTGAAATCAAGCGGGAAATCAATCTCCGCCCCCTCGGATTTCCCAATCCAATTCTTCTGCGCAATTTTTACTCTCTCTGACCAGTCCAAGGTTTCGAGGTTCTTGAGGAGCCGGTCGGCATACTTTGTGATGCGAAAAAACCACTGCTCGAGATCTTTTTTGATAACGACCGTTCCGCACCCCTCACACTTTCCTGCGATGACTTGTTCGTCAGAGAGGACGGTCTTACACGAAGGACACCAGTTGACTGGTTGTTTCTTACGGTATGCGAGGCCGCGCTTCCACATTTCTGTGAAGAGCCACTGCGTCCACTTGTAGTATTCGGGGTCGTAGGTTGCGAGTCGCTCGTTCCACGCAAAGCCGTTTCCAATCGCTTCGAGCTGTTCGTAAAACCGCTTCTCTGAAACTTTTGACTGCTCCATCGGATGCGCGCCGATATGCAAAGCATAATTTTCCGAATGGATACCAAACCCATCGAGACCGATCGGCTCGAAGACGTCATGTCCTTGCATCCGTTTGAACCGGCCATAAATGTCCGATCCCGTGAACGCATACATGTTCCCCACATGAAGCCCTTCTGCTGAAGGGTATGGGAACATCATGAGGTTATAGAAAGGGCGTTTGGCTTTGTGTAGGTCTGGCTCGTAAACCCCTTCCTTTTGCCAGACCTTCTGCCACTTGGCTTCTACCTCTTTGAAATCGTATTTCTTCATGGGTGCATGGGCTGAATGTCGAAATTCTAGCGTAAATACTCGCTAAAAACAACGCGCCCGTTCGGGTTTTATTCCGAACGGGCATCTTCTTGATTCCACGACTTAGGCGCCAACGGGAGACTGGGCCTCTTGTTCAAGCGTGGCGAAATGCCTCTTGACTGCGACGTTTTCTCTCTTGATGATCTCCCAATCCCACTTATCCCGCTTATTTTCAGGAAACCGTCTGAACGTCCCGGTACCAAATCGATACTGCCTGAGCTCCGCGTCGCCATCGTCACCCAAACTAAGGATCGGCGCCGCTCTGAGCATTCGGAGTGCCTCGATCGTCAGTTGTGATTCCGACGGACGGAACGGCTCCTTCTCGAGCAATGAGAAAATGGTTTTCGCGTTCAATCCCTCGTTTCTCCCGCGATCGAGTCGCATGAAAAACCTCATGTAGAGCCGCACTGCTTCGCCGGGGATTTCAATCCCTCCTGCCCAAAGCGCCCGCACGGCGAAGTGGAACGCCGCGATCGGTCGTCCTTCGAGCTCAAGCGAGCCGATAGGCGAGTGGCAAAGAACTGCCTCCCCAAGAAAATCCGGTATGTACCCTCGACGAGAGCGACTGAAGTCGTCCACAAGCGGACGAAGGCACTCCGGTGGCGCATCCGTTCCTCCCACATGCCAACGCCTCACGACCCACAGACGATCCATTGCAGCCCTCCTCTCGGCATGGTGCGTGATGAACTACTGCATGTTATTCTCGCCCTATCTTTTTGTTTGTCAAGAAATTCCAAATATCCGCTTCGCATTTGTAAAAATCGCATCGCGCATCTCTTCGGGCGCCACGTCCTTCAGCTCCGCAAGTTTTTTTACGATTTCGACAACGTATGCCGGCTCGTTTCGCTTGCCGCGATAGGGCGCGGGTGCGACATAGGGCGCATCGGTTTCGGAGAGAATCCGATCGAGTGGGATTGCTTTCACGACCTCGTCGTAGTCGCGCGTAAATGTGACGACGCCGCCAAACGTGAATGCGAAGCCGAGATCCATGAGTTCTTCTGTGTCGCGTTTTGTGCCGGTAAAGAAATGGATGACGCCGGGTGAGTCAGCTTTTAGCTTTGGGCTGTTTCCGCCGGAGGCGGATCCGCCTTTGGCGGAAGCTTTTAGTATCGCGATTAAATCGGGAAACGCATTTCGGCCCGCCCTATTCTGGGGCGAGGCTCGCTCGGCTACGCCAGAGCGGCAGTGGATCATGAGCGGCTTTTTAACTTCATGCGCGAGTTCGATCTGAGCAGAAAACGCCGCCATCTGCTTCTCTTTCGTCTCTTCACTTAATCGGTAGTAGTCAAGGCCGCACTCGCCAATCGCGACAACCTTCGGGTCTTTGGCTAGTTTTTTATAAGCATCATAATCGAAAGCTTCGCCGCGGCTTGTAAAACTACTACTCCCTTGCCCCTCCTTCGCTAAAGCTTCGGAGGGCAGGCCAAGTTCCTTTTCGTCGTGATACGAAGCGTCGGTATGAATGGGATGCAAGCCAATGGCTGCGAAAACTCCTTCTTTGAACTCATGTGCCACTTCGACTGCCCGACGGGAGGTGTCGAGCTGAGTGCCAACCAGGATCATCCAGACATCGCTGTCAAGTGCCCGCTGGATTACTTCGTGATAGTCGTCCTTAAAGGCGGCGAAATGAACATGAGTATGTGCGTCAAAGTATTTCATGCATACTATGCGATTCTTGGAAACAGCGGCGTGGTCTTCTTTATCGTGAGCACATCGCCTGTCATTACAAACTGCTCTCGGATCGTTGCGACCGTATCCGGCATGAAGGGTTCGAGGAAGCGGGATTGATACAATATAGTGCTTACGCACGCTGCAACGCCCTGGCCCAAGATTTTTCCCTTTTGCTCCCAGAGCTTTTGATCGTTGATATACTTGTCTATCGCCGAGAGCTCTTTCCAGATCTGCATGAGTATCTCGCTGAAGTGATACCCGCTCCAGAGTGCGGCGTTTTGGGGGTGGGGAGGCATCTCGTCGCGTCCGGCCGTGTTCTTCAAGGTGATCGGTCCGCACTTCTCGCCAAGCGAGGCGAGGCGCGCGACAAGATTGCCGAGGCCATTTGCGAGATCCGCATTGTACCGCTCCTTGAATTTTTCTACGGAAAAATCCCCGTCTTCGCCGAAGGGAATCTCGCGAAGTAGGAAGTATCGCAATGCGTCGGTGCCATAGGTCTTAGCGAGCTCCATTGGATCAACGCTATTGCCGAGTGACTTTGAGATTTTTACGCCGTCGATAGTGAAAAATCCATTTGCCGCGATCTGCTTGGGGAGCGCGAGTCCGGCGGAAATAAGCATCGCCGGCCAGATCACCGCGTGAAAACGGGTAATATCTTTGCCCACTACATGCAGGTCAGCAGGATGTTGCCCCCATTCCTCGAGACCGATAACTGAAGCGTAGTTAATCAGGGCGTCGAACCACACATAAATTGTTTGATGAGTTTCGTTCGGTACCGGAATTCCCCATCGCTGCGACTCACGCGAAATACTGATATCTTCAAGGCCGTGTTTGACGAATTTCCGCACTTCGTGAAATCGTGCCTCGGGCACAACAAAATCAGGATGCTCATCGTAGTGGGCGAGAAGTTGTTTTTGATATTTTGACAGACGAAAGAAATAATTTTCTTCGCTAACCTTCTCGGGGGCTGTTTTGTGATCAGGACAAAGCCCGCCCACGAGCTCACTTTTCTTCATGAATGCTTCGTGTCCTTTACAATAGAGCCCTTTATACTTTCCTTTATAGATATCGCCGCGTTCGTTGAGCCGCCGCCAAATTTCGTTAACCGTTTTCTTGTGGCGTTCTTCGGTCGTCCGGATGAAGTCGGTGTAACTTATGCCGAGCGTGTCCCATGTTGAGCGCCAAATCTGCGCGAATTCATGAAGATATAACTCAATATCTTTGTTCGCTTTTGCGGCTGCCTCAACGGTTTTTTGGGAATTTTCATCAGTTCCTGTTTGAAAGATTACGTCAAATCCCTGCGCACGGTAGTAGCGTGCAATAACATCGGCGGCGATCGTCGTATACGCATGACCGATATGCGGCCGATCATTCACGTAGTAGATCGGCGTTGTGACGTAAA
>CAZWBU010000009.1:0-2864 GCA_964632585.1 uncultured Candidatus Saccharibacteria bacterium | reverse complement strand
GTTAGAAGCAAATCGCGATCGGCGACCCGAAGAAAATTTGATTTTTACTAAAACGACTGTTCATGTGAAACAAATGGGATAACTGCAAAGCGATCGCGGCTTCTAACGGGACTCATGCCAATATTTTTCCCGTGTGCGAACTCGTCCTTGCGGGCTAAACCATTACACCACTGCCATCCGGCGGGTTTTTTTCTCCGACCAATGGTCGAGCATCTCTTGGAGCACGACAGCGACCGGGACGGAGATAAGAATACCGAGCAATCCCCCGACCTCGAGACCCATCAAGAGTGCGACGATGACGACGACGGGATGCAGCCCGACATTCCTGCCGATCAATACCGGAACGAGTATATGGCTTTCAATTTGATGAATAACGATAAATGCGCCAAGGGTATAGAGCGCGAGTTGTGGTGAACCCGAATCGGTGATGAATGCGGCGATCACAGCAGCCGAACCAGAAATGATGGGGCCGATATATGGCACGAGCTCGAAGATGCCGGTCAAGATCGCGAGCAGGAAGGCGTACTTCACGCCAAGAACGAGAAGGGTCGCGAGCACCAGGCCCCCGACGATCAAGCTCAAGAGAAGCTGGCTTTGAAACCACGCACCGATCTTTTTGATCGATCGCTCGTAGATGCGAAGAGCGTCTTCTTCATAGTCGCCCGGGATGACGGCGAGGATGAACCGCTCGACGCCGTTCCGGGTGAGCGAGAGATAGAACGAACTCACGAGAATTGAGACGCCAAGGAGAAGTCCCCCGACGATGTTCGAAAAGGCACCGATGGGAGAACCACCCGAGAGAAAAATATCGGAAATCTTATTTACAAACTCCGCGATGGACTGTGTCGTCTTAAAACTTACAAACGATGACCACAGGGAGCCGGTATCGATCTTGCTCAGCTTCAGGAAAACACTGTTCAAATCAACGACGACGAGCGGGATGATCGTGTAGACCGCCATAATAACGAGCACGGCGGCGGTGAGGAATATGAGAATCACGCCGAGCGTCCGCGGCAGCCCGCGGCGCTCGAGAAACGTTACCATGAACTCGAGACCAGACGAGATGACGATTGCAAGGAATAGTCCGATCAAGATTCGCCGGCCCAAAAATACGATAGTGACGAGAATGATGAAGAATAAAATTCTCCACAAACTCGCCCACGAAATTTCGTATGCTCGATTTTCACTCATTGGTAAATCTCAAATTTGGCCTGCCCCGCGACAATCCGAAGCATTTTGTCCCTTCAGAATATACCTAAATGGCAGGGCTTCGCAACCTGCGAAGCCCTGTTTGCGAAAGGGTCTGGTCTCGACGCCAAAAACCGACTCAAAAGTGCAGAATCTTCCGGAAGGGCTCGGGGTCCTTATGCGGGCCGATGAGGGCGAGGTTCAACCCTCCGTTTACGAAGAGCGATCGAGCGACGCTTTGGATCTCCTGCGCGGTAACTTTCTTCACCTTCCGCATGATCTCTTCCGGCGAGACAAGCTTCTTCATCACAATCTCCTGACCACCGTAGAAACTGGCGAGTTCATCAGAGGTTTCGAGGCCCAAAATAAGCCCGCCAATCATGTGATCTTTTGCCTTCAGGAGTTCCACCCGGGGGACGATTTCTTTCGTAAGACGTTTCAACTCTTCAAGCGCCGCGGTAACTACCACCTCTGCGCGCTTCGTGTCGGCGCCAGCAGAGACGGTGAAGTAGCCATGGTCTAAAAAGAGATCGGTACTCGAGCGAACGTAGTATGCGGCGCCGAGTTCTTCACGAATACGATGGAACAATCGCGAACTCATCCCGCCGCCTACGATGTCTCCTAAAACTTGGAGCGCATAGCGCCGCTTGTCGAACATAGTGAAGGCCCGGACGCCGAGCACGAGATGCGTCTGGTCGGACTCTTTGAACTTCGCCGCGACCGCCGGTTCTGATTGGCCGACGA
Source organism: uncultured Candidatus Saccharibacteria bacterium (assembly GCA_964632585.1). GTDB lineage: Bacteria > Patescibacteriota > Minisyncoccia > UBA6257 > 2-01-FULL-56-20 > DATJQA01. The sequence goes on along the minus strand of CAZWBU010000009.1, from coordinate 932 downwards.
CGGTTTTCGGCTTCGGCACAACCTTCTTTCGCGGGAGATGCGCAAAGAGCTTCTCGATCGCCGTGCGGACATGCGTCGGATTAAAGGCGCCGGCTACGATGACGACGGTCCCCGGCGCAACATAGCGTTCGGTGCGGTATGAAACAAAATCATCGCGCTGCAGCTTCAAAATGATGTCCTTCTTTCCGGCGATGTCCCAGCCGGCAGGTTGGTCGCCGTAGAGCAGTTCGGAAAAAAGCTCCTGGACACGACGTTGTGGTGTGTCTTCGTACATATTGATCTCTTCAATAATCACGCCGCGCTCTTTGTCGATCTCTTTTTGTTCAAAAAGCGGGTTCAGGTACAAGTCACACACGACATCGATAAGTTGGGGCAACTTATGTGCCTGGGCTTTCGCCCAGTACCCGGTGTACTCTTGGCCGGTGAAGGCGTTGTATTCAGCGCCCAAGGCGTCGAGTTCATTCGAGATCATGCCCGCGTTCGGCCGCCGGGTCGTGCCCTTGAAGACCATGTGCTCCAAAAAGTGCGAGAGGCCGTTTTTCTCCTTTGTTTCATACTCCGAACCGGCCTCGACGAGCACCAAGACCGTTGCCGCAAGGTTTTTCGGCTGGGGAACGAGAATAAGCCGGAGGCCGTTTTTTAATATCTTTTTTGTCATGTGGAGGATATCATACACGGAGTTTTTAATTTTCTCAAATAGGCCTCTTTTTCTAACTCCAGCGGGCCGCGTTTCTTTTTGCGGGAAGTCCCGCGCATCTCCGAAGAACAGAGTTCTGAGGTTAGAGGTGCGGGGATCCCGCACTCTCCACGATACCAATATTGCCTCGGCTGTATTCGGAGATAAACGGGATCGCGCCAACTCTAGCACTCGCCCTTCGGGCTCGTGGAGAGTTGCGGGACTTTCGGACCCAGCCCCACTTTTTTAAAAAAGT
>CAZWBU010000008.1:18987-23021 GCA_964632585.1 uncultured Candidatus Saccharibacteria bacterium | reverse complement strand
GAAAGAGCGCTGCCTGCTCGAATGAGGTCAGAGGAAGGAACATCAAGGCACCGGACCACTCGGCGATGAGAAGAGTCGCGACCGCGAGCGCGGCGTTTCCTCGGTGGAGTTCTTGCGCGCCGCGGTCAAGATCGCGAAGCGTATATGATAGTACGCTCCGACAAAGCATATAAAAGAGCGCTGCAGGAACAAAGAGGAGGGTGGGGTAATCGAAGGTCGGCGTGCGCGGGAAAAATTCGAGACCGAGCGCGAGGAGGAGCACCGAGCCGAGCACTTGATACGCTTCGACGCGACGAATGAGGACGAGGTCTTTAATGCCCAGGATGAGAAATATCAAGACGACGATGATAAGCGCGCTCCAGAGCTGCGGATCGGCGAGCTCGGCAAAGGCAAGCGTCATCACAAAGGGAACCAAGACCTCTCCGGGCCGGAAGAGCGGCACAAAGTAGAATGCGATCGCAACAAGAAGAAACCACGAGGGCGCCCACAGCCAGACGGCGCCCGCAAGGAGCGCTTTAATGGCTAATGACCAGGGAATTCGCTTTATAATTGACCTTAACTTTTCCACCATTCTTGAGTTCGCCGCGGATCATCTTGTCTGCGAGTGCATCCAGGATAACTTTTTGCATCAATCGCTTCAATGGCCGCGCGCCGAACTCGGCGTCGAACCCTTCGCGAGCGATGTACTTCCGCGCCGCGGGGTCAAGTGAGATCGTGATATGCCGATCGGTGAGGCGCTTCTCGATAAGCCCGAGCTGGAGGTCGACGATGCGCTCGATCGAGACCTCCGAAAGCGGCTCGAAGACGATGATCTCATCGATGCGGTTTAAGAACTCCGGACGGAAGCTTGCTTTCAAGGACTCCATGATCTTTGTTTTGTACTCGGTGTCCACTTTTTGCGCCGGTTGTTTATCAAGAACACTGCCCTCGGCTTCCTGATTGAATCCAAAACCCGAAACCGTCGCGCGGAGATACTGGCTTCCGACGTTCGAGGTCATGATGATGATACTGTTTTTGAAGTTCACCGTCTTCCCTTTGCCGTCGGTGAGGCGCCCGTTATCCAGGATTTGAAGTAGTAGGTTGAACACCTCGGGGTGCGCTTTTTCGATCTCATCGAAGAGGATCAAACTGTACGGCCGATGGCGGATGGTTTCGGTGAGCTGTCCTCCCTCCTCGTACCCCACATATCCGGGCGGGCTTCCAATGAGACGCGAGGTTGCATGCCGCTCCATATACTCCGACATGTCGATGCGGATGAGCGCTTTTTCATCGTTAAACATAAATTCCGAGAGCGCTTTTGCGAGTTCGGTCTTTCCAACACCGGTCGGCCCGAGGAACATAAAAGAACCTAAAGGGCGGTTCGGGTCCGAGAGTCCCGCGCGGGCGCGTCGGAGTGCGGAGGCGATGGCCTTAACTGCTTCATCCTGGCCGACGACGCGCTCCTTCAAGGCTTCTTCGATCTTCAAGAACTTCTCGCTTTCGGACTCAAGCATGCGGGAGAGCGGGATGCCGGTCCAGACGGCAACTACCGCCGCGACATCTTCTTTGTCCACGGCTTCCTTCAAAAAATTCTGCTCTCCTGCCTCATCCTTTTTCTTCGTCTTCGATACACCGAAGTGCTTTTTTTCGTAGGCCTCGAAGTCCTTTTGCGCCTGCGGCAGTTCGCCGTAGGTGATCTGCGCGACGCGCTCCAGATTTCCTTCGCGCTCCACGACTTCCACCTCGCGCTTTAAGGCATCCATTTTCTGACGCAGTTCGTGGAGGCGCTCGAACTTCACCTTCTCGGTACGCCAGCGCGAGGAGAGCTCATCGTTTTCGTCCTTCAGCTTTTTCGACTCCTTGTCGATCTCCTTAATGCGCGCTTCGGATTTTGCCTTGCTCTCGCCCTGGAGCGCCTGGCGTTCCACTTCGAGTTTGGTAATTTCGCGGCGAAGGCGGTTGATCTCGGTCGGCAAACTTTCGGACTCTAGTCGCCGTGCGGCAGCCGCTTCATCAATAAGGTCAACGGCCTTGTCGGGCAAGAATCGGTCGGTGATGTAGCGCGCGGAGAGATTCACCGCTTCGATGATGGCTTCGTCCGAAATGCGTAGTCCATGATGAATCTCATATTTTTCTTTGAGCCCGCGAAGGATGGCGATCGAATCCTCGATCGAGGGTTCCTCGACGATGATGGGCTGGAAACGCCGCTCGAGCGCGGGATCTTTTTCGATGTAGCGCTGGTATTCGCGGATCGTCGTCGCGCCGATCGCGTGGAGCTCGCCACGCGCGAGCGCGGGCTTCAAGAGATTTGAGGCATCCACCGCACCTTCGGCCGCGCCGGCGCCGACGATGGTGTGAATTTCATCGATGAATAACATAATGTTGCCGGCGGCATTTTTTACTTCTTTTACGAAGGCCTTCAAGCGATCTTCGAACTCGCCGCGAAACTTTGTTCCGGCGATTAAAGCGCCGAGGTCGAGCATCAAGATCTGCTTGCCTTTCAAGGGCTCCGGCACATCGCCCGAGATGATCTTCTGTGCAAGACCTTCAACGATTGCCGTCTTCCCCACGCCTGGTTCGCCGATCAAAACCGGATTATTTTTCGTGCGGCGAGAGAGAATTTGAATCACGCGGCGAAGCTCCTCGTCGCGGCCGATCACCGGATCAAGCTCTCCTGCTTTTGCCTTGTCCGTTACGTTGATGGCGTACTTTTCGAGTACTTGGAACTTGCTCTCGGGCGTCTCGTCTGTTACCCGCACCGAGCCGCGGAGCTGGGCCAAGATGCGGATCGTCGTCTCACGGCGGAGGCCGAACTGCTGAAGGAGTGCTTGGGCTTGAGACGGCGCGTCAAGAAGTGCGAGTAACATGTGCTCGCAGGAGATGAACTCATCTTTCTGCTGGGCGGCGATCTTCGCGGCGGAGTCCAGGATCTTCATCACCTCTTGCGAAAGATAGAGCTGGCCGATTGAAGAACCCGTGACGATCTTCGGCAGGCGATCGATCTGCATTTCGAGCTCTTCGTGGAACTTGTCGAGATTGACGTTACTCCGTACCAAAACCGGCTGAACGAGCGACTGTTGGTCTTCGATCAAGGCGGCAAGAAGATGGAGCGCCTTCAGCTCGCCGTGATTTTTTGCGCTCGCGAGCTCTTGGGCGTTCTGGAGCGCCTCTTGAGCTTTAATGGTGAAGCGGTGGAAGTTGGCCATGAAAACGAGGTGTTAGTTTTTAGCTGTTAGGTTTTAGTAAATATATGCGAGGTTGGGAAAATTAGCAAGCGGGTAGGTAGGTTGCTAATACACCCATCCTAGGATCTATCACCTACTCTCATTATATATAACGTTTCGATGATATGGAATGTTTCAAAAAAAACTCGGGCCCTGCGGCTGTGACGCAGGGCCATCGAGGCGAGCACGAGCACGGCTACTCGTCCATATAACAGCAGCCCGTCATCCACCCACACCTTGGACAGACTCGCCAGCAGCGGTCGCCGTACTGTACGATCACGGAGGCGCCGCACATCTCGCAAGGTAGTTCTCCGTTCTCGACTATCCGCCGCCGCGAACTTCTGTTAAGGTCGGATTGGACTGGGGCCGGCACCGGTATAGGGGGAAACGCCGCACCTTCAAGACCTCTTGTGTCCATGGGACCTCCCTAAGAGTTCAACGGACACTGCTGCGATTAGTATACCTTCATATTTTCGCTTCGCAAACTACTCACCACCAACTATTCACTATTCGCTGTTCACTGTTCACTATCTACTCCGGCCGCTTCTCAAGCGTTACCTTCAGTTCAATATCTTTTCCGCCACGATTCACCTTGACCGTCACGGTGTCCCCCACGTTGTACCTTCCGATGGCGCTTCCCAGGCCTAATTCGTCGCCGATTTGCTTGCCGTTTACGGCAACGATAACGTCCTCTGCCATGACGCCGGCTTTCGATGCCGGTGAGTTGGGCATCACCGCGGGACCATCGTCTCCGCCGCGCACGAGCGCGCCATGGTCAACCGAAAGTTTTTGCTTCTCTTTGATCTCCGGTGTCACTGTGATGTAGCGCAC
>CAZWBU010000008.1:12254-18977 GCA_964632585.1 uncultured Candidatus Saccharibacteria bacterium | reverse complement strand
GCCGAGATAAGCGGCTTGGATCTCGCCCGTTGTTTTGATAGAGGTGATGTCGCGTTTCGCTTGGTTGATGGGAATGGCGAAGCCGATGCTCTGCGCGTCCGAGACGATCGCGGTGTTGATGCCGATCACTTGGCCTGCAAGATTCAAGAGCGGTCCACCCGAATTGCCCGGATTGATAGCCGCATCCGTTTGAATAACGCCTTGGATGTCTTCAGATATTCCCCCGCCGGAGGCACTGACGTTTCGCGCAAGACCGGAGATTGCGCCAACCGAGACGGTGTTGCGGAACTGGGCCAGGGCGTTGCCTATCGCAATGGCAGTTTGGCCAAGTTCGATCGAATCCGAATCGCCAAGCTCAACAGTCGGGAGACCCGCGGCATCGATCTTTACGACGGCGAGGTCTTGTACCTGATCACGTGCTAATATCTTCGCGTCATATTTTTTCCCATCGTTCATGAGCACGGTGTAGGAGGCCTTCGTGTCGGTCACCACGTGTTTGTTTGTTAAAATTAAACCGTCGGAAGAGATGATGAACCCGCTCCCACCGCCAACTTCTTGCAACTTTGTTCCTTTTGCGCAACGCTGCGAGATTTGGAAGTTCTGTTCAAAGAGATCCTGGAACCCTGGCGGTAGGTTGAAGAATGGCTGAACCGCACAGTCCTCGTAGACGGGGACGTTTTTCGAAACCGTGATCGCAACGGTTGCCGGCATGGCTTTCTTCACCGCCGCGATGACCGCTTTTTCGTAGTCGAGGACCGGTTTATAGAGCTCAACGGGTTGAGTTCCGACCGTTCCGGTCGCTATGGGTTTCGAGCCGAGCGGGTTCCACGGCGCGACGTAGGTACTCCACAAATCTCCTAACACATTGGCTTCGGCGACTGCGGCATGATATCCGACGTTCAAGATAACTCCGGCTATGCCCGCGATCGCGAGAATAATAAGAACGTTTTTGGTTTTAGTATTCATGGATGCGATGAGTATTTTAGTTATAGTACGTTGGGGGCAACCTTATTGTTTCATCCTCACACCCCTCCGGGTGCGGGGACTCATTCGATACTTTTTCATCACTACGGCGAGGCGGGCAAGATCTTTCATCGTCGTTTGCCGCCCGAAGCTGAATCTTAGGCTCTGCTTCGCGCGATCTACCGAATAACCAAGTGCTTGAACGACATGCGATGCCTCAAGTGATCGCGATCGGCAAGCGGAACCCGATGAGGCGGTGATGCCACTCATATCAAGATAGGTTAGCAACTCCTCGGTTGAAACCCCCCGTAGGTGGACGTTTAGTATATGGGGCGTGCGATGAGGGCTCTTGATATCCGGTCCATTGATCTGTGCGCTCGGATACACTTTGCGAATCACGCTCCAGGCGCGCTGGAGCAAGCCACGCAGGCGCTCTCGTTCTTTCTGACGATATTTTTCGGCGATACTTACTGCTTCACCGAACCCCGCGATGAGGGGAACGTTCTCGGTGCCTGACCGGAGACCAAACTCCTGACCGCCGCCCGTAACCATTGGTGAAACCAATGGTAAATCCGAAATCCGAAATCCGAAATCCGAAACGTGTTTATTTACTTTTGTTATTTTTGTATTTTGAATTTGCTTCGGATTTGGTGCTTCGGATTTGGTGCTTCGGATACACAGTGCTCCAATTCCCTTCGGGCCGTACATTTTGTGCGCAGAGATCGTCATGAGATCAACCCCAAGTTCATCCATCCGGCAATCGAAGAGTGGGAACGCTTGAGCGGAATCAACGTGAAGTAAAGGCAAAGCCATTGGTAAATCCGAAATCCGAAATCCGAAATCCGAAACGTGTTTATTTACTTTTGTTATTTTTGTATTTTGAATTTGCTTCGGATTTGGTGCTTCGGATTTGGTGCTTCGAAACCTCCTGATAATTTCGGAAATTTGCGCGATCGGCTGTAACGCCCCGATCTCATTATTGACCTGCATAATCGATACGAGAACCGTACGTTCGTCGAGGGCGTCCTCAAGTTTCTTAAGGTTGATAATTCCGTCACGATTCACCGGGATATACTCTATTTCAACGCCATCACGCTCCAGATCGCGCGCGGTCTCAAGAATGGACTCGTGCTCAATGTTCGATACGACAATTTTCGGCCTGAAGTTCACGGTTGAAGGATCGGGGTGTAAAACCTTGATGTCCCGCCTTGCAGGTTTCATTTTTAACTTTGCATTGTCATTTTGATTTTTGATTTTTACATTTTGAACTATCGCCTTGAGAGATCCTCTCAAGGCGAGGTTGTTCGCCTCCGTCGCCGAACCGGTAAAGATGACTCCACGGAAGTCCGCCCCAACCGCACTTGCGATCGTTTCGCGTGCGGCGTCCACCGCCACAATCGCCTCTTGGCCAAATACATGGAGCGAGCCAGGATTCCCGAACTTTGCAGTAAAGTACGGTTCCATCGCGTGCATAACGCGCGAATCAACCGGCGTCGAGGCGGCGTAATCAAGATAGATTCTCATTGAGAATATAATCCAAATCTACAAATGCCGACGAATGCTACGAATAACAGCGGTTCCTATTTGTAGTATTCGCATGAGATTTGTAGATTAGCATTACGCTTACATCAACCGCCCCGTCTCCGCGGGTACGGCAAATTCCATCTTCACCACTTTTCCCGTTTCGCGGTTCGGAACCATTAAATATCCCTGCTCGCGGTATATATCGTAGATTCTTTTCGTGATCTCCACGTCCTTCAGGCAGTAGGCCTTCAGTTCGTTCATCAATCCTTCGCGATAGAGCCGAATCGCGTCCGAGCCGTGACGGTCTTTCTTGATTCCCAAGTTTGCTTCAGCAAGCCGCGATAAGCTGACGCGCTCGCCCGAGGTGACCTCGATCTCTTCAAGCAGGTCTACGCGTTCTTTCTCCCAAAGATTCAGGCGGCCGTTCGTGAATTTTTGGAAATAGAGGTTCAAGACCGGTATGTCATAGCGGTTACTCGAAAAACCGACGAGGCGCCCGCTTTGCGCAAAAAGCTCCGCAAGCGCCGCCATTTCGGTTTCTTCAAAACAAAAATACTTGTCCTGCGCGTACGAGTAGACACCGACAACCGATATTTTGAGCGCAGGAAAATTATCCCATCCCACATCTGGGTCGGTAAAAAAGTTTTGGGTTTCGATGTCAAAAATCAATGTATCCATTGAAATATAATCCAAATCTACAAATGCCGACGAATGCTACGAATGAAGGGGTCGCTTATTTGTAGCATTCGCATGCCATTCGTAGATTAGCATTACGCTCAAACGTGTCGATCTGCCACGTTGCTTGCCGCGTAGCTTCCGGGCTTCGTGATCGCTTCGAAGTTCATCGCGCGGATGAGGCCGACGACTTCCTGGATCATTGCTTTGGTCGGACCGTTCTCGCCCACATCGGCGTGGATCTCGAAGTCCCACTCGGGAAATCCCTTTCCCTCCGCCACAGAAAGCTTTTTAAGCTCGACAAGCGCTTCTTTCCCGAGATCAAGCGAAATGAGAACCTCCTTAATAATACGGTCGCGAAGGGTATGAAACTTGCCGATCTGCGCGCGACGCCAGAAGTAACGCCCGCCGTTTCCGACACGGTGCACCACAACCGCGGTTACAAAGTCCGCGCTCTTCGTTGAGAGCCACTCGGAGTCGGTGCCGATCATCACCTTATACCGCCGCTGGGGCGCGGCGCGCATGTAGCCAATGATTTCTTGAACTACCTGATGAATGGTGAGTTTGAGGCCGAAAGAATCGTTAAAATGTTCGGGCATATTGATGAGTAATCGCTAACCTGCCCGAACGACCGGTGTCGTCCGGTCGGGCGGGTAATGCGAACGGTAGCAGATAATGCTTATTATAGCCGGGATTCGCATTATTGATTTGCATTAGCATTATTCGCGAATACTCTGGCCACACTCTAGCGCGGGTTTAATGCCGCGTCAACAAAAATGAGAACCCGGACCGAGAGAATAACTACTTTCTCGGCCCGGGTGAAACTCGCCACATGGAACGCTCGTCACGACTACATGACCTCCGGATGATGCGACTCGTCGTCCCCGGCGAGCGCGAGCAGGGCATCCGCGATACACACCCCCGCTTCCCTGACAGCCGACTGAAGAACCCGAAGAATCTCGTTGAGATCGTCCGGTATCGCATGTCCCCTGAAATGGACCTCGGTTACATGGATCAGCTCGAGTGCCTGCACGCGCAGCTCGATGAGGCGTTGAATCCGATAATGGTCTTTCTGCTTTCCACCCGCGCTGATTTCCCCGATGATTTGCCGGATGCTTCCGGTGAGTGTGCGCATTTCGGCGCCGGTCTCGACAAACGCTCCTTGCAAGTCCAAGAATTCATCCCGATTCATCACTCCTCCTCCCGTGCCAAAGCCACAGATGCGAGTCATCCCTCATGACGAGGGCAGTTGGTACTGCTAGTTTGGAATTATAAATCGTCCGGAGAAAATACCAAAACTTGAGAAATGTTCACAAAAAGTGAGTGAGCGCCCGGGGCGGAGGGTTGTGTTCCGCGACGGGCGCTCGGTACGTTGGTGGTTGTCTGCGCTCATCGCGCCTCCCTCGTGTTTCTTACTCGGAGACCCTAATTTCTCTACGCGCGGCCGCTGCCGCACGTATCAAGAGACGACGGCATGCACGTGCGCGCTTTCCCTGGAATTTGTCTCGTGCTGCGATCTTTCTGACCTTGGTCTCATTCCAGAGCTGCGCAAACTCGGTGTAGAGATGGCAAAACCGCTTCTCCTTGTCGACGCGAGTGAGCGGTGACCGTCCCACCTTACGGAACTCTCCGCGCAACTGCTGAATCCGGTCTGTTAGCTCGTCTGTAGCCTTTTTGTCCGTAACCTTTTTGACCGCGAGAGCCACTTCGGGATCCAGAGCTGCGCAAACTTCGCTCATGACGCATCACCCCCTTCCTATTGAACTTGTTAAGGCTGGCCTCATCGAGAGGTTTTTTCTACCTTCACGGTACCAGCCGTGAACCACGCCGTCAATCGAGCTTTCCCGCCTTATCGATCAGTGCTTACCAGGAACCTGATGAGCTTTTTCGCCTCTTCCGGACCCTTCACTTTTACGTAATCAACCCCGGTTTGTAAGGCCTGATAGTCGTTCCCGCCGGGAAAAATCGCGTCGCCCACGAAGAGCATTTCACGAATCGGCACGTGGAGGTGGTCGCGGATTTGCCGGATGCCATAGGCCTTGTCAATACCCTTGCGCGTAACGTCAATCGACGTGTATCCCGCGGCGTGTACTTCAAGCTTCGGCAGCCGCTTTTGAACCATCTTTGCAATCTTGAATTTGAGCGGCGTGTTCTCTCTCGTCCATTTTTCCTTGAGGCGCACGCCGCGCGTGCCAAGCGTTGCGACCACGTCCTGGCCAAGCGCGGAGAAAGTAATTTGTGTCTTGCGGTCGTCGATTATTCGCCCGTATATTTTTTTGGGGGGGATGTATTTGATCTCGCGGAGCACGTCCCGAAACGCCTTTTTGATACTTGCCCGATCACGCTTTGAGAGTTCGAAGCTATATATGTTCTTCCAGCCGTGCTCATAACGAAAGAAGGCATTGGCCGTAGTTGGAAAAAGGGAAAGTCCGTGCAAAAGCGCGGGCGGGCAGTTGAGCTCGGCGACAAACTGTCGTTTGAACTGCTTGTAAGTACCGCCGCCGATGACGGCGACCTGCTTCTTTTTGAGGAGTGCCGTAAGCGCCCGGGACATGTCGGGTTCCAGATTTGACTTGGTCTTCGTGAGCGTGCCGTCGAGGTCAAATACGATGAGTTGTTTTGCTTTGAATTTCTCGGGGATTTGCTTCATAGATTGACCCCATTGTACCAAGCTCGGGGCGAGTTGAACATGGCAGGAGGCCTCGGTTTTGTTGAATTTTTCGTATGAATCGGCGATAATTGTGGCGTGCCCGGTGCTACAACTTCGACGACCCCTGGAACCAGAGAATAATTCAATTATAACAATGTTTTCATGAGTAACAAAAAATCGTCTAGATATGTGGAAAAGTCGCGCATAAAACATCGAAGTTGTAGTACCGGGTAATGGCCAAGACGAGCGGCAAAAACGGCAAGAGAAGAAACGGCGATGGAGAGCGTGAGGGGGTTTTTGAACAGCTCCACCCCGAGACGAAAACGAGTATCTGGGCAATTGTTTTTATCGGCTGCGGGCTTATCTTGTCCCTCGCCTACTTCCAAAAAGCAGGTCCGGCAGGAGATGTAATTTATAGCATCTTCGGTGGAATTCTCGGCGACTGGGGGTACGTTGCTCTCCCCGCGAGCTTGTTCCTCGTTGCCATTGTTTTCCTCTTGTCTCATCGAAGGAAGGTTATCGGCATCACATCGCTTGGTGGACTTCTTCTCGTTTTTTCATCGCTTGGTCTTATCCATCTCCTCGCCGATCCGGCGCACGCCGGATACTTTGGATGGGTTTTCGGATCGCTCGAGATTCCCTTCGGATCGCTCGCCGCGCTTATTTTAAACATCGGTCTTTTTATCGTTGCACTTCTCATCACCTTGAATATTCCGATTCGACTGCCGAAACGCAGCGAGGTGGAGGATGTTGATGTTGAACCAGTCGTGACGGGCTCGTCCTCCCAAATTTTGCAGGGCAAAACTTCGGAGGATAAAGCGGAAGAGGAACCGGACGTCCTGCCGGTCGTTACCGAGTCGAGGAGCGGCTCGGCGGTACCCGCGAGTTCGTCGGCGAGAGCCCGGCCGCGC
>CAZWBU010000008.1:5946-12244 GCA_964632585.1 uncultured Candidatus Saccharibacteria bacterium | reverse complement strand
ACGAAGTTCGTGAACTACGTCCCCCCGCCGCTTGATCTTCTCAAATCCTCCATCGAGAAACCGACAACGGGTGACTTGCGCGCGAACGCCAACATCATCAAGCGAACGCTCGAGAGCTTCGGCATTCCCGTTGAAATGGGCGAGATCAATATCGGCCCGAAGGTAACGCGCTATACCTTAAAACCTGCCGAGGGCGTGAAGATATCGCGCATAACGGCGCTTGGCCAAGATCTTGCGCTCGCTCTTGCCGCGCATCCCATTCGCATCGAGGCGCCAATCCCCGGCAAGTCGCTTGTCGGTATCGAGGTGCCAAACAAGGCGGCGGCGCTCGTTCGCCTCGGAAGTTTAATGAGCTATCCGGAGTTCAACGCCTCGGGGCCGCTTGGTTTTGTCCTCGGCCGCGACGTAACGGGCGAACCGATCTTTGCGGACCTCGAAAAAATGCCGCATCTCTTGATTGCGGGCGCAACGGGGAGCGGAAAGAGCGTTGCCGTGCATTCGCTCGTTACCTCATTCCTCTATAAAAACTCGCCCGCGCAGCTCAAGTTCATCATGATCGATCCGAAGCGTGTTGAGCTTTCGATCTATCATAATATCCCCCATCTCGTGAGTCCGGTTGTCACCGAAAACAAGAAGGCGGTCGGCGTCTTCCGCTGGGCGATTGGAGAAATGGAACGGCGCTACGCAACGCTTCATGCCGCCGGAAGCCGCGATATCACGAGTTATAACAAGAACGGCGGTAAAGATGATCCGATGGCATTTATCGTCATCATCATCGACGAACTTGCAGATCTGATGACCTCCTACGGCCGCGAAGTGGAGGGCTCGATCGTGCGCCTTGCCCAGATGGCGCGCGCCGTCGGCATTCATCTTGTCCTTACAACCCAACGGCCATCGGTCGAGGTCATCACTGGCCTCATTAAAGCGAATGTTACCGGGCGCATCGCCATGCAAGTCGCAAGCCAAATCGACTCGCGAACCATACTAGACACGGGCGGCGCCGAAAAACTCTTGGGAGGAGGCGACCTCCTGTTCCAGTCCGCCGAACTCTCGAAACCGAAGCGTATTCAGGGCTCGTATCTTTCCGAAGAAGAAATTAACAAGGTTGCGGACTTCATTCGTGAACACAACCTCGGCGGCGTTGAGGCAGACGAGGAGGGAGTGAATTTTCTGAATGCGAAGACCGAAGACGCCAAGGGCGATCTCTTCGACGACTTTGCTGATGACGATGATGAAGACGAACTCTACGACGAGGCGGTGCGCGTCGTTTCCGACGCGCAAAAAGCATCGGCCTCGCTCTTGCAGCGCCGCTTGAGTGTTGGCTATGCGCGAGCGGCACGACTCCTCGATATCATGGAAAAGAAGGGGGTCGTTGGCCCCGGCGAGGGCGCCAAACCGCGCGAGGTATTCATCGAAAAGCTCCCCGAGGGCGAGTAGACATCGGTCGGCCTTTGGCGTATACCCAGTAGTAGAAATTCGAGTTGTTTGACCACTTTGATTCTCCATACAATCAATAGGGATAAGTTTTTGCCCAGAGCCCCACTTACATCTAAGACACTCTTGCCATTGCTCGAATTTTCACTACTGGGTATAGTAACGCCGATGGATCCCGTTAGAGGCCGCGATCGCTTCATGCATTGTGCATATTTTCCTCATATGGATGGTCGTTACAACCCAAATCAATTTTTCGACAGATCACTGATCGCGATCTGCCTCTAAATGTTATCGGGATGGACTCTCTCGAACTTTCGACATTTCTCAACGAGAAAGTAAAAAACAAAGGGTTGACCTTGAAGAAGCTTTCGGATATGTCCGGCATCCCCGTCGGACACCTCCAGAATCTCACCTCGGGTGCATTGCACCAACTCCCGCCGGCACCATATGTCCGCGGCTACCTCAAGGTGCTTGGTCCAATTTTAAACTTCGACGATCAGGCGGCCTGGGAACACTTCAAGGCCATTCAAAGCATCACGAGCGCAGGAGTGCGTGACGAACTGCCGAGAAATCGCTATGCGCGGCGCGCAACACCCCGGTCCACCATACTGATCGTTCTGCTTCTCATCATTGTTGCCTATGTTGGTTTTCGTTTCACGAAGATCTTCGGCACACCGATCGTCCGCATCGATAACCCCTCGGAGATTCTCGCCAGTGTTGCCGATGCGACGTTCGTCGCGCGGGGGAATCTTCAAAACGGCGATACGATTTTTGTTAACGGTGAGTCAGTTCCTTTGTCGGAGACCGGCGACTGGGAAAAGCGGATCCTCCTTCAGGAGGGTCTCAACTCCATCCAAGTGACGGCAAAAAAATTTCTCGGAGGCGAGGTTCAGATCATTCGCCAGGTCATGTACGAACCTCTTCCGGTTCAACTCCTGCCACCTCTCACCACTTCTACCGTACCAGCGACCCCGACCCAGTGAGTCGCTTGTTCATCTTTTAGATCGAAGTGCTACAATGAAGGCCATGTCAAAACCTCAAAAATCCGTTCCGCAAGAACAGAATACGAAAGAACTGGATGAGCTCTTGTCGTCTCTGCGCGAGAAATACGGCGAGGGATCGGTGATGAAGCTCGGTGAGGCGCGGAAGGTTGACGTCGCCGTTATTCCGACGGGTTCGTTTTCGCTCGATATTGCGCTCGGCGTGGGCGGCCTGCCGCGCGGGAGAGTTGTTGAGATCTTCGGGCCCGAGTCGAGCGGCAAGACGACGCTTGCCTTAAACGTCGTTGCGCAGGCGCAGAAGCAAGGCGGCAAGGCGGCGTTCATCGATGCCGAACACGCCCTCGACCCCGAATACGCAAAGCGGTTGGGTGTGAAGATCAATGACCTTATCATCTCCCAGCCGGACAACGGCGAAGAGGCGTTAAATATCTTGGAAAGCTTGGTGCGGTCGAATATGATCTCAGTCGTTGTCGTTGACTCCGTCGCGGCGCTCACCCCGCGGGCGGAGATCGAAGGCGAGATGGGCGCGCAATTCATCGGACTCCAAGCCCGGATGATGTCGCAGGCCTTGCGGAAGTTGACCGCAATCGCCGCGCGCAGCCAGACGCTCATCATTTTCATCAATCAGATCCGCATGCAAATCGGCGTCTTCTTCGGCAACCCCGAAACGACGCCCGGCGGCAAGGCGCTCAAGTTTGCTGCGTCAGTTCGCATCGACGTCCGCCGCACCGCGCAGGTCAAGAAGGGAGAGGACGTCATCGGGAGCCGCGTGAAGGCGAAGGTGGTCAAGAACAAAGTGGCACCGCCGTTCCGCGTCGCCGAGTTCGATATCATGTACGGCACGGGTATTTCCTACGAAGCGGATGTGCTGAACGCCGCCTTGAAATACGGCGCCGCAACAAAGTCCGGCGCGAGCTATTCGTTCGAAGGCGAGCGTCTGGGCACGGGATTCGATACCGTGCGGGAAAAACTCAAAGAAGATAAGAAACTTCTTCAGGCGCTCAAGACGAAGACGCTCCAGGCCATGGGAAACGCGGAGGCGAAAGCAACGGAGGCCGAATAACGTGGTTTTTTCTCAAGACCCTTCTCCGGTTGAAACCTGGGGAAAGAGGTAGTACCCCGCCACGAAGAGCGCCGCGCCGAGGAGAACGATACCGAAGATAATCATCACGATTTTCGCAGCGTTTCTCGTTTTTCCTGATACCGCGTGTTGCTGGTCGGATGTTCTGCTTCTCTCATGGTGCGTAAAGGTGAGGGAAACGGTCTCCCCTTGTGGGGTCCCAATGCCGCCTGTTTTTCCAAGAAGCGCGAGGTCGCTTGCCATCGTCCGAATACTCACCTCGGCGAGCGTGGAGTCCGATGGCGGGGGCGGAGGCACGGCGCTTTGCGCCGTTGGAGAATTTTGGTCGGGCGACTCTGGCATCCCGGTGCTACAACTTCGATTGGTTAACGACTATTGAAAATCTTAAAAATTGCATTGGTACTGGTCGTGAAGAAATATAAGCAATGGTATATAGAACTCATGGGCGGATTCTATCGAAGTTGTCGCACCGGGCATACTGCCTATTGTACCATCGCCAGCACGGAGTTTGGAGCGGCCTGTTTATTGTGGACAGCTATGGGAGTTTTCCCGGGAAGAGTGTGCTGCTCACTGCTCACTGCTCACTGCTCACTGACCCCAGCTGCTTTATCGATAGCCCGATTCGGCCGTCCTCGTCTGCACGAATTACCTTTGCGCGCACGAGGTCACCCACCTTCACCACATCCGTTACTAGTTTTACAAAACCCTCTTTGAGCTCCGAAACATGGATCATACCGTCCTTGCCGCCGCCGAGATCCACGATCGCGCCGAAGTCAAGTGTTTTGAGGACCCGGCCTTCGATGATCTCACCGATCTTAAACTCACGCGTCATCATCTGAATTTCCGCGACGGCCTCTTTCACCTTCTCGACATCTTCGCCGGAAACAAAGACGCCCCCATCCTCTTCGATATCAATCGAGGCGAGGCCGTACTTTGCAATGAGGCCGTTGATCATCTTGCCTCCGGGACCAATAACCATGCCGATCTTTGACGGATCGATCTTAAACTGCATGATCGCCGGCACGTATTTCGAAAGTTCCGGCCGCGGAGCGGAAATGACTGTTTTCATAAACTCGAGGATCTGCATCCGCGCAACGCGCGCCTGGGTCAGAGTCGCTGCAATTATCTCTGGTGTGAGCCCGATAATCTTCGTGTCGAGTTGAATAGCGGTAATGCCGTCGGAGGTGCCCGCAACCTTGAAATCCATATCGCCATAGAAATCCTCCGGCCCTTGGAGATCGGTCAAGACCTTGAACTGCGTATCATTCGACATCAATCCCATCGCAATGCCCGCCACCATTTTTTTGAGGGGCACACCCGCATCGAGCAGTGAAAGCGTTGTCGCACAAACGGTTGCCATTGAAGACGATCCGTTCGAGGACAAGATTTCGGAGACAACGCGGACGGTATAGGGAAACTCCATCGCTTCGGGAATAAGGCGGCGGATAGCTTTTTCAGCGAGCGCTCCGTGGCCGATCTCGCGACGACCGGGACCGCGAAACATGCCGACCTCACCGACGGAATACGGCGGGAAATTATAGTGCAACATAAAACGGCGCTTGCCCGTCGTTTTCATGCTTTCGATGAGCTGATCGGCGCCCGGGGCGGCGAGCGTCGTGACCGCTAAGGCCTGCGTCGAGCCGCGGATAAAAAGCGCCGAGCCGTGGGTGCGTTCAAAAAGCGATATCTCGGCGTTTAGGGGACGAACGTCGGTGAATGACCGCCCATCGGGACGGCGACTATTGAGGAGCGCCTCGCGGTGTACGACGGCGTCGATCTCTTCTTCGACGATATGTTCGATTGCCTTCGGGTCGGCTGTCGGTATCGCTTCCGTAATGTGGGCAATCACGTCATTCTTCATCGCTCCGATCTTCGCGTTCTGGACGCTTTTCGTCGCCTGGAAAACGGCGTCAACGATCCGCGACTCGACGAATTTTGCTACGGCATCTTTGAGGACCGCATCGTCTGCGAACAGCTTTACTTCCTGTTTCGGCTTGCCGATCTCTTTGGCGATAACCTCCTGAAACGCCACGAGCTTGTTGATCTCCTCTTGAGCGAGGGCGTATGCTTTTGCTACCTCTTCTTCTTTAACCTCATTCCCGGTGA
Organism: uncultured Candidatus Saccharibacteria bacterium; assembly: GCA_964632585.1. Classification (GTDB taxonomy): domain Bacteria; phylum Patescibacteriota; class Minisyncoccia; order UBA6257; family 2-01-FULL-56-20; genus DATJQA01. The sequence goes on along the minus strand of CAZWBU010000008.1, from coordinate 6,622 downwards.
GCTCGATCATATTGATCTTGCCGCGCGGTCCCGAGGCGAACGTTTCAAATACGAACTCCGGCGAACGCATCCAGGTGTTCTGGGGGTTGATCTTCGTTTCCCCACCTACGCGAGACACGCGCACACCCGCAACCGGGCCGCTCCATGGCACATCCGAGATGGAGAGCGCGATCGAAGCCGCGAAGACGCCCAAAAAGTCCGGGTCGTTTTCACCATCGTAGGAAAGTGCCGTCACGACCACCTGCACGTCGCGGCGCATCCGATAATCGAAGAGTGGACGGATGGTGCGATCGATGAGCCGCGCGGTTAAAATCGCGTCTTCCGACGGGCGGCCCTCGCGGCGGATGAAGCGGCTCCCCAGAATTTTTCCTGCGGCATAAAAGCGCTCTTCGTAATCCACTTTGAGCGGAAGATAGTTCGTTGTTGCGTCGCGTCCCGACATCACAACCGTCCCCAGAACAACCGTACCGCCGTATTTCACGATGACTGCCGCGTTCGCTTGTTCGGCGATCGAAGATGTTTCGACGGTCAATGTTTTTCCGCCCACCTCGTGGGTAAATTGTTTTTTCTCTATCATGGTTCTTTTACTGGATGTCCGCGACAGAAGTCGGGTGATCTTCGGCGGGACGAGTTCTGATCTTCATGATCGCGCGGGGAATGTCCTCGATCGCGCTGA
>CAZWBU010000008.1:0-5936 GCA_964632585.1 uncultured Candidatus Saccharibacteria bacterium | reverse complement strand
TCGCGATCGGCGGCATCGCGCAACTTGCTCGACGCGCTCCGGCCGAAGGCCGCAACCTCGACGAGGCGCCCCTGTCCCCACTTCAAGTAATCAACAAGCGGCAGAAAGTCGCCGTCGCCCGTTACCAGGATGATGACGTCAAGAAACGAGGCCATGCGGATGGCGTCAACTGCCATTCCCACGTCCCAATCGCCTTTCTTGAGGCCATCGTTATAGACCTGGAGATCTTTGGTGCGAAGTTCAAGTCCGGCGTCTTGGAGCGCTTCAAAAAATGCCGCCTCCCCGGCCGCGGTGTCGCTCCGTACGACATACGCCATCGCGCGGATCAGCTGCCGGCCGCCGACGAGCCCCTTGATGAGCTCCTTATAGTTCACCCGGCCGTGATAGAGATTTTTTGCCGAGTGGTAGAGGTTGCCGACGTCGATAAAAATGCCAACGCGCTGGTCGGTGTAATATTCGTCCGTTGTTTTCGAGCGGACTATTGATTGCCCTCGCATCATGTAAGTAATAACTGCTATTTCTTCAAATCAAGCTTTTTGATGAGCTTGGTGTAAATAGTCGGCTCTCGTTTCTTCACGTAGTCCAAAAACTTGCGGCGTTGACTTACCATTTTTAAAAGACCCCGGCGTGAGTGATTGTCCTTGGGGTTACGCTTGAGGTGGACGGCGAGTTCGTCGATCTGACGGGAGAGAATCGCCACCTGAACCTCGGCCGAGCCGGTGTCCTTCTCGTGGCGGCCATGCTCGCCCATGATTTTTGCCTTGACACGTTTCGTTAACATGTTTGTCTATGATATCAGAAGTTGGCCGTTTCCACAAGCCCCGCACCGAGCCGGGTACTTCGCTTTCCACAACGCCAATGCATAATCCACACTTTTTTGTGAATGACTGTTTTGCGGGAGTGTTCGCCATGATTAAAAAAAAAAAGCGTTTTGGCGTTGCAGTGCCCGATCTGGTGACGGGGCAAGTGTCTCCGCGTTTTCTTGCGTTTTGCGACATGTCACGCGTGCTACAATTCAATTGATGTCCCAGATCGAAACGCTTCTCACCGATTATTTGAACCACCTCGAGATCGAAAAAAATCGATCGCCGAAGACGCGCGAGAACTACGAACGGTATCTCAAGGTCTTCCTTGCCTTTGCGCGAATCGGGAAGCCGAGTGAGATAAACGATGACCTCGTGCGGAGATTTCGCATATCACTTGCCCGCCCCATCGACTCGACTCGGGGCAATCCCATTCGACAAGCTCAGGGTAAAGAGATGAAAAAAATCACCCAGAGCTACTACGTCATCGCCCTTCGAAACTTCTTAAAGTACCTTGCAAAGCGTGACATCAAAACGCTCTCGGCCGACAAGATCGAACTCCCGAGAGTCGTGAAGGCGGACATCGAAATCCTTGACTATCGCGACCTCGAACGACTCCTCGATGCGCCGAGGGGTGACGGCCTGCGGGCTTTGCGCGACCGCGCTATTTTAGAAACATTTTTTTCGACCGGCCTCCGGCTTTCTGAGCTCTGTAAATTGAACCGCACCATTGACCTCGAACGCGGCGAAGTTTCCGTTCGCGGCAAGGGTGATAAACTTCGGGTTGTCTTTCTCTCCGACCGCGCGAAGAAAGCCATCAAGGCGTATCTTGCAAAGCGCACCGACGTCGAGGAGGCACTGTTTGTAAGCCTAACGAAAACTCCTAAAGTCAAAAGTCATGAGTCAAAGGTCATTGGTCGCATCAACCCGCGCGCGGTTGAGCGGCTCGTCGAACATGCCGCAGTAGCCGCGGGCATCCCCAAGCGCATTCACCCGCATCAACTCCGCCATGGTTTTGCGACCGACTTATTAATGAACGGCGCAGACCTCCGCTCTGTCCAAGAACTTCTCGGCCACGCGAATATTTCTACGACACAGATCTACACCCACCTCACGAACAAAGAACTCCGCGAAATCCACCGGGCGTTTCACGGGCAACGACGCAAAGTGTGACGTTGATTAAGCTCTCCTTCCCTTATCACCTACATAATAATCTTCACTTGCGTACAAATGCGTACCAAACCTCGTATCATTCACGATCGGAAACTAAACAAGGTTTTGTGTGGAGCGCGGCGTTACTCCTCTGCCGTTTCGTCGGAGCAGTGACGAGGTGACCCCCTTTCGTATTCAAATCCTCTGGTGCTCCCGGGAGGATTTGAACCTCCAACCCTTACGGGATACGGTCCTAAGCCGTACGCGTATGCCAGTTCCGCCACGGGAGCTTATTCTCATTCACTATGGTCAAAAAGGCCTTATTTTACAAGGCCGGGCAGTAGAAATTCGACCGGAAAACCCAGGCTTCGTACAGTCGAATTTTCACTGCCCGGCAAGACCTGCCGGGTCTATTTACCCCCCTTTACCCATACCTTGACTTTTATGATTTATAGTGCTATAATTGTAACGTTCTGAGGGTGAATCATTTCTTCATTAAAAACCCCTGGAATAGCTAAAAACCCCTGGAATAGCTCTTTGAATTCATCATCTGTGATACAAAATTCCTGAACTGAAGTTTCCGTTTTTCCGCCCACCGCAAGGTGAGGCACAAGAGGTAGAGACATGGCCGACAGTAAGGGTGGTGCGAAGAAGGACGAAGGAGGCAAGGGCGCTAACTGGAGGAAGATCGTTAATGCCTCTCTGAGCGCTCTGAACCCCGTCGTTCGCAAGAAGATCGCTGCCGCTATCGCTAGCGTCTCCGATGACAGTCCTTTCCGCGGAGAGTTCGTGGAGAGCCTGATCGGGGTTCTGAGTAGCTTCGTTGAAGCTACTTCAGAAGCGGTGCCTGGTGGAATGGGAGGCGTACTCGAAAAGGTTAGTGACTACCTTGAGTACGCCGGTGCCGAGTTGGGTAGCGGCAAGAAGGCCGAGAAGCCCACGGAGGCGAAGTTGGCGGGCGACTGGCTGAGCGCATTCCTCAAGCATTCTTTCGCAGAGCTTGGGAAGTGCAAGAGTGAGAAGGAGCTCCAAGAAACAACTCGTAGACTCAAGGCCGAGCTCACTCAACGCCTTTTGGTCATCGACATGGTTGACCAGGTCACCAAGTCGCCCCAACCAAAACCTGTCTCCCTTGAACCCATTATCACGAAGTCTGTGAGCTGGAAGATCAAATGGGAAGAGGCTTCGAAGAAAGCTGACGCCGTACTTCGAGATCTGGGCAAGAAGTTCGACCGCGTGCTCGCCTCGCCGCTTCGTTCGGTGAACGACCGTCTCGAAGCAAGGTGGTCGTGTGCGAAGCCAGGTCACACTGTTCACCCTGCGGAAGCTGTTGCCATCATCTTGGCCGCGGCGACCATCATCGGAGTCTACATCTACCACGTCCTGTAACGAGATCAAGGAGAAAAGTCATGAATGCATGGCAGATCGCTTTCTGGACGTTCGTTCTTGACCTCGTGTTAGGCGATGAACTGCGCACCGAGGTCTTCCGTACGGCTCGCATCGTCAATCGCGGCGTGAACCGATGGGGACGGATTTGGGTGACCTTTCCGATCCTTGTCTGGGTCGGCGGGCTCTACGCCTTCTCCGCGAACCACTTCTCGCGATACACCATGATGTTCTTCTGGCTCCTTCCGTTCGCGGCGGCTCTCGCTGCGTTCGTATGGTGGCCAACTCTGCCGAGCGTGATCGCGGTTGCCGCGAAACTGAATGAGCGGCTCGAGCGGGGTCTAAACGCCACCCTCCGGGGTGCCGGATGGATCCTCTTCGTCGGCCTCTCGTTCGTTGCAGTGCCCGTGTGGGTTCAGCCCGAGATTGCGCTCTTCGTGGCTGGACTCATCGCCCTCGTCGGTATCTGGGATGCTGGCAACGTGTCGTACTGGCCGAAGTTCATCAAGCTGTGGGGGAGGAGATTCGCCGTCGCGGTGATCATCTTCCTCATCATCTCGTTCTTCTTTGGCGGACTGCGAACCGTTGACCGCGATGTAACGGCGGCCACCAAGAGGACCGAGAAGTTGGCCTTGAGCGCAAAGGACAAGTTGAGTAAGATCAGCTTCCCGAGCGTCAACTTCGGCAACGCCTCAACCCCCGCCGAGCCCGTAGTGCTCGACTGCGACGAGACGAACAACACGAGCCTGTTACACAACGCAGAGGCGGGCGTGGCCTATCGGGCCGCTATCTCCTCGAACTGCACTGTGACGCAGTGGGTCGTAGCACCCGAGAACACCCAGCGTTTCCGCTGGAGTCTCTCGAGCAACATCATGATTCAGCTGCGTTTCGCTGATGGGCGGCTCACCGAACCGTTTCGTGACAGTCCAACGACGACGGTTCGAGATTCCGTTCCCGTCCGTGCGATCCGCTTCTTCAACGACGCTCCGTCTTCGAAGACGGTAAGCATTCGGGTGAACTGAACGTATCACAGATCACTCTCGAATCCCCGGTGTGGCGCAAGCTGCCCGGGGATTTTACTTTTTAATATTAATATTAGTAACCTAAAACAGAACGGTCGCCTGAAGCGACCGTTCTGTTTTGATACAACTTAAAACTCGAGGGTCATTCTTAGCACTGGCTCGCGATCGGTGTCGAGAGGAGGCCGCTTACGAGAAGCGGAAGGCCTTTCGCAAAGATGGCAACCGCAACGGCAACCGCCGCATAGATGAGCTGGCGACTCGCCGCCGAAACTTTTTCCGGATCACCGGCGGCTGTGAGATAGTTCCACGCCGCATAGATAACGAAGATGATCGCAAAGACGATCAAGAAGGTGAAGAGCCACCCCGCGATGGTACACAAGGTTTGAATCGCCTGAATGGGAGTAACGATCTGGGGATTCGGCAGGGTCTGCGCCGAAACCAAGAGAGGTGCAACCGCAGCAATGATCGCGAGCGTCCGCGCACCGTCAGTCAATAGATACTTTTTCATAGTTCACGTGAACGTTACGACCTTTGGTTCAGATAGGACCAGTATAGCATATTCCGTTTTCTTCGGACATATTGACTTGTGTTTCCTAAAAAATACCTCCCAGCTCGCATCCCTCAAGCTCTTCTCCTCCTAAAATAGTAGACACGAGAGACGGCATACCATTAGCGAGAATGGCAACGGCAAACCCAATGAGACCGTAGAGTATTGATTGGTGAGCGGCCGAGACCTTCGCAGCATCCCCGCCTGCTGTCATGTATCGGTATGCGGTGATGAGGATGAAGATGATCCCAACCGCGATACCAATCGCATAGAGCAAGTAGGCGAAGTCACATAGCCGACCCACGAGGTCTTTGTAGTTATTGATCGGCGACTTCTGACCGAATGCTACGGATGGTCCGAGGAGAATCGCCCAACGAGCCATCCGAACTATCCGAACAATTTTTGTTGTATCGAACCGCTTAAACATGTTGATTCAGAATGTTTTCGACTCTTTTAGAAAATTAACATTTCGACGTTATACTTTCATCACCTAAAATACTTCCCACGATGCCGGGCACGCCGGCGGCGATGATCGCGACACCAATTCCGATTGCCGCCCAGGTGAGTGCCCTATGACCTTCGCTCACTTTCGTGGCGTCTCCAGCAGCGGTCATATATTTGAAGGCGGCGATGACTACATAGATGATACCAACGACAAGCGCAATGCTGTAGAGTAAACTGAATATGTCACAGGCGATGCCGATGATCTTTTCAGATGCCTTCTGTGCGTGGGTCGTCCATGGCGCTGCCGCCGCGGCAAGCAACATCGCGTATCGCGCACCGATTGCTATTTTTGTGAAAAGTCGCTGATTCATAGTTTGTTATATTCCCTGAAGTGTTTCTGTTACGAGCTGGAGGATTAGCTTCCCTGAAATAACGACAGCCGCGCCGATTGCGGCATAGGTCAAGGTCTTCCGGCCGGCGGTAACGCGCTGTTCATTCCCCGCCGCGGTCATGAGCTGGATGCCGCCGATCACAACCATGATGCCAACGATGGGGATGGCGATGTTTGTAAGGGCGCCGAGA
>CAZWBU010000007.1:10403-24402 GCA_964632585.1 uncultured Candidatus Saccharibacteria bacterium | reverse complement strand
GCATAGAGCGAACCAGAGGTGCTATATTGAGCGCCAATTGGACCCGGCAAAAGTTGTATCGAACCAGTTGACGAAACATAGCTGATGTTTGACGACGTTGAAAAGCGAATACCGAGCGTTGAACTCGTCGGTCCTTCTTGGCCCGGGCCGCCGGACCAGTCGGTCTGAGAGAGTACGTAGTTCCGGTTCCTGGTGAGATACGTTGACATACTGCTCGTGGATACGATTTCGGGTTCTGAAGGGCCTCTTCCGGGCGCGACGACCCAGCCGTAGACCACGGTAATCTTTTTTGTTGAAGGGTCACTGATAGATGGTGGAGGCGGAGGTGGAGGCGGAGGACCGGCACCAGCATCATACACAACGGTGAGCTTCGGCCGCTTGGCGGCGTCTCCATACAATCGCCCATCCCTCATTTATCGTCGCGCCGGTCTCGATCCACGATTGCACGTCGGAGGTGACACCGAGTGACGTAATGCCAGAAGACGTAACTGATTTGGTGTCCGAAGGAGACGCGAGCACGCCATAGACATTTGCGCCATCCGGATCGGAGTCGCTGTTTTTCCACTTTACGGCGCCGCCCGAAAATGAGTGAATATCCACCTGACCTCGTGCAGGCAAATTTGCAACCGGAACAGTGCCGTTTACATATCCGGAATAGTTTCCCATTGCCCATCCCTGCGGATATGCGCCGCCAAGGTTGTCGGGATCGAGAATTTGTTGCGTCTTAAGGAAATTGGTTCCACCCGCGTATGTTACATAGAGATCGAGTGAGGCGGACTGAATCACCGATCCGGCCGGAATTGATGAAAGGTCGAAATACAGAAGGCCAGCTTCTTCATTTCCGGGATCGTCTGTGTTACGAACATTGATCTCGGTGGAGAGTGGATCTTGGGCCCCTCCGTACGAACCACCACCGATCAGTTTCATGGAAGTTCCTGAATACCCGCTGACTCCCTGCTGAAACGTCACCGTCGTCGCGGCGCGCGCGACGCGGAGATCTGGATTACGGTAGTTCGCCATAGAGACGAGCAGGACGAATAAAAGAACTGCCCCGAACTCTCTCATTCGACGGATCACGCCCGTTCGATCTATGGTGCCAAGAAAAAACATACACAAATGCCCCTGTGCCGCTTATTGTACCATACGATAAAGGACCTTACGCGCGCACGGAAGTTGTTAAGCGACAGTGCACAGAACGAATTGCCTACCACGTTTCACGGCGCTAAAAACACCCGCCTCGGCGCGGTTTTTTTATCAGTTCATCTTCCCTGGTCGGGCCGCCGAGGATCCCCGCCTGCATTCGCCTACGGTGAAACAATGAATCCGTTCGTATCACGGCCTACATCACTCACATAAAAATACCGCGTGTACGTCGTTGACACAATCTGAACACTCTCGGTGCCGGTCGCAACCGTAAACGGAGAGCTTGAGGCGACGATGTAGTAGAGCGTTCCTGACGTATTGAGATTCGCAATCGTCATCCAGTCCGACTCGGCAAGAACGCGTACACTGTCGAAGAGACCCTTGCCAAGGCCGACCGCTATTTGGAGCCGAGAACTCGCCGCGTTGCTCCGGATCGAGGGGCTGATGATCGCAATCGTTCCTAAAACCATGATCGTTCCGATGACCACAGCAATTAAGAGCTCGATGAGGGACTGACCGCCCCGGCGACAGGGGGGTGGCAGGAGTACCTTGCAACGTCTTTTTGGTATAATCATGCCCTAAAAACTCACCAAACCTGACGACGCCACGGTGATAATGGTCGCTGATGCTGGATAACTGACAGGATATACGGTGATGGAAACAGAGGTCTCGGGCAGACCTGTTATCTTCTTAAAGAGAATATCCTGGGAAGTTTCTCCAAACGGTACGGTGAGGGTAAATGCCACCGTTTTGGGCACGGCATAGTAATCTCTCGTCGTTCCCGTGGAATAACTTCCATAGAATAGAGCGTAATACGTAGTGGTAGCGATAACACCTCCATTGAAGCGAACTCCCCAGTCGGAGTCGAGCGAGCCGCTTACTGCGCGCGATTGCGCCTCGCGGAGCACGACGGCTATCTGACGCACCGTACCATTGAACTCGCCCAGATTCCTCCGGCTCGAAAGATTTATAAAGAAGATAACTGCCAAGATAATGATGATGCTGATCGTCATGATAAGCTCTGCGAGTGTAAGACCGCGGCGAAAGTTGCGAGGAAATTGTTTCATGAGCATTAAAACTGCGTGGTTAATTGATAGATCGGCACGATGATAGCGAGGGCGATAGTCCCCACAACGATACCCATCAGCATGAGCATCACGGGCTCGAGAATCGCGACAAGCGAGCGGACCTTTGCGTCGATGTTCGAAGCGTAAAATGTCGAGAGTGTCTCGAGTACCTCCGATAAGTGGCCGGCCTTTTCGGATATGGCGACGAGATTGGTAACCACCCGAGGGAATATCGTTTCGCGCTTGAAGGCGTCCCCGATCGTAAGCCCCTTCGAAAGACCTTCATCGGCTACCCGTATTAAACTCGCCCGAAACTCCCCCTGACCCACCACTTCGGCGGTGATCCGTATCGCCTGAATGATCGGCAGTCCCGCCGTGAGGAGCGCGCTGAAGGTTGCAGCAAATCGCTGAACGGCGATCTCTCGGTAGAGTCCCTTGATGAGGGGGTATTCGCAACGATCTGGCCAAAGAATCGCCGGCCGACGGCGTTCCTCCAAAAAAAGAGGGTGAGCGGGATCCCGATCGCGAGAGTGATCCCCGCGATTGCAAACAGGTGATCATTGGCAAAGAGACCAATGCCGAAGACGACTCGTGAAAAGAGGGGCGGCTGAATACCGCTTTCGACAAAGACCTTTGCGATCCGCGGAATGGCGAAGGTAATAAGAAACCCCGTAACTGCGCAGGCGGCAAAGAGAAGAATGATGGGGTAGATGAGCGCCGCGCGGATGCGGTTGCGGAGTTCGATCTCGCGCTCCATTGAGACGCTTAAATCCTCAAATGTTTTTTGCAAATTGCCTGCCGCCTCAGCGGCCTTCACCAGATTAATAAAAACCGGAGAAAACGCGCGCGGATAGTTGGCGAACGTTTCATAGAACGGCCGGCCGCGTGTGAGGTTATCTCGGATTTCAAGCAAGATGCTTTTGACGGCTGGTTTATCAAAGTCCGCAATCAAGATGTTTATCGCGGAGAGGAGATCGGTGCCTACGCGAAGCATGAGCGAAAGGTACTTCGTGAGGAACACCTTGTCGGCGGTTGAGATGCCCCCGAAGATGCCGCGGAGCCCGCTCCGGCGGCCGCCGATCGCAGTTACTTTGACGGGGCGTAATTCCTTGCCTGCGAGATGTTGCAAAACCTGACCGAGGTTTTCCGCGTCGAGATCTGCCTCAACGATCTTCCCCGTTTTATCGGACGCAAGGTAGTGGTAGAGCATGAGTATTCCCGAATATACAAATTTCCTTAATTACGAATACAGAACTCGATTCCCAGGCTAATCATAACAAATCTAAACTGGTTTTGGTTTTCATTCGTAATTCGACCCGATTCGTACATTCGAGATTACTCTTTGATGACCCGCATTACCTCATCAATCGTGGTAATACCCAGTTGAACCTTCTCGAGGCCGTCTTCGAACATGGTGCGCCCACCGTTCTCGCGAGCGGCGGCAACGAGCGACTGCAGATCGAACTGGGGTGCGGCGATGATACGGCGCATCGGATCGGTGATATCGATCATCTCGAAAATGGCGAGCCGGCCGCGATAGCCAGTGTCGCCGCAGGCCTGACACCCCTTGCCCCGGAAAAAGGTCTTCGGGATCTCGCTCTCGGGATCTTTGACATTCAATACGATAAGTTCGTCGCTTACCCCTTTCACGATCTCCGGATTCACGTCATACGAATAGATGCAGGAACCGCAAATGCGCCGCACGAGGCGCTGAGCCATAACAAGATTCAACGTGGACGAGACGAGGAAGGGTGGAATATCAAGATCAAAGAGGCGCGGGATGGCCGTTGCGGCATCGTTCGTGTGAAGCGAGGAGAGCACGAGGTGTCCCGTTAATGCCGCCTGCACCGCAATACCGGCGGTCTCTTTGTCACGGATCTCGCCGACCATGATGATGTTCGGGTCCTGCCGCAGGAGCGCGCGGAGCCCTGCCGCGAAGGTGATGCCCGACTGGGGATTGATCTGCGATTGGTTAACATATCGCATGTTGTACTCGATCGGATCCTCGATCGTGCAGATGTTTACATTCGGCTTGTTCAAGATGTTCATAAGGCCGTAGAGCGTCGTCGTCTTGCCGGAACCCGTCGGACCGCAGATCATGATGGTACCGAACGTCCGCTCGAGCGAGCGCGAGGCCATCGCCACGAGCCGCGGGAGCATTCCAAACGCGGCAAGCGAAAGCGGTTTTTGAGATGATTCTAGGAGCCGCATTTCGGCTTTTTCTCCATTGTAGGTTGGCATGACCGAGACGCGCACGTCGATCAGCTGATTCACGATCTGATATCGGAAGCGGCCGTCCTGGGGCTTGTAGTGCTCGTCGATCTTCAGTCCGGCCAAGATCTTGATGCGGGCTATGAGTGCTCCGTGGACCGATTTGGGGATTCGCACGATCTCATAGAGCATTCCATCAATACGATACCGGATGAGTATAACGTCTTCGAGAACCTCGAGATGGATGTCAGATGCCCGCAAGGCGATGGCGTAGGAGATGACGCTATCTACAACCGCGACGATGGGGAGTTCTGCAGCGGCTTCTTCGCTCGTCTTCGTCTGGCTTCGGAGCGATACCTGAATATTATCCTCGATGATCTTCTTGAAATCCTCGGTCGAGCGGAACCCGTAAACCGAAAAGCCGCGGTTCAAATCATCGGCGATCGCGAGAAAGGGTTTGATGCGTGCCTTGAGCCGCTGTTCCAAGAATTGGATCGACTCAAGATTGCCGGGATCTGCCATCGCAACATCGATCACGCCGTCCGCTTCACGGGCAAAGAGAATGACTTGGCGTTGACGGGCGATAGCCTCGGGGATAAGTTTCAAGACCGATTCATCTATCTTTCTCGCGGCCAAGTTCGCGAGCTCAACACCAAAGGTGCGGGCGATCAGGTTGTTTAAATAGCCCGCGTCGGCGACGCGCTCGGAGATGAGGAGATCGATGAGATTCTGATTTTTCCGCTCCGCCTCGACAAGATAGCCGTCGAATCGTTCGGCGGTGATAAGCTTCTCTTCAAGCAACATCGCCTTCAGCTGCTCTGGGGGTATAAAAAGACTCATAAAATAAGGCACTCCTACACAGCACGTTTGTCGGCGTGTCTTGATATAGTATACCAATTCAAAACGCTCTGGCCATTTGACCGGAGCGTTCTTGGTTTGCCGTACTCGTATTTTCTCTACATCGAAACATTGGTCCCCACCTCGTAGATGCTGCTTGATGCGCCGCCATCGGGCGTCTCTACATCACTTGCGCCAGTATTTCCATACTTGGTGCTTTCCATATCCGCAGTAAGTTTAAAGGTGAGCGCAGTGGATGATGCTTTGTAGGCATAGAAGTACGTTGCATTGTTCACCGGATCAACCGGTTCTGCGGAAATGGGCGAGCCGCCGCTCACGCCACTGAAGGCAACCGGAATCCAGCCAGTGCCTGTTACGGCGGTTGAGGTCAGATTGTTCGTCGTACCACCATTTACGAACCGAGGCGCACAAGGAGTAACACTTGAGGTTGCGTACATATAGCAGTTCGCCCACGTCCCCAAACTCGGGCTCGTAACATCCGAAAGATAGAGCGCCAAGGCACTCTTCAGGGTCGACAGGTCGCTGATGCGGTTCGAGTCGCGGGCCTGCCGCAAGAGCTGTGCGGGGTTCAAGGTTAAGATGACGACAACCGACAAGATGACGACGATGCCGATGACGACGAGAAGTTCGATGAGGGTGAAGCCCCGTTGCCCTCTCCGCATACGAAACATATCCATGATAGTGCCAGTACGGATTACGCCGCGTGCATGCCGCAAGAGCTGCGCCGGGTTCAAGGTTAATATGACGACGACCGACAGGATGACGACGATACCGATGACGACGAGTTCGATAGGAGCGGAACCTCCCTGATGTCTTCCTAGATGAAGTATGTTCATAGAGATGGCAACATATCTTCTTTAATGAGTGCACATTCCTCGCCGAAAGCGCTCCGGTTGCGGGATCGGAGCGCTTTTTTGACTACGAGAAAACAAGCGTGATCCTACAGCGTAATCCTAGAACGTGAGATCGGTCCCCACCTCGTAGATGCTGCTTGATGCGCCGCCATCGGGCGTCTCTACATCACTTGCGCCAGTATTTCCATACTTGGTGCTTTCCATATCCGCAGTAAGTTTAAAGGTGAGCGCAGTGGATGATGCTTTGTAGGCATAGAAGTACGTTGCATTGTTCACCGGATCAACCGGTTCTGCGGAAATGGGCGAGCCGCCGCTCACGCCACTGAAGGCAACCGGAATCCAGCCAGTGCCTGTTACGGCGGTTGAGGTCAGATTGTTCGTCGTACCACCATTTACGAACCGAGGCGCACAAGGAGTAACACTTGAGGTTGCGTACATATAGCAGTTCGCCCACGTCCCCAAACTCGGGCTCGTAACATCCGAAAGATAGAGCGCCAAGGCACTCTTCAGGGTCGACAGGTCGCTGATGCGGTTCGAGTCGCGGGCCTGCCGCAAGAGCTGTGCGGGGTTCAAGGTTAAGATGACGACAACCGACAAGATGACGACGATGCCGATGACGACGAGAAGTTCGATGAGGGTGAAGCCCTTTCGATGCCTCCGCACATGAAACATGTTCATAAAAGTAGTATAGGAAACGACGTTTTAATAAGGACTCGTTTTACTCCTCTTTATTGTATCATATTGCCTCTTTCTTCTACGACTGTGGGTGTGGATAAGTTATACCGTGCCTTATAGATGCAGTGGAATATAGGGTTCGAACTCTATGGGTGGCGGGGCCTCGATTCTTAGCCGTTCGCCTGATTCTCCTTGAAATTCAACTGCAAACGCATGGAGCATGAGTCGGGATTCCCTTGGTTTGCGACGCCCATAGAGCGGATCGCCAATGATCGGATGACCGATGCTCGCACAGTGGACCCGGATTTGATGGGTTCGTCCGGTTTTTGGGTGGACTTCAAGGAGAGATACTACTTCTCGAGCGGCAATCGTGTGTTCGCCGAGAACGCGGTATTCCGTCGTTGCAACTTTTGACATCTTTTCGGAACGCACACTGCGCTTCACACTTCCCGAGACGATGCCGATAGGGCGGTCAATCACTCCCGTTGCTTCTTGAAAATGGCCGCGCACGAGCGCGAGGTATGTTTTTGCCATTTCGTGTTTTTGGAAAAGCGTTTTCAAGTATTCGAATGACGATTGAGTTTTTGCGATGAGTAAAACACCGGATGTTTCTTTATCTAAGCGGTGAACTATCCCAGGACGATTTTCTGGATCGTCGCCTACTGTTTTTATTTCCGGATACCGCCCAAGCACCCAGTCCACAACGGTCGGTTCTTCGCCCCCTGTACCCCGTTCTTCGTTTTTCTTTCTTTGTTCTACTTTCTTCGTATGCCGCGCACGGTGCACCAAAAGCCCCGCTGGCTTGTTGATGGCCACGAGGTTCTTATCTTCGTAGAGGATCTCCGGCTCGAGCATGAGTGCTATCTTTTTGTGGGCGCACTAGGAATCGAACCTAGGACCTCCATATTATCAGTATGGCGTTCTACCACTGAACTATGCGCCCCATATATTCATTTATTCATTTCAACCGAGCGAACTGTTTATATCAAGCTTACCTTGATATCAGTATGGCGTTCTACCACCCCGAAGGGGCCCCTTTGGGGCTGAACTAATTGCCCAAATTTTACTTCGGGGTACCAAGCCGACGCTTCGGTCGACTCAAGAGGACGAACGCTCTCCTTCACCCTCCCATCTTTGTGCGCGTGCGTGGGATCGGACCACGGGCCTCGTCGATGTCAACGACGCGCTCTACCACTGAGCTACACGCGCAAAGATGGGGGGGCAAACTGAGCTAATCGCGCATCAACGCACAAGAGTGGGGGATCAACGAAACGCTCTATATAACCCGAACGACCGGTTTCGTCCGGTTGGGCGAGTTACCAAGCCGACGCTTCGGTCGGCTCCCCGATCCCTTTGGCGTCGGGGCTGAGCTAAGGGCGCACTCGGTGGACGACAAAAAGGCATTCCGTAGTATACCGAAGATGTTGGAAAAATCCAGGTTTTCCCACCCGGCAGAATCATTTTTGAGATGTGTTCTCGGGAAGGAGCCCCCGACCTTCTAGTATCTTCCGCGCGCCCGCAAGATCGGCCTTGCTTTGCTCGCTCGAATCGCTCGTCGCGGTGAGGCTACGATTCAGACCCCCGATCATAGCGCTCAATCCCCAAATGAAAAACCCCACTATTAATACAAGGAGGAGCACCGCCGAAGCGATAAGTATTATATCCTGATGGCTTTTTGAAAATGCTTGCATGAGGGGATTTATTTTAATTATCGGAAAAATACTCTTCCGTGGGATGAGACCTGATACCCGCTTCCACTCTGCGCGACGTCGAAGCTGTCAATTGCGGACAGGAACTTTGGTGATTTCACTTCAAGGGCTTCAAAAAAATTGACGATGTTTTCCGCTCGGCCAGTTACCGATATCGTAAATCCGTTCGAGCCAATCTCTCCGGGTGCTGGATCAGTGCCCGCTCCTTGAAACGAAAAGGTGCCCATAACTCCATGAAGATGCTCGAGTGTTGTGACCCATCGAGGAAAATCAATGAGTTGATTCTTGGTCGGCACGAGGCCATGCAACTTTTCCTTATAGACCGCAACCTCGGTCTCGATCTTTTTCAAGCTGGCGAATGTTTCCAAGATATGCGCCTGTTGCTTGATGAGGGCGCGGTTTCCGGAGATCGTGTTCGCCCGTTCGGCTACATTATTCCCCAACCACGTTACCGCGATTCCTAAAACCAGAAAACTTCCGACGATGATGCCCATGCTCACCACCATATATTTTTTGGAGTTGGTCACCATGGTTCCATTGTACCAAATACGCTCCAGAACCCCGGCACAATCATGTGTTACACTAGGAGCCATGGATTCCTCATCCTTGCTCAATGAGCATCGATCCTACCACGCGCTTGCGGTTCACTTCGAATCAAACTACGCGAAGCTTACTCATGCGCGAACGACACATGGATCGTGGAGTGCGGCCTCCGCGGCGATTGGAGCGGGCGAATCGCGCGCTTCTCACATTCGTGATCTTTGGACTAAACTCGAAGCGAAACCCGTTCGACTCATCCTTCGGGATGACCCTGAGTACCCTGCACTCCTCCGTGAGATTCCCCACCCGCCTCACGGTCTCTATGTTCGCGGAGTGTTACCATCCGAGAAAAAACCGCTTCTCGCGATCGTTGGCACGCGCAAGGTAACACCAGCGGGGAAGGAACTTACCGAACGCTTTGCTCGAGCGCTTGCTGAAGGTGGTTGCGGTATCGTAAGCGGACTCGCTCTCGGCGCGGATGCCGCCGCGCATAAAGGTGCGCTTGCGGGCGGCGATCCGACAATCGCCGTGCTTGCCACCGGGCCCGATCTCATCTATCCGAGTTTCAATGAACACCTGGCGCGGAATATTCTCGAAGCGGGCGGAACGATTCTCTCCGAATATCCTCCAGGGAGTCCTGCCTTGCCCTATCGCTTTCTCGAGCGAAACCGTATCGTGAGCGGTCTTGCGCAGGGCGTCCTCGTTATCGAAGCGCCGGAGCGGTCGGGGTCGCTCGCGACCGCTCGCTTTGCAGTCGAGCAGAACCGAATGGTTTTTGTCGTTCCCGGCCCGGTCGCCCACCCGAACTTCATTGGCTCTCATGCGCTCATTCGCGCGGGTGCCGAACTTGTTACAAAACCCGATGATATTCTCGAAAGTTTTGGCCTTGCTAAAAACACAACGAGCGCTCCGACGATCGAGCCAGAAAATGAAGAAGAGCGAAGTATTCTTGATGCTCTCCGAAAAAGTTCTACACCGCTCGAAATTGACAAAATCTCGGAACACACTAATCTTGAAGCCCATGTCGTCAATCAGACAATCGGTTTTCTTATCATCAGAAATCTGGTCACCGAGACCTCGAACGGCTATACCGTACATACGGAATGAATCCCGTTAGAGGTAATCCAACTATTAGTATAGTCCAATCTCCCATTTATGTTCCTGCGTCAACCAAAAGTCCTACTGTATATCAACGGAAGCGTAGGCGCTTCCTACCTCTAACGGGATGAAATTAGTCATTGTAGAAAGTCCTACCAAAGCTAAGACGATAAGCAAATTCTTGGGCTCCGGATATTCGGTCTACGCGAGCATGGGCCATGTTCGCGACCTCCCGAAAAGCAAGATCGGCATTGACGTCTTGCACAACTTTACGCCCACGTACACCATTCCCGCGAAAGCAAAGGAGACAATCGCGATGCTCGCCAAGGAGTCCCAATCCGCGAGCGAGATCATTCTTGCAACCGACGAAGACCGCGAAGGTGAAGCTATCTCTTGGCATTTAGTACAGGCATTGGGGCTTGACGGCACAAAGCAAAAGGCGAAGGGCAAGGTGCGCCAGGCGGGGAGCGGAGAAAGTGAGGCGGCCGCAGCCACGAGCCCGAAGCCGTACTCTCGCATCGTTTTCCATGAGATCACAAAGTCGGCGATCGAGGAGGCGCTTGAACACCCGCGGAAAATTGATATGAATCTCGTGAACGCCCAGCAGGCGCGCCGCGTGCTTGATCGCCTGGTCGGCTATGAACTTTCGCCTTTCTTGTGGCGCAAGATCCGCTACGGCCTTTCGGCCGGACGCGTACAGAGCGTCGCGGTGCGGCTTATCGTCGAGCGCGAGCGCGAGATCAATGCCTTCAAACAAGAAGAATATTGGAGCATCGAAGCGCTTTTCAAGAAGGGTAGAGCGGTGTTTCCGGGACGCCTCACCTCCGTCGATGGCAAAACGCTCGACAAAATGGAAATTCGCACCCGAGAAGATGCCGAGCGGATCACCCGCGAACTTGATGGCAGAAGTTATGCGGCGAGTAATGTGACCACCAAAGAGATCCGCCGTAATCCTCCTCCTCCCTTTACGACCTCAACTCTTCAGCAAGAAGCGGCGCGCAAGTTCGGCTTCTCGGCGAAGCAAACGATGGTCATCGCTCAGCGGCTCTATGAAAACGGCCACATCACCTATATGCGCACCGACAGCTTGAACCTTGCCGCATCCGCGCTTGCGCAAGCGAGGCATATTATCGGCGAGCAGTTCGGCTCGGAGTATCAACTGGACGCGGTACGAACGTTTTCGAACACGAGCAAGGGCGCTCAGGAGGCACACGAAGCCATTCGCCCAACTGACCTGGGCCAGCGACCCTCCGATGGGTTCCTCACCGACCGCGGCCAACACCGCCTTTACGATCTCATCTGGAAACGTACTATTGCTTGCCAGATGCAGCCCGCAACGATTGAGCAAACTTCAATCGACATTACCGCCGACTCTCCGAAGAACCACACGTTTCGTTCCACGGGACAGGTCATTCTCTTCGACGGCTTCTTCAAGGTGTACACCGAAGGGCGTGATGAAGACGGTGGAGAAAATGGAGACGTAACCGAAGGCACATTGCCAAAGCTCGCGATCGGAGATGCGGTCGCCGTGAAACACATAGAACCTGCGCAGCACTTCACGACCCCGCCGCCGCGCTTTACCGATGCGACCCTCATCAAAACCCTGGAGGCCGCTGGCATTGGCCGTCCGTCAACGTACGCTCCGACGCTTGCCACGATCCAGGAACGGGAGTATGTGGAAAAGATCGAAAAGAAATACCGTCCGACCGAGATCGGCTTTTTGGTGAACGACATGCTCGTCGAACACTTTCCCGAAATCGTGGACGTGAACTTCACCTCGCACATTGAAGAAGAGTTCGACAAGATCGCCGAAGGAGAATTGCCCTGGATCGAGGTGACCCGCGAATTCTATGAGCCGTTCAAGAAACACCTCAACGAAAAAGAAAAGGAAGTCGAGAAACAGATCGAGTTTTCGGAAACCCCCTGCCCACACTGTGGGAAACCGATGCTTATCAAGTTCGGCCGCATGGGAAAGTTTCTCGCCTGTCCCGAAGAGGGCTCGAAGGTAACGCTTCCGATGCCCGAGGAGGCGGCGAAGATTAAAGAACTTGAAGAAAAGACCCGCGACGAGCGCTGTCCCATCTGTGGGAAACCGATGCAGGTGAAGCGCGGACGATTCGGTTTTTTCCTCGGCTGCAGCGATTACCCGCAATGCAAGGGTATTTCCAAAATCTGGGACAAGACCGGGTTCAAATGCCTCAACTGTCACCTTGGCGACATCGTCCTCAAGAAATCACGCGGTCGGGGCCAGTCGTTCTATGCCTGCACGCGCTATCCCGACTGCACATTCGTGATGAGCAAGAAACCCGAAAGTGAACAAGAGCTTCAGGCCGCCCTTGAACATTGGAGGGCAAATCCGCCCAAAGCGAGGCTCGCCAACCGAGAGGATGGCGGCCCGCCGAAGCCGAGGAGGACAGCGAAGGGCCCATTCGACAAACTCAGGGCAAGCAAATAGCGAAGGGCGAATAGCTTGACTGGACCTAAAAGTTTTATATCTTGACACCACATACCTGAAACCTGACACTTCAGGTATGACCGTTTACGTCGAGCAAAGTCGAGGCGTCAAAGAAACCGCTCAAAAAGAACCGCAGTCCCTCATCGGGCGCGCTTTCACCTTCGCGCAAAAGGCACACGCGGGGCAAAAGCGCAAATCCGGCGAGCAGTTTTTTAATCATCCGCTTGCGGTTGCTGAAACACTCGCCAACTGGCGGCTCGACGAAGGTTCGATCGCAGCGGGACTGTTGCACGATGTTGCCGAGGACACACAGACGACGCGCGAGGAGATCGTCAAAAACTTCGGCGAAGAAATCGCATTCCTTGTCGATGGCGTCACTAAGCTCTCACGCGTCAAGTACCGCGGCGCGGAGGGAAAAGTGGAAAACCTACGGAAGATGATCCTTGCGCTCTCGCAAGATCTGCGCGTGGTGTTCGTCAAGCTCGCCGACCGATTGCACAATATGAAAACGCTTGGTGCTTTGCTCCCTGCAAAACAGAAACGCATCGCGCTCGAGACCACCGAAATTTATGCGCCCATCGCTCACCGTCTCGGCATGCACGAGGTCTCCGGCGAACTGCAAGACATCGCTTTCCCCTATCTCCACCCCACCGAGGAGCGGTGGCTCCGGAGTAACGTCGCGGATGAGTACGAGGTTCGGCGAAACTATCTCGAGACGCAGCTACGTCCGCCGCTTGAGGATATGCTCAAAAAGATGGGTGTTCAACCTCTCGCCATCGACCTGCGCGCCAAGCGTTACTACAGCTTGTATAAAAAACTCCTCCGATACGACATGGATATTCATAAGATCTACGATCTCGTCGCGCTGCGCGTTATTTTGCCGAGCGTGGAGGATTGCTATGCGGTCTTAGGCGCTATCCACCAAGTATGGCCGCCACTGCCTGGCCGGATTAAGGACTACATCGCGATGCCGAAGGAAAATAACTACCGCTCGCTTCATACGACAATCATCGGGCCCGACGGCAAGCACGCCGAGATCCAGCTTCGTACCAAAGAGATGCACGAAGAGAACGAGTACGGTATTGCCGCTCACTGGCTCTACAAGGAGCGCGGGAAAGGGCCGCAGGCGGAGCGGCACGACAAGATAGCGGAGGCAATTGAGTGGGCCATAGAGATCAAGAATTGGCAAGAGAAGCATCGTGATACCGAGATGGATTCGGAAGATTTCTTGCGCGCCATGAAGGTGGAGTTCTTTAAGGATCGTGTCTTTGCCATCACGCCGCACGGCGATGTGATAGATCTGCCTGCCGGTGCGACCCCCGTTGATTTTGCGTATCAGGTTCACTCGGAGGTCGGCGGCGGCGCCGTCGGCGCAAAGGTGAACGATCG
>CAZWBU010000007.1:0-10393 GCA_964632585.1 uncultured Candidatus Saccharibacteria bacterium | reverse complement strand
GCGGCGCGCCAGGCCGAAGTCCATGACGATCGGCTCGTGCCGCTTGATCACGAGCTTCATTCCGGCGACCTCGTCGAAATTCTTGTTCAGAAGAACAAGCGTCCCTCGGAGGACTGGTTGAAGTTCGTCAAAACATCCTTGGCACGCGATCACATCAAAACCGCACTCCGCAAAAAAGCATCGACACTTTACGACCGGAGGCAACTGACGAAGGCCGAACTCCGCGTTGTTGTCAAAGATCGCGTGGGGCTCATTAAAGACCTTTCGACCGTCATTTCGCGGAGCCACGTGAATATCGTGAGCTTCCGCGCCTTCAACCCCCACGGCGGCAAGTTCCCTATTGATAAGATCGAGGTAGGTACATCAGACAAGAGTAAGATCGAGAAGCTCATTTTGAAGATCAAAAAAATCCCCGGCGTGCGAGAGGTGAGTTATCAGTTGATTGCATAAATTAGTTTTGACACTTGCCCACAATACGTCTACACTCGTACGAGGTTGCGCCCCAGGGGCGCCTCAACTAAGGAGAAGTGAAGGCATGAACCTCACGGTATCGCCAAAAGATGGCGTCTACGGAGTCATGCGCGGAGAGTTACGGGTCGACGACCCGGCCTACGAATCGGTCGAGGCTCATCCCGGCCTTCGTGACGTGTCCATAGCCCTCCGGACGGGCGCAAGTATCAAATCGCTCTACGACCACTACCCCGGCGACCATCCGTCGCTTTGCACCCTGCACCACATCGCGGAGCGGGGGTCTATCGAGAACGTCGTCGAGGACCTCTCGACGAGAGGTCCGTTCGTCCGCTTCCAGGTTCGACTGCGGGGCAACTAACCCCATACTTCCTTTCCTTAACCCAAGGGCCTCCCGCGCACGCATCGTCGCACGGGAGGCCTCGTCATTTTTTATATCTTTTATCTTAGATACTGAATGATAATTGCGAATATGTTCTTACTATCATTATAATCAAATTTAAGTATAATGATAGTAACGTACTGTACAGTTTAAATAGTTGAGAACGACAGTCATAAACTGGTGAGATCTAATCAAATGAGTGCTCACTAAAAAGCGTTCAAGATCACTGGGCCAACCACGCGGTCATGCGCCCGGTCCTTCACTACCCAATTTATCCAGGATGTGCTGGAGCTCTTCGTTCGAATAAAAATTGATGGTAATGCGGCCCGAACTCCCACTCTGGTGAATCGAAACCGGAGCGCCGAGGTCTGAAGAAAGTTTTTCTTGTAAGAAGCGCAACTCGGGCGATAAGCCCTCGCCAGGTGGTGACTCTTCCCCTCCTCGATTTTTTTTCTTCGGCTGGCCGGCACGGGCACGCGACTGGAGTTCGCGCGTCGTCATGCGGTTCTCGAGCAGGTCGCGGAAAAGTTTTTGTTGAAGACCGATGTCGTCGATCGTAAGCAGAAGCCGCCCATGGCTTTCGCTGATTTGATTTTCCTGAATTGCTTCCTGGATATTCGCCGGTAGATCGAGGAGGCGCACGGTGTTCGCCACCGTTTCACGGCTCTTCCCTAAGCGCGAGGCTACTTCCCGTTGAGTGAGGCGGAACTCATCCTGGAGACGCGCGTAGGCGCGCGCGAGCTCGATGGGGTTCAAGTTCTCGCGCTGAATGTTTTCTATGACGGCAAGCTCCAAGCCCTCGCGGTTGTAGGTCAAGTTTCGAATAACCGCGGGCACGCGTGGGAGGCCGAGCATCTTTGCGGCCATAAGCCGCCGCTCTCCCGAAATGAGTTGATATTCTATCTCAGTTCCTGTTGGTACGTCGCGCTCGACTTTCGTAACAACGAGCGGTTGGAGAAGTCCAAATTCTCGAATGGAGGCGGCGAGTTCTTTTAATGATTCTGTATCGAAGTTCCGGCGCGGCTGGTCCGGGTTCGGGACGATCTTATCGGTTTCAATATGAAACACCGCATCGGCGTACTTCTTTGCGGTGCCGCCATCTGTTCTGCTGAAACTCCGGGGAGGGCATCGTGCGCGGTCGGTGTGGCGGACGGCCGGGACAATTCTCGCGGAGCGTTGTCTATTGCAAGGCGCGCCGGCTCATCATGATTCGTCTCCGCCGGTTCCTGGTGCATCGGAGTTTGAGAGGCGGCTTGCCCTGAGCTTGTCGAAGTGGCATGGGACGCACCCGAGACATCGCTTGCCGGATGCGCTTCAGCTTGCCCTACTTGTCCCGAATGTTGAACTGGGGTGTTGCTCGCAGAATGATTCGGGGGAATCAGTGACTCAAGTCCCCGCCCGAGGCGGCCCGCTTCGCCGGAGCTGGAGCGAGACGAGGGTTCACTGTTGTCATTGGCAGCATTTCCTAAAACTGGTTCGTTGTTGGCCATTATGATGGTGGTGGAATTTATGCTTCAAGCGCGAGATTAAAATTACCGAACTCTGTCTGGAATGCGCCGCTTGGAGTTTTTGACGCGGACTGCTCATCGGCGATAAGTTCTTGCGCTAATCGTTCGTAGGCATTCGCTCCCGCGGAGTCGGGCCGATAGAGAACAACGGGTTTTGAAAAACTTGGGGCCTCCGCAAGAGCGACGTTCCGAGGAATTTCGACGTCAAATACCTTATGCGGGAAGTTCTGTCGGAGATTTTTCGCAACCTCGCGATCCAGCCGCTCGCGCTTGTCATACATGGTAAGGAGTGCTCCTGCAATGCGAATGTGGTGGTTGAGATTCGTTCGGATGAGATCTACCGACTCAAGGAGTTGCCCGAGGCCTTCCAAACTGTAGTACTCCGCCTGGACGGGAATAATAACTTCGTCGCTTGCGAGAAGGCCATTCACGGAGAGTAAGCTCAAACTTGGCGGGAGATCGATGAAGACGTAGTCGTACTGGTGGCGAATCGGTGTCAGGAACTTTCGAAGAAAATATTCTCGCTCGGGAATGTTCACTAACTCAACGAGTGCGCCAGCGAGGTGCGGCGCGGCGGGAATGAGATGCAGATTGTGGAGCTCCGACTGGTACACCAGTTCCGCGTGTGAGGCGGATCCCAGAATGCCGTGATAAATGCTTTTACTGATCGCGCGTGGGCTGACTCCCAAGGCCGAGCTCGCATTCGCCTGGGGATCAAAATCAACGAGGAGCGATCGCCGGCCGAGCGTCGCGAGATAGGCGGAGAGATTGACCGCCGTCGTCGTTTTTCCGACGCCTCCTTTTGCGTTGTAGAGCGCGATTATCCGTGCCATTTCTTGTTGATTTTATTGGGGGATTAGATTGATTTTATGTTACTTTTCAAGCATAATCAAACGCAGAGAGCCGAAGTGGTGAAACCAGGCAAACACGTAGCACTCAAAATGCTATGGGCGCAAGCCCTTGTGGGTTCAAATCCCACCTTCGGCACAAGGCGGCAAATCGCCCCTTCGATAAACTCAGGGCAAGCAAATGGCAAAAAGCAAGGAGTTGAGCCGCGCCGAGAAAAACCGCTAAGTATCACCACAACTAAAAACCCGCTTAAACGGGTTTTTTGGATACCTCAAATAAAACATTTATTGAACCGGGGTTCGTGGATTTCCTTCGAGGGTCTCTTGGTATGGACACTGACCACAGGCATACCAAACTTGCCCTTCGTTTTCTATCTCCATCATTTTGCCGTGACCATGAACACAGTCATGTTCTCGCTCTTTTTGTGTCTCTGCTTTGGCACTTTCTCCTTTTTCATGGCGCCTTGGTTCGAACGCCGGCATTGCTTCTCTCGGCATATAATTGGGCGATTTTTGGTTTCGATTACTGATCTTTCTTTTATTTCTCCTCTTTCCACAGATACTTATCAGAATTCAGTATTTCTTTTGTCACTCCGTCTCGTTCTAAGATAACTGTGCCCTTATCGAGGTTGGGACCCATCACCGTCCACGGCAGAGGTTTTTCATGACCCGGCCGAATCTCTTCCCGCAACAAGACCTTATTTCCACCCTTCGTATAGTTCAATGACGGATCGTTCTCGAAGTGATAGGTTTGAGTTTTATCGTTTATCGGTGCGCGTCTCGCTCGATCAGGCCCAATCTCCTTGTCAATCGCCTCGCTCGCGATATCTTTAAGTTCGGTAGCTCCCCGGAGAGTATCTTCTTCGATCTCTCTCCCGAGAGCGCGTCCTCTTTCGAGGGAATCCTGACTCATGGAGTGTAGTTGTTATTATATAACACCCGAGGAGAATCTACGTCAATATCGCCGTCGGGCGTTCGTTTTCCTCACTTTCCACGTCTTCTGGGCTTTCATGGAGCGTTCCCTCTCCTTCATGGGCAACCTCGTACGACCGGAGGAGTAAGTGAACGATGTATGCGGAACCAATGCCGATCAAGGCACCCCCGAGAACGTCGAGCGGGTAGTGGACACCCACAAATATCCGTGCAAAGCCATTGAGGAGTGCGAGAATGAGATAGGTGACCCCCCAACGCCGGTTCATGTACCACAGACCCATCGCGAGTGCGAAGAATAATGCGGCATGGCCCGACGGAAATGATCCACCGGAGTCCTGCGATATGAGCGGCTCAAAACCGAGGGCCACAAACGGCCGCGGGCGATGATAGAAGAAGTGAATTGTTTCTGTGATGATGCCGCGCGAAAGGAGCATCGTGAGCGCCAGTCCAATGGTGTAAAACAGCCGCCGCCGCCACGGAGAGATTTGGACGAGAGCGAAAATGAGCCCGAGAACCAGAAAATAGGGCAGATGCCGCGCGCTTACGACCATCACGTTATCGAGCCATTCCCAACGATGGCCCAGACCGAAAATCGATTGAAACAAGACCTGATCGAAATGTTCTATCACTGGTTTTTAGTTTTTAGGTTTTACCTGCCTGCCGGCAGGCAGGGCTGTTAGTCGCCCTTCGGGTTTTCATTATCACGCCTGCCCGTCCGTAGCTTCGAGCGAGGGCGGGGAGTGATTACTAAAAGCTCATTACCGGCGGACGAACGGCAGAAGTGCCAAATACCGAGCACGCTTGATGGCTTCCGCGAGCTTCCGCTGATGCTTGGCGCAGACGCCGGTGTGGCGCGGATCGATGATCTTGGCTTGGCTTGAGACGAATCTCTTTAACAAGGGAATTTCCTTGTAGTCGATCGTCTTCAGATTTTGTGAACAGAAGAAACACTGGGTCATGTTTAGGGTTTAGGGTTTAGGGTTTAGGGTTTAGGGTGTCAAGGCGATTGCCTCTGCTATACCCTATACCCTATTCGCTATACCCTATGTTTAGAATGGTAGGTCATCCATCTTAATGTCATCCTCGATATCGACAGTTGGGATTTCTTCGATCGGGGGGAGTTGGGGCGCCTCACCGTCTGATTTCTTGCCTGCACTCGCCTGCGGAGTGGCTGCCGAAGAAGTCGGAGAGCCAGTCCCCATTGCCCGCGGGCCAAGTTGAAGTCGCTCGCAGATGATCTCGGTTGTTTTATGATTCACATTCTGTTTGTCAACCCATGAACGGGTCTTGAGGCGCCCTTCGATGAAGACCAACGCTCCCTTCTTGAGATACTGCGCGGCGATCTCGGCCTGCTTTCCCCACACGACGACGTTGTGAAACTCCACCTCTTCTTGTTTCGCGCCATTTTTATCTTTCCACTGACGATTGGTGGCAATCGAAAAACTCGAGACGGGCTGGCCATTTGGCGTCGTCCGCAACTGCGGGTCTGCAGTTACACGGCCGACGATGATTACGGTGTTGACATTCATGGGAGTGTTCCCGAATATACGAATTCACGCGAATTACGAATGTGGGTATTTCCGCTTCCCGCTCCGTGCTGTGAATCACATTGTATTAGTAATTCGATCAATTTGTACATTCGGGATTACTTAAGGATTTCTTCGATTTTTTTCTCGAGCGCTTCGTTCGAGAGCGGAAGTGATGACTGGGGAGATTCGGGCGTGATCTGCGGTGCGGCAACCGGTGGGGCGGCGAATTTTGCGCGGGGGCGACCCTCCCACAACGGCTTTTGCTTCTCAAACGGCGGCGTTACGATGAGTGACCGGAGGATAAAGGGGTGCGTGGCAAGGTCTTTGCGGATTACCGCAACATCGGCTTTCGGCATCCGGAAGTGCATGTAGCCAAAATACGCTGACATTTCCCGTTTGATCTTATACGCAAGAGTGATCTTTTCGACGGGTCCCTCGAGAAGGATTTCTGCTCCGCGGCCCTTCAAGGTGCTCAAAACACCTTCGGCACCCTTCTCATCTTTGGCGAGAAAGGCAATTTCGTAGTTCTTGAGATGGTCATCCCTCTCTTCCATATTTAGAACCCTAGCTCAAGTTAGGCCTCGGCGTCAACGGGTTCGGCCTCGGTTTCACGAACCGCATTTGCCGGCTGAATTTCACCTGCCGTGCTTGGTAAAATGCCCGATCCCTCTTCTGGTTCGCCGCTCGGGCGAGTGCTCCGATTGATGAGACGCCCGATAATGACGTTCTCTTTGAGACCGCGGAGAGGATCGATCCGGCCCTCAATCGCCGCCTTCACGAGGACTCGGGCCGTGTCCTGGAAGGAGGCCGCGGAGAGGAAGCTCTCGGTCGAGAGTGCGACGCGGGTAATACCCAAAAGCATCTGCTGGGCCTTGGCGAGTTGCTTGCCCTCTTTTTTGAGCGCGCGATTTACTTCGAGGAACTTGGACTTTTCGATGATCTCCCCCATCACGAGATCTCGCGCATCACCGGCGTCCTTAATTTTTACGCGTGAGAACATCTGGCGCACGATAACCTCGATGTGCTTATTGTTGATTGAAGCGCCTTCCGCCATGTAAATTTTTTGCACTTCGTTCGCGATGTGGCGCGCGAGCTCGAGCGGTCCCTTGAATTCGAAGAATTCCTTGAGGTCCACGTGGCCTTCTGAGAGTTGGTCTCCCAGCTGAACCTTATCGCCGATCTTCACGTAAAGGAGCGCCGAACGAGGCACCATGTATTCGATCGTTTTCTGTGCGGCCTTGCCTTTCTTCGCCTTCGGACCCTTGGAGCCCACGATCGAAAGAGTCATGATCTTTGAGTTCCCACGCTCTTCAATGTTCGTCACGACGCCATCAACGGTCGCAAGTATCGCTTTCCCTTTCGGCGGGCGTAATTCAAAGAGCTCCTCGACGCGCGGCAGACCGTGCGTGATATCGAGGCCTGCCACACCGCCGGTGTGAAAAGTGCGCATGGTAAGCTGTGTGCCCGGTTCGCCGATCGACTGGGCCGCCAAGACGCCAACCGCCGTGCCGAGCGCGACGAGCTGATTGTTACCCAAGTCGTACCCATAGCAGGTTTGGCAGATGCCATAGAGCGATTTACAGATGAGCGGAGAACGCACCTTGAGGACTTCGAGGTTTGATTTGTCAATGATCTCGGCTGCGGCCTTGGTGATGACCTCGCCCGCCTTCACCACTGTTTTCCGATCGATCTTGATGTCGTCGTGCGCCGTGCGAGAAAATACGCGGCTCGCGAAGGTTTGCCCGACTTCTTTGTTGTCGGCGCGAGTGATCTCGATTCCTTCCTTCGTACGACAGTCCTCTTCGCGGATCGCGAGGTCTTGTGCAACGTCAACAAGACGACGAGTGAGATATCCTGCTTGCGCGGTCTTGAGGGCCGTGTCGGTTGTTCCCTTGCGGGCGCCGTGTGTTGAGATGAAATATTCCAAGACCGAGAGTCCTTCTTTAAACGATGATTTGATCGGCAATTCGATCGACTCGCCCTTCGGATTCTGGACTAATCCCTTCATACCCATCATCTGGATCGGTTGGGCCCACGAACCGCGCGAGCCGGAGTCGATGATCTGGTAGAGCGAGTTCTCCTTGGGCAGAGCGACCGTGACGTGTTTCGAGACATCGGTTTTGGCGCGCTCCCAAACGTTGATGATGCGCGCGCGCCGCTCGGCGTCGGTAAGGAGCCCTTCACCAAACTGCGCGGTGATGATCGCAACATCTTTTTCGGCCTGCTCCATAATGGCGGTTTTTTCTTTAGGAATAATGAGGTCGGCGATGGCCCACGTGATGCCCGACTGTGTCGCCATTTCAAACCCCAAGAGCTTCAGACGGTTGATGATGTCGCCCGCCTCTTCAAAGTCGCGCGTCTCGACAATATGCTCAACAATTTTCGAGAGGCGCTTCTTGTTCATCGCATCGTTTACATAATTGTCTCCGCTGCCGAGGGCCTCATTAAAGATGAAGCGTCCGACGGTCGTCAGGGTCGTGCCGATGCGAACGAGGGCGTGCAACGAGATGACATCATTCTGATACGCCATGAGCGCTTCGGTTCCGTCCACGAACGCCTTCCCGGTTCCCCGGACATCGGGGTAGCTCTGGGTGAGATAGTAGATGCCAAGAACGAAGTCCTGCGTCGGCGCGGTGATTAGGTCTCCCGTTGCGGGTTTCAAGAGATTTCGCGCGGCAGACATGATCTCGCGTGCTTCCCTTTGGGCCTCGTCGGAGAGCGGGAGGTGGACGGCCATCTGGTCACCATCGAAGTCGGCATTAAATGCCGCACAGACGAGCGGGGGGATCTGAATGGCCAGACCTTCGATCAAGACCGGTCGGAACGACTGAATCGAAAGCCGGTGGAGCGTCGGCGCGCGGTTCAAGAGCACGCGCTTGTCTTTGATGACCTCTTCGAGGATCGCCCAGATCTCGTCTCCCGATTGTTCGATGAGGCGGTTCGCCATCTTGATATTGTGCGCCAAACCGCGGCGGATCATCTCGCCGATCACGAACGGCCGGAAGAGTTCGAGCGCCATCTTCTTCGGTAGACCGCACTCGTCAATCTTGAGTTTCGGTCCAACGACGATGACGGAGCGGCCCGAGTAGTCGACGCGCTTTCCGAGCAGGTTCTGCCGGAAGCGACCTTGCTTGCCTTTGAGCATATCGGCAAGCGAGCGGAGCGGGCGCCGCTGTGCCGAGAGCTGCTGCGCGCCGAAGCGTGCCGAGTTATCGATCAAGGCATCGACGGCCTCTTGTAACATTCGCTTTTCGTTTTTGATAATGACCTCGGGTGCCTTGATCTCCAAGAGTTTCTTCAAACGATTGTTGCGGTTGATGACACGGCGATAGAGGTCGTTCAGGTCGGAAGTCGCATAGCGCCCGCCGTCGAGGGCAACCATCGGACGGAGATCCGGTGGGAGAACTGGAAGGACAGTCAAGATGAGCCACTCTGGACGAGCGTTGTTGCGGATCATGGAGCGCATCATCTTCAAACGTCGCAGGAGCTTTGATTCGCTCGTTGGGTCCTTCACCGATTCCAATTCCTTTTCGATCTTCTGCACCTCCTTGCGCAGGTCCATCTTCTCCAGGATCTCGCGGATGGCCTCCGCTCCCGTACCGGCTTTAAAGACGCTCCCAAAGCGCCGCGCTAAGTTAAAGTATTCGGTTTCGGATAGCACTTGCCCCGGGTGGAGGTTTTCTAAAAACTCCTTCACATCGGCTGCGCCCGTCGAGAGCTCTTTCTTCACCTTCTTATCTTTTTCACCCACGATCTTCAGTTTTGACTTAAGTTCTCGGTCGAGTTCCTGAAGGGCCTGGTCACGACCATGTTCATTCACTTCGGTCACGATGTAGTCCACATAATAGATGACGCGCTCGAGTTTCTGTGAAGAGACGTACAAGAGAAGTGATAAACGCGAGGGGACGCTTTTGAAGAACCAGATGTGCGAGACGGGGGCCGCGAGCTGGATGTGGCCCATGCGTTCGCGGCGGACGACCGCGCGCGTCACCTCGACGCCGCACTTGTCGCAGATGACGCCCTTGTAGCGAATACGCCGATACTTGCCGCAGTCGCACTCGTAGTCCTTAACCGGGCCGAAGATGCGCGCCGAAAAAAGTCCGTCTTTTTCCGGTCGCTGGGTGCGGTAGTTGATGGTCTCCGGTTTCAGCACTTCGCCGAAGGACCATTTCATGATTTCTTCGGGAGATGCAACCGAGATCTTCAATGCATCGAAGTCCTCCTTGTGCGCGTTCGGGTCGGCGTAGATCGGATCTACGTTCAAACTCAGGGCCTTCAGTTCGTTCACGAGCACATTGAAGGACGCAGGAATGTTCGGCCCCTTGATCGGTTCGCCGCGGATGATTGACTCGTAGGCGGAAGATCGGCCGAGCACGTCGTCGGATTTAATGGTAAGCATTTCTTGAAGCGTGTGCGATGCACCATACCCCTCGAGCGCCCAGACCTCCATTTCTCCGAAACGCTGGCCGCCGAACTGCGCCTTGCCGCCCAAGGGCTGCTGGGTGATCAAAGAATACGGACCAATCGATCGCATGTGCACCTTGTCTTCAACCAAGTGGTTCAACTTCAGCATGTAAATTTCCCCAACGGTCACCGGGCGATCAAAAGCACTTCCGGTGCGTCCATCAAAGAGCTTCACCTTGCCGTCCTCGGGAAGGCCGGCTTTTTTAAGTTCCCCGCGAATTTCTTCTTCGGTTGCGGAGTCAAGTCCCGGCGTTATGGCTC
>CAZWBU010000006.1:17794-25423 GCA_964632585.1 uncultured Candidatus Saccharibacteria bacterium | reverse complement strand
TTGAGATCGAACACCTCCTCGAAATGGCTTTTAACGTTGGAATCATGAAGGCGAACGCCGAAGCGTCGAAATCGAGCGCATTTGTCCTCGATGCGTTCCACGACGCACTCGCGGGAAAACTCTATCCGGAACTCAAGAAGAGAGGAATCGTGGAATGAAAGCGGAGCTAATTTTCAATTTTTAATTTACAATTTACAAATAATTTTCAATAAAACAATTTTCAAGCGTTGAAACATTAGTCCTTTTTTGAAAATTGAAAACTGTAAATTGAAAATTCATTGATTATGCTCTTCCAGCTCTTTCTTGGCACCATCGTCGGTCTCGCGCTTGCCGCGGGCCTTTACTACCTCATCCGCTTTGTGCGCAAGCGTGGCCTCATGCATTCTTTTGGACAATCGCTCTACCTGATCAAGGTTCCCCGCCAAACTCCTGGCGAGAATAAGGACTTCAAATCCGAGATCAACACCACCGAACAGCTGCTCGCGAACCTTTCGTCGCTCAAATCACCCTTCACGCTTGAGGTAGTTGTGCCGCACGTTGGCGAAGAAATACATTTTTTCATAGCGGTGCCGCGCGCAATGAGCGAGGTGGCGATGAAACAGATCCAAGGGTTGTGGAGCGGTGCATCCGTCGAGCCGGTAGGCGATGACTTCAACATATTCAATCCGGCGGGCGTAACTGCCGCGGCATACGTTGCCCAAAAGGAGAATTTCGCACTCCCAATCAGGACTTATACCGAGATCGGCGCTGACACGATGAGTTCGATCGTTGGCGCCTTTGCGAAGATCAGCGAGATCGGCGAGGGCGCAGCAATGCAAATAGCAGTACAGCCCGCCATGGAGGCAAAAAAAACGGTTTATAAGTACATCGAGTCGCTCAAAAAGGGAGAGCCGTTCAAAAAGGTTCTGGGTGGGGGGTTGAACATTGAGTTTAAGGACATAGAGAAGGCCCTGAATCCGGGAACGAAAGAAGAACAGGCGAAGGAAAAATCCGAACGGGTGACGGATGATGATGCGGTAAAAGCGCTCGAGGCAAAGATCGCAAAACCGCTCTTTTTGGTAAATGTGCGGCTCCTTGCCTCGGCGGCAACACCATTTCAGGCAAATGATATTTTGGAAGGCCTCGCGGCCGGTTTCAACCAGTTCGGCGCACCTCGACGGAACGAGTTTAGGATCGTAAAAGCGCGAAATCCGAAAGGCATCGTCTACGACTTTAGTTTCCGGAATTTTTCTACGAGCCATGTGATGACGTTGAATACTGAAGAGATCGCGAGCTTCTTCCATCTGCCGATCTCAACGACCGAAACGCCGCGGGTGAAGTATTTGAAGTCGAAGGAGGCCGACCCCCCGCCAAACCTCGCGAAAGAGGGAACGACGATCGGACAGAGTTCTTTCCGCGGCCAGCTGAAACCGGTCTATATCGCGGACGCTGATCGGCAGAGACACGTCTACATCGTCGGCCAAACGGGCACGGGTAAGTCAACGCTCATCGGGAACATGATCCTCTCGGACCTGAAGCGCGGCAAAGGCATGGCGGTCATCGATCCTCACGGCGAACTCGTGGAGTCCGCGCTTACTCATATTCCCAAGGACCGCCTGGACGACCTCATCATCTTCGATCCTGGAGACATGGCGCGTCCCCTGGGCCTCAACATGCTCGACTATAACTACGACCGGCCGGAAGAAAAGACGTTCATTGTGAACGAGATGCAAAGCATCTTCAATAAACTTTTCCCGCCGGAGTCCATGGGCCCGATGTTTGAACAGTATATGCGCAACGCCCTCTTGTTGCTGATGGAAGATATGCCGAACGAGCCGGCAACCTTAATAGAAGTGCCGCGCGTCTTCACCGACACGCAGTTCCGCATGCGCAAACTCGAACGTATTCGGAATCCTGTCGTCGTGGATTTCTGGACAAAAGAAGCCGCAAAAGCCGGCGGCGAGGCGTCGCTCGCGAACATGACGCCATACATCACCTCCAAGTTCAACAACTTCATCGCGAACGACTTCATGCGCCCCATCATCGGCCAGGCAAAGTCCGCCTTCAATTTTCGCGAAGCGATGGATGAGGGGAAGATCATTCTCATCAATCTTTCGAAGGGCCGCATCGGCGATATCAACGCCGCACTCCTCGGGATGGTGTTTACGGGCAAGATATTGATGGCCGCGCTCTCGCGAACCGACATCGCCGAGAGGAACGCGCGGCGCGAATTCAATCTCTACATCGACGAGTTCCAAAACTTTACGACGGACTCCATCGCAACCATTCTTTCGGAAGCGCGCAAGTACAGTTTGTCGCTTACGATGGCGCATCAATTTATCGCGCAGTTGACCGAGAAGATCCGAGACGCGGTCTTCGGCAACGTCGGCTCGCAAATCGTCCTCCGCGTGGGCGTGCAGGACGCCGAG
This sequence comes from uncultured Candidatus Saccharibacteria bacterium, assembly GCA_964632585.1. GTDB lineage: Bacteria > Patescibacteriota > Minisyncoccia > UBA6257 > 2-01-FULL-56-20 > DATJQA01. Next base: position 23,015 of record CAZWBU010000006.1, on the reverse strand, counting down.
TTCCTGGTGAAGCAGTTCGAGCCCGTCTTCGATGAAAATGACTTGGTCAACATCGATAACTTCAACGCCTTCGCAAAGATCTTGATCAACGGCCAGACCTCGAAGCCGTTCAATATTGTCATCGGCCGCGAGTCGCATACGAAGGGTGCTCCCGAGCTTGTCGAAAAGCTCAAAGAATACTCTCGCGTGAAGTACGGCGCGGATCGACAAACAGTCGAAGATGAGGTGTATAAACGGCTTCGAATATAAGGAGTAATCGCGCCTGCCCGCAGGAGCTTTAGCGAAGGCGCGAATAATGCGAATGGCGGTAAATAATGCGAATAAAAACTACCGAGGATGATTATCGAAGATTTAAAAAAAATCTTGCATGGCGACGTCCTTTCGGATGATGCAACGATTAAGGAGTATAGCCACGACTACTCCATCTTCCGGGTGAAGCCGCAGGTCGTTGTGTTCCCGAAAGATGTTGAGGACGTAAAGGCGCTCGTCCGGTTTGTGAAAAGCAGAAAAGAGAATGGAGAAAGTGTATCGCTCACGGGCCGGTCAGCGGGCACGGACATGTCCGGCGGGCCGCTTACCGATTCTATCTCGGTTTCGTTTACCAAATATTTCAATCACATCAGGGAAATAGTGTCGCCCTTCGACGCGGCTCAGGGCAACAACGGCTACGCCGTTGTTGAGCCCGGTGTGTACTTCCGCGACTTCGAGAAGGAAATACAGAAGAAATATTTGCTTTATCCACCGTATCCCGCATCAAAAGACCTGTGTGCGATCGGCGGCATCGTGAACAACAACTCCGGTGGCGAGAAGACGCTCGAGTATGGCCAAACCAAAGAATGGGTGGATCGTGTGAAGCTCGTGCTCTCCGATGGAGAAGAGCACGAGCTCCGGCCGCTCTCGGGCGACGACCTCAAGAACAAACTTGAAGAGCAAGGTTTTGAGGGCGAAATCTATCGCAAGCTCCACAAACTCATTGAAGAAAACTACGACGCCATCCAGGCCGCGCGACCGAAGGTCAGCAAGAATTCAACCGGCTATTTTCTTTGGGACGTGTGGGATAAAGAAAAAAGCGTGTTCAATATCGTAAAGCTCATCACCGGTTCTCAAGGCACGCTCGGACTGTTAACCGAAGCACGCCTGAAGCTCATGCCCGAGCCGAAATATCACAAGCTTATCGTGGTATTCACGAAGTCACTCGATCCGGTACCCGGTATCGTCGAGGCAGTTTTGAAATATCAGCCCGAGAGCATCGAGTCCTACGATGACAAGACGCTCGGCCTCGCGCTGCGATTTCTCCCCTCAATGCTCGAGATCATGAAGGGCAGTATCATTTCACTCGCCTGGAGTTTCTTGCCCGAGGCATGGATGGCCCTGCGCGGGGGTTTGCCGAAGATGGTATTAATGATTTCCGTAACTTCGAACGACGAAAAAGATTTGGCAGATCGCGTAAACGGCATCGAGTCCGAAATTAAAAAGTTTCCCGTGCAGCTCCACCGTGTGAAAGACGACACCGAGGCCGAAAAATACTGGACCATCCGCCGCCAGAGCTTTAAACTGCTCCATAGCCACGTGAAAGGAAAAGACGCCGCGGCATTCGTGGACGACATCATCGTGAACCCCGAACACATGCCGGAGTTTCTACCGCAGGTAAATGCCATTCTCGACCGCCACAAGGATAAGTTTACCTACACCATTGCCGGCCACCCAGGGAACGGCAACTTCCACATCATCCCACTTGTCGATATGAAAGACCCAGAAGCGCGCAAGATCATTCCCGAAGTGATGGAGGAAATATATCGCCTCACGGTGAAGTACGGCGGCTCGATCTCCGGCGAACATAACGATGGCCTCATCCGCACGCCCTACCTGCACTTCATGTACGATCAAAAAATCCTCGACCTTTTCGCCGAAGTTAAGCAGATCTTCGATCCCGACGGCCTGTTTAACCCGCACAAAAAAGTGGGCGGAAGCTTAGAATATTCAATGAATCATATGAAAACGTGGTCGTAGGTGCTTCTCTTCAAGCATCGATTGCCCAGTGCCACAACCTCGCTGAGTAAGGGTATTCATTATGCGGTTGATAAACTTCAAAAAATATCTCAACTCATTCCAAAATAGTTGTGGCACCGGGTTGACGGAACGTCTCATGTTGTGTAAAACAAAACTGGCATCTTAGCAGTTTCAATATGTAGGAGAAAAGGGGGTCGTATGGCGACGAAAAAAGAACTCGGAGAACTCCTTCTCCGCGGCTTGAGCTTTGTCATAGATCAGGGCATACCGGGCGTGTTGTATCGGCGCCACGCCGTCATCTTTGAAGACAAGGGCCGGGTACACGCGAGTACGCTCGGCCTCATCGTGATCGGCCAAGTTGGCGATCCGTGGAAGGCGCTTGCGGCGTGGAATCGATACGTCAGTACGCTTCCGAAGCGAGATCACCCGACGTTCATCCATGACTTCGCGTCGTTCATGAACATCGACTTCGAGCTTGCCTATGAGATTCACGCTCACGGCGAGAGCGCAAGCGAGAACTCTCTGCCTCAGCGCACGGCGGAATATCTCGTCCACGGGTGGGGAAGTCGCAACAACAAGAAGCAGTGGCAGCGCTTCTCTCGCAAGGACTACGTTACGGTTTTCAAAAGGGCCACGGGAACGTGGACGCAAGGGGAAAAGGAAGCGATTCGCGTTCGTGCAAGTAAGGATTCTCTCGTTGAAAACTTTGAGCGGAAGAATCCTCATCTCTGCATCGTTCGGCACCGCCATCCGGACATTCGGCGGATTCGTTCCGGATTCGCTGCGATCGGGAGTCAAACACCCTGGACCCGCTTCATATTACGCGACGTAAAGCGTCGCAAGGACGGTCATCTTTCGGTCCGCGACCTTCGGTTGAAGATCAAGGAAGCCGACCGGAAAAAGGGTCGTCACGCTACAAAAAGCAACAAGAGGGAAGCGTGAGAGCCGCCTAAAGCTCCATATAGCCCATCGCGCGGGCCGCAGACAGACGTCTGTCTGCGGCCCGCTTCGTTTACCCCATTGACGATCTGGCATTATGGTACAATGAAACCAATAGAGGAAGTGCACCTTACGGTCTTTTCCGATGGAAGGATGTAAGGCAAAGGTCGACGAGTAAGGAAAGCGAAGTTATCATTAATGGCAAATTTACACAAAGTATCGTTTATTCTCTTGGTCGTAGGCGGATTGAACTGGCTTCTCATGGTGTTCAAATGGGATATTGCCACGTGGGGCCTGCCAGAGATGCTGGTTACGATCATCTACGTCTTGGTCGGATTGTCGGCATTGAACGAGATCATGGCTCACAAGAGCTTATGCAGGGAGTGCAATAAGGGCGCGATGTAAGGAATCTCGTAGTATTCGCTGGCGTGAAACGTCCCGCCCTTTTGCGCGAGTGCGCAAAAGGGCGGGACGTTTTGCTATACTCATAGTACCTGGGGACAGATAGAGAGTTGCTCTGTAAGATACTGTCTGGGCGATCGTCACCAATATTGTATAAAGGCCAACACATTATTAAAAAACAAGAGAAATGAAAAACATTATCAACACGCTCGTGCTCGGCGCAATTCTTGCACCAAGTGTCATCTTCGCCCAGGCGACGAGTATCGCCGGCGTCAGTGTTACGGCGCCGCCGGCCACCATGATGATGCCGTTTTCCACATCTCTCAAATTTGGAGATCAGGGAGACGAAGTAAGAAGTTTACAAGATATTTTGAAGTCCGATCCGGAGATCTATCCGCAAGGGCTCGTAACCGGTTACTACGGCAGATTGACCCAAGAGGCGCTGAAGCGCCTGCAGACAAGGTATAGTCTTCCGAAAACGGGCATGGTTGACGAGGCCACGCGAGCCGTGATCTTTCCTGATGTCTCGAATTTCACCGTTACGGTTCTTTCGCCAAATGGGGGGGAGACCTGGGATAAGTCGCAGGCGCGGATGATCACGTGGAGCGTGTCGTATGGCACTTCATCGCCACCAACTCCATACCCGATGCCGATGATTGAGGCCTCAACTTCGGGTAGCATAGATATGCATTCGATGATGTATCCGATCGATCCACCGATTCCGATCCCGTTCTTTCGGCAAGCATCCATTGATCTTACCAGGGACTCCGATCCAAACTACATGAGACACATCGTGAATGTTAATCTCTCGAAGAAGCAGTACCAGTGGACGATCGGCGGCGACGTTCCGGCCGGAAGCGACTACCGCGTGCAGATATCTTTTGCGCGGTCTTACCCTTGTCCGTATTATGATCTGGATGACTTGAACGTATCAGCGAAAACAGGCGGCGGGATGGCGACCGGTAGTTCGACCGTGTCTCATATTCGTCCGTGCCCAATGATGATGATAATGCCCAGGCCGATTATGGACTCGAGCGATAATACGTTTACGATCACTGGAGCCGCTCCAGTAAATCCTCCCTTGACCGGCGATGCCCTGCAGAAAATTAGGGAGCAAATTGCCGTTCTCGAAGCGCTCATCGCAAAGCTTATGGCACAACTTCAGGCAATCAAGACGGGTATACAGAATTACTAGTAACGGTCCTGTGCGATACAACGAACCCCGCCCTTTTGTTGCTAGTGCACAAAAGGGCGGGGCGGTTTCCAAAACCAAAAGATGAGCACTCTTATCCTAAGCGGTCGTTTTGAATGAATATATAGAGCCCCGTCACCCAGATAACGAGCGCCTTGCCAAGGGGAAGAATGGACAGAAGATAGTTAAGCTCCACGAGTCCTTTAAGGATCCAACCAAAAAAGCCGGCGATGACGATGGGGCCGAGTTTCGCGATGGCATACTTACCGCCGACGGGCGTGATGTAGGGATAGTTCCTCGGACGATAGATATCGTGTTTAGGGGCGCCGAGACCCTGTTCGTGTTTAACATCCTCGATGATGTTGTGTGCAACCACCACTGCCTGAGAGAGCGCGGCTCGTGCCACACCCGGGATCGGTTCTTTCGTCTCTGGATCATAAAAACAGACGCTGTCGCCTAAGCCATAGATTTTAGCGTGAAGTTTCAGGTCGGGCGTTTGGGGCAGACACTCAAGGCCTTGACCAACCTCCGCACGACCACGGGATTCGGTTTTAATCTCTGTACGCGCGAGAAGCGATGGGGCCTTGACACCTCCCGTCCAGATGAGGATGTCGTAGGAAATAGAGCGGCCGTTTTGAAGTTTAACGCGACCGGCCTCGGCGCTCGCGATTCGCTGAT
>CAZWBU010000006.1:10522-17784 GCA_964632585.1 uncultured Candidatus Saccharibacteria bacterium | reverse complement strand
TTTTACCCCGAGTTTTGCAAGCCGGTTATGCACGAGGCCCACAATGCGGCCCGGGAAGCCCGGCATAACCGTCGATCCCGCTTCAATAATCATCACATCGAGATTGGATGAAAATTCTTTGAGCAGTTCCCCGCTCCAAACCTTCAGCTCTCCGGCAAGTTCAACGCCCGAAGGCCCGCCGCCGCCAATGAGGACTCTAATTTCCGAACGTTTGTCCATGGCGAAATTCCATACCGCATCGCGAATGGCGATCGAGTCCTTGATGGTCTTCAAGGGAAGCGCGTGTTCCTTGAGACCTGGGATATCGAAGTAGTTCGACTCCGAACCGAGGGCAATCACCAGGTAATCAGCGCAGATCTGTTCGCCCGAGGCGAGATGGACGTCTCCTCCAACAATATCAACGAGATCAACTTCGCTCTGGATAAACTTCGCTCCGGTATTTTTGAGAATGCTCCGAATGTTGTACGTCGCGATCGAATGGAGTTCGTGGATGTTTGCCGCCGTTTTCGAAGTGGTGGCTACCTCATAAAGAAGCGGGGTATAGGTTTGATGCTCGTTGCGGTCGATGAGGAGAACTTCGTATCGATTCATGAGACGCAGGTGCTTTATTTTTTTTGCGATCAAGGTTGCCGCCCGCAAACCACCAAATCCGGCGCCTAAGATGACAATGCGTTTCATAACGGGTATGATTATCGCAAATAATGCGTTATTTGAGTAGAGCAAAGCCGAAAGAACTCGCGGGAGCCGCGCTCGTTCGGCTGGATTTCAATACAGAGGATGAGTGGCGCATGGAAGCAACCTTGCCAACTCTTCGTCTCTTGATGCAGTATGCGGCAAAGATCGTTATCGTAAGTCACCGCGGGCGCCCTGAGGGATTCGACAAAAAGCTGTCCCTCGCTCCTGACGCGAAGCACCTCGAGCGCTATCTGAAGCGGAAGGTGCTGTTTATTCCAGATACCCATTTTGCGACGATCGCGTTGGCCATCGCCCGAGCGCCGCGGAGGTCAATCATTCTCCTCGAAAATCTTCGTTTTTGGCCTGGCGAGGAGACAAATGACGAAAAATTTGCCCATTCGCTCGCAGGTCTTGCTCATTACTACGTTAACGACGCCTTCCCCGTTTGCCATCGCCCAGCGGCCTCTATCGTGGCAATTACAAAGTTCTTGCCGAGTTACGCCGGGCTCGTGTTAGAAAAAGAAATTGAGCACCTTAGTCACGTCGCAGAACATCCCAAGCACCCCCTCGTCCTCATCTTGGGTGGCGGCAAGGCGCATGACAAGCTCGGCGTGGTGAAATACTTCGAGCACAAGGCCGACGCATTCCTCCTCGGCGGTGCACCTGCGAATTCCATTTTGAAACTGCGAGGCGTGAAGGTGGGGAAGTCGAAGATAGATCAAGAAGTACACGATCATCCCATGCTGAAGCGGCTCGCAAAAAGCTCGCGCGCTGTGGTTCCCCTTGATTGGCGAACGGAGAAGAAGATGATTGTGGACATTGGTCCAAAGACAGAAAAACTCTTTGCGGAGCACATCAAGAGCGCGCGAACCATCATTTGGAGCGGCCCGATTGGTCTTATCGAAAAAAAGAAGTTCTCGCGCGGTAATCTTGCCGTGGCGAAAGCGATCGCGGCGAATAAAAATGCATTTACCGTGACAGGCGGGGGAGAGACGGTGATGTTCCTCAAAAAATACAAACTCGACCGGAAGTTCAGCTTCGTTTCAACTGGCGGCACGGCAATGCTTGATGTTTTGGCAGGAGAGCAGCTGCCCGGGATCGCCGCCCTGCAGGGCGAGCCTCGCCAAGGGCGGGAGGCCTTGAAGAACAGCCACTAGCGATTAGCCACCAGAGTTATTAGCCACTCATGAAATTTCGTATACCGAAGTCGCAGTATGGCACGAGCGCTCTCGTTCGAAACGTAGGATATCGATCCATCGGCAACACGCCGCAGGGAGAGTTAAACTGCGTGCGGCCGATCGGCGCGGACTATCCGAGGTTTCACCTCTACATTACCGAGCAAGCCGACGGTTATATATTTGCGCTTCATCTCGACCAAAAGCGACCATCGTACAAAGGAAGCACCGCGCATAGCGGTGAATATGAGGGGAGCATCATCGAAGATGAGGCGCGAAGAATAAACTCGATTGCGAGAGAGTGAACCTTTGACTTTATCGTCAAAGAACCATTAAGATGGTGTATATGAAAAGCACCACAACATCGTACGTCCGTGTTTCACGGGCAGAGTATAAGAAGCTAAAAGATCTTGAAAAGCACTTCGCGCGCTTTTGGTCATATTTTGAGCACTTGAATGATATTCGAACTGCACGGAAAGGTATTACAAAACGGCACGCAATTTCTCAGGAAAAGTTGTTTGCTGAGTTAGGGATATAAACCGCAATGGAGATTCGGTGGACTGAACGCGCTGCCGATGACCTGAGGCGCTTGCCGCGCGAGACACAAAAGCGCATTGCGGATAAAATGAGGTTTTACGGAGCGCAAGGCGATCCGCTGAAATTCGCTAAACGACTCACGGACTTTCGTGACGCCGAGTTCCGTTTCCGCGTCGGCGACTATCGGATATTCTTCGATGTTGTCCATGGCGTCATTTTCGTCCTAAAAATCGCGCCGCGAGATAAATCATATTAGAACTTTGCATGAACGCCGAAACCCATTCGACAGGCTCAGGACAAGCAAAAACCTGTCAAAATTGCAAGAATCAGTTCACCATCGAACCGGAAGACTTCCAATTTTACGAAAAGATCAAAGTCCCGCCGCCGACATTTTGCGCCCAGTGCCGTCTTCAGAGAAGGATTGTATGGCGTAATGAGCGGACACTATACAAGCGGCCATGCAGTTTCTGTGGTCTTACAATTATTGCCATGTATCCGGCAAGCACCACGTTTCCCGTATACTGCCGCACGTGTTGGTTTTCCGATAAATGGGATCCGCTTCAGTATGGCCGCGAATATGATTTCTCGCGTCCATTTTTCTCTCAGTTTCGAGATTTGCTGAATGTTACCCCGCGAATTGCGCTTCAGATCGACAAATGCGAGAACTGTGATTACACGAATCAAATTGTTGAATGTAAAAACTGCTATTTAACGTTCTCTGCGGGATGGAACGAAGACTGCGATTATTCTTATCGAGTTAATAGATCAAAAAATATACATGACTGCTTGTTGATTGAGCACAGCGAACAATGTTACGAATCTCTGGAATCTCGCGATTCGGCTGGACTTCTCTTTTCTCAAGACATCGCTGATGGATTGAATCTTCTCTTCTGTTACGATACGAGCGGAGCGAACAATTGTTTTATGTCTTCCAATATGCGTCGCGGTTCCTACTATTTCCGAAACGAACCGCTTGCAAAAGAAGAATATGCGCGGCGGGTTTCAGAAATAGATACTGGTTCCTGGGCCAAACTTGAAGAGTACAAGAAGGAGTTTACGGAGCTCTATCGCAAAAGTATTCACCGTTTTACAAATTTTAAGAATGTCACGAATTCAGTAGGTCACGCTTTCAGCAATACCAAGAATGCACACTTCTGCTTCAATGGTTCAGATCTTGAAGATTGCCGCTATATGTTTTTTGTAAATTACGGCAAGGACGCAGCGGACATTAACAACGGTGATCACATGGAACATTGCTATGAGAATTCTACGAATGGCGTAAACGCTTATGGTGTAAAATTCTCGATCGATGCCTGGCCTGAAGTACGGGATATGGAATATTCAGATACCTGTCGCAGCGGCGTAAGCGATCTTTTCGGATGCATCTCGGTGCGAAAACGCCGGCATTGCATACTTAATAAGCAGTACTCTGAAGAAGAATACAAAACGTTAATTAAAAAGATTAAACAGCATATGGATGAAATGCCCTATGTTGACCAGAAGGGTCGGATATACAAGTATGGAGAGTTTTTCCCGGTAGAGTTAGCTCCATTCGGATACAACGAAACAATGGCGCATGACTGGTTTCCGCTTACGAAGGAGGAAGTCGAATCACAGGGCTGGCGTTGGAAAGAAGAGCCTGATAGGGCGGCAGCAATAGAAATATCCCCCGAATCACTGCCGGATCACGTGAAAGATACGCCAAACGATCTTGCAGGAAAAATCATCGGTTGTCTTCATCACGGAACATGTAACCAAAAGTGTACGATGGGTTTTCGAGTCACTCCTTCAGAACTGCAATTCTACAAAGCGAAAAATATCGCCTTGCCGCGGCTTTGTCCTAATTGCCGACACTATAACAGAGTAGATCGGATGGTACGATATGCACTGTACAAGAGGGAATGCGAGTGCGATTACAAAATTCATAAGAACACCGTAGAGCATCCACATCACAAAACCGGTCGCTGTCCAAATGTGTTCCGAACACCATACGCCCCCGAGCGGCCAGAAATTGTGTACTGCGAGAGTTGTTATAACGCCGAGGTCGTCTAGCTCTCATCTTCTCTAATTCGCGCGAATAAGAAAATATGGCTGCAGCACAAACGAAAACCTGTCAAAACTGTCCCGATTCTGTTTTTGCGCTGGCGAAACTACAGAATCGTGGATCCCGATCCGCGAAGCGGCATCGGGACAAAAATCTATGAATAGCGAAACTCGTCAGTGCCAAAATTGTAAAGTTGGATTCACTATCGAGCCCGAGGATTTTGATTTTTACGAAAAGATAAAAGTTCCGCCGCCGACGTGGTGCCCGGAGTGCCGGATGATACGTCGGATGCTACATCGGAATGAACGTACTCTATATCGGGACATATGCGACCTGTGTGGCAGGCAGATGCTCTCAATGTACTCTCCGGATAAACCTTTCACGGTATATTGCCGAGATTGCTGGCTTTCTGACAAATGGAATCCGCTTGAGTCCGGGGCGGAATATGACTGGCAGCGTCCATTTTTCGAACAGTGGCACGAGCTTATGAAAAGCGTGCCGAAGATTGCCGTTGCGCACTATCATACGAATGTGAATAGTGAGTACGGGAATTTTATAGCTAACGACAAAAACGTTTACCTAGCGTACTCGATTATCGGTTCGGAAGATATCTACTACTCCCGTTCAATCGATGACAGTAGGGGTTGTATCGATAGTTTCAATCTCGATAGTTGTGAAACAGCGTATGAGAGCTCCGACGGGCACCATAATCACAACACAATTTTCGCGATTCAATCACGAGAATGTCTGAATTCTGCGTTTCTTTTCGACTGCGTGAACTGTCAACAATGCTTTATGAGTTCGAACATGCGGAACGGGCGTTTTATTATTCGGAATAAACAGTATACGAAAGAAGCATACGAGCAGGAGATGGTACGAATGAACCACGGAGGTTACCAGGCGCTCGAAGAACTAAAAAAAGAATTCTTCAAGATTATAGATCAGTCACTCCATAAATTCGGGAATCTTGTTAAAACCACCGATTGTTCGGGTGATAACATCGAGAATTCAAAAAACGTACACCACACATTTGAAGCATATGACAGCGAAAATTTAAAATTCGGAGTCCGAATAATCGGAGCGAAGGACTCATGCGATCTTACCGGGTCTATGCAAAGCGAATTGCTGTATGAGTGTGTTGCCGGAGGCTCCGGGAGTTATGAGAGCAAGTTTTCAACCTTTCTTGAGTCAACTCGCGATAGCTATTTTGCTGATTGGTGTCACGGATCTTCCCAGATGTTCGGTTGTTTTGGATTAAGGAACAAGCAGTACTACATCTTGAACAAGCAATACACGAAGGAAGAATACGAGAAACTCGTGCCGAAGATCATCGAGCACATGAACTCCAAGCCTTATGTCGATAAACTAGGCAGGGAATACCGATATGGTGAGTTCTTCCCCCCGGAATTAAGTCCCTTCGCCTACAACGAAACCATCGCCCAAGAGTACTTCCCTATGGCCAAAGACGAAGCACTGGCCAAGGGCTATCACTGGCGAGACCCTGATACCAAGAGCTATATAATCATCAAGAAACCCAAAGACCTGCCAGATCACATCAAAGATGTTGAAGACGGCATTTTGAAAGGAACTATCGGTTGTGCGCACGAAGGGAAATGCAATCAGCAATGTACAACTGCATTCAAGATTATTCCCGAAGAACTCTCCTTCTACCACAGAATGAACCTGCCCCTGCCCAGACTTTGTCCCAACTGTCGGCACTACGAACGGCTCAAACAGCGAAATCCGCTGAAACTCTGGCATCGCCGCTGCCACTGCAATGGCAGCAAGTCCCAAACTCAAAATCCCAAATTCCAATACGAAAACACCGCGAAGCATTTCCACGGCGCCGGCCCTTGCCCCAACGAATTCGAGACCTCCTATGCCCCCGACCGTCCGGAGATTGTGTATTGCGAAAGCTGCTACAATAGCGAAGTAGTTTGATAGGTAAAGCAGCTGAAGTCCCGCACCAACTCAAACAAAAGATTATGTATAGGCACTATCGAAGCCAGAGGCGAAATCGCAAGCAATTACGACCTGGACAAAATCGTGTATGGAGTTTAGTGCGGGGCGAACAGTACTATAACGCCGAGGTGACATAGGAACAATCTTATACTTTCTAATTCGCGCGAATTAGAAAGTATAAAGTGAATGTGATAGAATCATTTGGAAGAGGTTGAGTCGCTTATATCCATATTGGATTGACCCATGAAACAACTGGAACGAATCTTGAAAGGTCTTGCAAACCGACGACGATTGGCCATTGTTCGACTGCTCATGAAAGAAAAAGAACTTGCGGTTGCCGATATAGCACGCGCCATTCGCTTGTCGTTCACGTCAACGTCGAAGCATCTCGCGCTTTTGCGCCAGCTCGATGTCGTCGATCGACGGCAGGAGTCGCTTTCCGTCTACTACCGCCTTGCCAGCCCGCTCCCTCCGGTGGCAAAACTCCTACTCCTTACCATTTCTAATTCGCGCGAATAAGAAAGTATGACAGTATATGATAACGAGAGTGTCACAGTTATTAGTTGAAGTGATATAATAGCGAGGTTGTATAACCACCATGCCCAAAGATCCTGAAATAATCGTAAACGAAGCCGATTTGGTGTTTTTTGATACCGAGTTCACGGGGCTCGAGTGGAACCACGAGCTGACCGAAATCGGCCTTATAAAAGCAAAGGCAAAAACGTTTGAAGTGATTGCCGAAAAAGACATCAAGATCAGGCCGAAGCATATTGAAACTGCGGACCCCGAAGCGCTTGGCGTAAGCACGTATGACCCGGATGAATGGGCGCGTGAAGGAGTTGACCTCAAAACCGGCCTCGAGCAATTTT
>CAZWBU010000006.1:8103-10512 GCA_964632585.1 uncultured Candidatus Saccharibacteria bacterium | reverse complement strand
GTGGTGCTTGTAGGGCACAACTTGCCGATCGATTGGCTGCAGATTCATAAAGCAATGGCACAATGCGGCTTGAAGCCCAACTTTTTTTACAAGGGCTTTGACACCTTCCCGATGGCATGGCAGAAGTTGCGGCAAGATCCAAAGTTTGTGAAGTTTTCTCTTGAAGAGCTAGCAAATCACTTTAGTGTTGATCGAGGCCATGCTCATCGGGCGATCGATGATGCGCGAACGACGTATCACGTTTTTCTGAATCTCCTAAAACTCTAATTTCCGAGCATGGCGGCAAAAAGCAAATACTACGCCTACCGTCTGCCAAGCGGCCGCGAGGGCATTGCGGATAGTTGGCCGGCAGCTGAAAAGTTGGTAAAAGGTACGGCAGACGCGCGCTATCGGGGATTCAAGACGCGCGACGAAGCTGAGGCGTGGCTTTTGGGCGGAGCGCTCTACGAAATCAAACCAAGACCAAAACTTGTGCGTGGTATTTACTTCGACGCCGGCACGGGACGGGGGAATGGCGTTGAGATCAGTGTAACGGATGAAGTCGGCCGCGATTTACTCCATCGCGTACTACCGAAGGCGAAGATCAACAAGCACGGCAAGCATAAGGTTCCAGGCGAAGTGACAAACAACTACGGCGAACTCTTGGGATGCAAATACGCACTCGAACTCGCGATGAAAACCAGTGTCAAAAAAATATTCGGCGATAGCAAAATCGTCATTGCATATTGGTCTCGCGGATTTTTGAACGAAAAACATTTGCCGAAGAAAACCATTACGCTCATCGGGGAAGTAGAGAAACTACGGAATAAGTTCGAATCCCGCGGTGGTTCTGTAGGCCGCGTCTCCGGCGATCACAATCCGGCGGATTTGGGCTTTCACTAGGATCATGTGCCATGTAACATGTAGCATGTAACACGAATCAAACATGCGAAAATTTTCGAAACACTACCGATTCTGTCCGCGATGCGGTGAGAAACTCATAATCAATCGAGGCCAGAAGTTTGATACGTGTACGTTGTGCGGGTTCGAGTTATACGACAGCATTCTTGCTGGTGTGACGATTATCATCGTGAACGCCAAAGGCGAGATTTTACTAACGAAGCGCGCGCGAAGCCCTAAAAAAGGGATGTGGGGAACTCCGGGCGGATTTACGGAACGTAATGAAAACGCCGAGCAAGCCGCCCGCCGTGAGGTGCGCGAGGAACTGGATACCCGGCTTCCCCGGCGGTTAGCGTATTTCGGCACATTCCCCGTTACCTACGAGTACCAAGGTGTTCGTTATGCATACCTCGAAATAACCTTTGTCGCTCGCGTAAGCAATGCGGTAAAACCCAAGGCGCGTGATGACATCTCCGCGGCAAAGTTTTTTTCGCCTACCAAAATTCCATACACGCGTCTTGCTTGGTCGAGTCAGCGTGCCGCGCTTCGCGCGTTTTTAAAATAGGCGTTGACTTTTTCTTACGATCGTATATAATGGAAGCGTTGGTAGCCGAAGCGACTACTTCGACGTTTCAGTCGGAGAGGAAAGTCCGGACACCCTCGAGCACATAACTTGTTATGTGCATCGATAAACACGTACAGGCTAACGGCCTGACGCAGTAATGCGAGAGGTGCGATCAGTGACGCTCCGACCCGAAAGGCGTCGGAGGAGCCCCATCCCAGCGTAGAAGGCTCAATTCCGTTATAGGGATAAGAAGACGGAAGTGAAACGGCTAAATCCTTACGGGGTGCAAGGTCGTGCCGAAGCATATAAGAAACTTATGTGTTCGGAGTGCCGCTTGAATCCGAGAGTAATCGAGGATCCAGATAAATTGTCGCTTACAACAGAATCCGGCTTATTGGCTACCAGCCTGAAAGATCCGACGTTAACCGTCGGATCTTTCTTTTCCCAAAAACGATTTGCGTATCGTCGAGCGACATCCGATAATGAAGTGAGTATGTCATCAACCTATGAACTCAAAGAACTCGCCGAGCAACCTGCCGATGAGGTTTTGAAGCGCCTCAGAACGCGCGCTGAGGGTCTTACCGAAACGGAGGCCGCAGAACGATTGAGCGAGGTTGGCCCGAATCAGATCGGCAAGAAAAAAAGAATACGGCCGCTCGCGATCTTCGCCTCGAAGTTCAAGAACCCGGTCTTGATCATGCTCGTCGTGGCAGCCGCGGTGTCAGCATTTTTAGGTTCGGCGTTCGATTCAGTCGTCATCATGGTGATGGTCTTGGGGAGCGCCGCCATTGATTTTATAAATACCTATAAATCCGAACGCGCCGTTCTTCATCTCGAGGAGCAGGTGAAGATCGAAGTTGCGGTAAAACGCGACGGCAAGCTCGTTCCAAAACATCTTGCTGACCTCGTTCCCGGAGACGTGTTCAGTATCGAGACGCCGGGAGGCGGTGGCTACGGGCCGCCTG
>CAZWBU010000006.1:675-8093 GCA_964632585.1 uncultured Candidatus Saccharibacteria bacterium | reverse complement strand
CTATCCCTCGTGCGGGAATAAAATGCCATATTGTTTGACTCGGTCCCTGAGCTCGTGAAGGTGATTTTAGAAGGACTCGAGCCGATGAGTCCGGCGACCTCGTTCCTGGCGACAGCATCGTTCTTGAGGAAAACGATCTTTTTGTGAACGAATCCGTCGTAACCGGCGAGTCACTGCCCGTTGAAAAAGGCACAAAAAAGGCGGAACTCCGAATACTCCTTATGGGAACAAGCGTCGTCTCGGGTGAGGCGACGGCCGTTGTCGTTGCAACCGGTGCGCGCACGCGCATCGGGACGATCGCCGGTCGACTCCAGGAGACCGAACCAATATCTGAATTTGAAAAGAACCTAAACGAGTTCAGTGCGTTCATCTTCCGCGTGTCACTCTTTCTCGTCTTGGGGATCATCTTACTTAACATTTTCTTCCAAAATAAGAATCCGTTTGAAACATTCCTTTTTGCCGTCGCGATCGCCGTTGGCATCACGCCAGAACTCCTGCCAATGATCGTTACGGCAAACCTCGCTCGCGGCGCCATAAAAATGTCCAGGGGCGGTGTCATTGTCAAGAATCTTTCGGCAATTCACAACTTCGGTTCCATTGACACGCTCTGCACCGACAAAACGGGGACCTTGACCGAAGACCGCATCACGCTCATCAAATACGTCGACGGCTTCGGCAAGGAAAATAAGGACGTCCTCTTCTGGGGATCCCTCTCGAGCTATTACGTGAGTGGTATGCGTCGAACGCTCGACAATGCGATCCGTGAATTTCATAAGTTTCATCCGGGTGAGTGGAGAAAGTTAGATGAAATTCCCTTCGACTTTGAGCGAAAAATGGAGTCGGTTGTAGTGCAGAAGGGGACAAACATTCATCTTGTCGTAAAAGGTGCGCCGGAACAGCTCGTAAAGATCTCAAAGACATACGGCGAGCGTGAGGAATCCCTGACCGCCGAGCGCAAAGAACGCGTGATGCAAGAATATCGGGTCTTGAGTAAAGAAGGTTATCGCGTGCTCGGCGTCGGCGTGAAACGCGTGGAAGACAAAGGCGACCTGTATACAAAAAGTGATGAAGACGATATCACCTTCCTCGGGTTTCTCGCATTCATGGATCCGCCGAAACACAGTGCAAAGGAGACCCTGCGTCGCATGATGCGCCACAACGTAAGCATCAAGATCATCACAGGCGACAATGACCTCGTGACGCAAACTATCGCCCACGAGCTCAATCTTCCAATCACAGGCGTTCTGCGGGGTGAGGAAATCGAACATCTCGGCGGCAAACGACTCCGCGAATGCGTCGAGGCGGCGAATCTCTTCTCCCGCGTGACGCCCGAGCAGAAAGAACTTATCGTCGGCGCGCTCCGCATGAACGGACATGTGGTCGGCTACCTCGGCGACGGCGTAAACGACATTCTGGCCCTTAAAGCCGCGGACGTCGGTATTTCGGTGAATAATGCCGCCCAGATCGCGAAAGAAACCGCAGATATTATTTTGATGCGCAAAGGATTAGGCGAAGTTATCGAGGGTGTCGTTGAGGGTCGTAAGACCTTTGCGAACACCTTCAAGTATCTCATGATGGCACTCTCGTCGGATTTTGGAAACATGTTCAGCATGCCCGTCGCCTCCCTCTTTTTGAAATTTCTGCCCATGACGCCGACGCAGATTATTTTGAATAACTTCATTTACGACTCCTCGCAATTCACGATACCCTTCGACAACGTTGATGATGAGTTCTTGCACACGGCGAAGAAGTTTAACATGAGGTTCATCAAGATATTCATGCTTATTTTCGGGACTTTGAGTTCGTTCTTCGATGTGGTGACGTTTACGGTGCTGTATCTTGTCTTTCAACTCCAGTATGCCAATTTTCAAACCGGATGGTTTCTCGAATCGATTGCCACACAGACGCTCGTCGTCAATATTATCCGGAGCCGCGGCGGGGCGAAAAGCCGTCCAAGCGCCGCACTGTTCTTTGGATCCATTATTGTAACTATCTTCGCGTGGATACTGCCGTACACACCGCTCGGAAAAGTCTTCGGCATGGCCCCACTCTCACTTGAAATCGTCTGCGCAATTCTTGCCATTGTGGCGCTCTACCTCTGCGCCGTGGAGATCGTCAAGCGGCGGTTCTACCGGCGTTGGGGGCACTTGATCGAGGCGTAAATATATGAAAGTGAGCAGATAGCAGTTTGCAGTAAACAGGAAAACCGATGCCGTTTTAAGAAAGGCATCATCTCCAGCGACCGACAAGTTTTTCATGTGACGGGAAAACCTTGTTCAAGCTTCGGGTTTTAGTCCGAAAATGTTGACGGAAAAAGTATTCTGTTGTTTACCCCCACACTAAGGGTTTACACCCTTGGTGTGGGGGTTTACTCTAGTATTAGTACGTCATCGTTTTCGGTTTTTCGGGTGCGAGGTTGGTATGAAGAAAACTGTGGAGTGGATTGCGAGCTTCGGTTTCCTTATCGTCGGGCTCATCGCCGCTATCGCCGGAGCGCTGTTGACCGCTCGTCTTACCGCATCGCTCGAAGAGCGACTGATGGCACAAACGCTCTTGTGGGTAATGGCTACAAGTGCGGTCGGCGTCGGGATCGTTTACGTGTGGCGCGAAACGGGACTCCGAAAACTGATTGTTCGGAGTCCACTCTGGTGGCTTGCAAGGGCTATCATGGGGATCGTAGGCCTTGTGATGCTCTTGTGGGGCGTGGTGATGGTTGCGCCGGCATTCCTCTTGTACATTGCCGCAGGTAGGATCGTACGCGTCCTTCGATTTTGGTCTGCGACGACCGCGATCGCTGCGACTGGAGGTGCCGGTTGGTTCATCGCGGCGCTCGGCATAGGTGTTGCTCTCTCCGGTGTCGTTGGTGCGGTGATAGTGGTAGTCGGTGGACTCATCCTCATCGTCTCGGGGTGGGCCGACAGCTCGACGCGGCACATGCTTTCGCAACAGGGATTCGGCGCGGGCCGGCTCTAGTTGTTCCGGCGCAGCACCCTTCGGGGACTGCGCCGGTTGCTCATTTCAAGAACTCATGTAAGCATTCATGGTATAATCCGTCACACAGAGCGAAGTCAAAAAACATTATTATCAATATTCATGTCAGATACTATTAAAAATGCACTCGGTATCACCGCGGTTCTTGGCGTGCTCATGCTCGGCTACGCGGCGATCACCTACTCGGGCGCATACTCGTCGTCCATCGAACCGGGGTCGTATCGCAGTTTCAGTGCATCAGGTGACGGCAAGGTTGTTGTGGTGCCGGATGTTGCCGAGATTAATTTTTCGGTCCTGACCGACGGCGGCAAGGACATCGCAGCACTCCAAAAACAGAATACCGATAAGGTCAACAAAGCGATCGACTATGTAAAGTCGAAGGGAATTGATGCGAAAGATATCAAGACCGAATCATACAGCTTGAACCCGCGCTACCAGTCCTACAGCTGTAATCCGCTGCCCTATGGAACGGGAGTGCCGGTCGTATGCCCGCCATCCGAGATCGTAGGATATTCGATTTCACAGAGCGTTTCGGTGAAGATTCGAAAGTTCGAAGCGATTGGCGATGTGTTGACCGGCGTGGTGAGTGCAGGCGCAAATAATGTGAGCGGACCATCCTTCGTGGTTGATGATCCGACGAAAGCCAGAAACGATGCGCGCGCAGAGGCGATCAAGAAAGCCCAGGCGAGTGCGGAAGAGATCGCCCGTGCCGGGGGATTCAGGATCGGCCGCCTGCTTGGTATTGACGACGGATACTCTCCTGGCCCGTACTATGACAAATTTGCTTCCGGGCGCGGGGGAGCCATGGAAAGCATTGCCGCTCCTGCTCCAGCCATCGAGCCTGGTTCGCAAGATGTAACGGTGAGCGTTACCTTAAGGTATGAAATACGATAGCTCTGCGTTCTCTTACACCACCTAACTAACGAAACTTAAAAAATCCCTGCCCCAGCAGGGATTTTTTGATCACCCGTCAATCATCAAAAGCACCCCCAATCTTCAGTATATAATAATGTTACAATTGTAACATTATTATATAAGGTAGGACTGATATATACAGAAATAATGGTTTATGCTATTACTGATATCAGTAATCAGTATGAATAGTATTCATTGGTTCGCCGAGGGGAAGACCAATGAATCGCAAAACAAGAGCCCCTTGCAACAATCTTCCGTGGGGGGATGAATGAAGAGCAAAAGAACAGTCTTCTGGTGGTCTCTGGGTCTTTCCCTGATTCTGTTGCTTTTGGGCTTTACCTTCACTGACCCGACTCCAAGGTCCGGCCGCGACGGCCCGCTCATGCTCGTCGACGTCATCGGCCCTTCGCCGCCAGCCGCGTCGGAAACCGTACCGGCGATTGGCGAATTTGTACCAAGCCAAGCGTTCATGTCGCACGCGATCTTCAAGATCGACGGCCCGATCATCCGCACGAACACGGTGCTGAAGATCTCGCAGACGAACGAGGGATGGGCGCTTCCGCCCCCGAGGGTCGCACGCCGGAACGCGAGCGATACGATGCGAACGATGCGCGAGACGCATCCCGGCAAGTCGAGGTTGAGGGCGAAGATCCGGAGAGGTCCGAGGTCGCTCTACAGCATGCCTCGAGGGGCAGGATCCATGCCTCGCGCGTAGAACGCTCTGCGCGCCACACGACCAGTCGACGGCCCGTCATCCCGACGTTTGAGATGCCGGGCCGTTTCATTTCTAAATGTTCTCTGGATGATGTGCTAAACTAAAAATAGGAGCAGATGATGAGCCAAAAAAACCATGGACGACATTAATAAAAAACTAGCTGAACTCGAAGCAAAGATAGATGCGATTTATAAGTCCGTTGAAAAAACCCGGCGATATTTTCAAATCGTTCTGATTGCGACCGTCGTCACGTTCGTGCTCCCGCTCATCGGACTTATCATTATCATTCCATTCTACATCGGTCAGCTCAAAAGTATGTATAGTGGATTACTCTAGCCCCGACGATATTTAAGTATTTAAATTTTTAAATATACGAAAAACGAACGGCCCGGACGTCATTGCGACGACGTCCGGGGCTTCGAAAGTTCCTCCTTGAGCCGCTCTTCATAGGCGAAAGCTATCGTTTGGTAGGGCGACCGCTCACCGTAGTACGCAACAAGCGCTCGCAGACGGTTGCGGTGCCAACCGTGATTTACGAGGAAGTTCGCCGCGCTCGGAACGGCATCTCGAACGTCGAACAAATCGATGTGCCCGTCGCCGTTGCCATCGACAGCTTGCATTTTCACGTTGAACGGCATGAATTGCACCAGGCCAAAGGCCCCGGCCCATGAACCACGGATCGTAAGCGGATCGATCTCGTTTTCCCAACAGTAGGCAACGAAATCTGCAAGCGTGGCCGCCACAGGTCTCCAGTTCGCGGCTCGGATGAGCTTTGTGTAGAAGACGTTGAGCACGTAGTTCCGAGCATTGTTCTTGTCGAAGGCGAACTCACCGAGGTCGGATTCGATGCGGATCAGCGCTACAAGCGAAAGGGCGGGAACGCCGTATCGTTCCGCCGTCATGTCGAAGGTTTCTTGGTGGGCACGGTAAAAGTCCATGCCGCGAGCGACAGAAGTGTCGGAGAGTGTCTTCTTGCGCAATGCGTTCCAGTCAATGAAGCCGCCAAAGCGCACTGGTGGGTACATTTCGATGTCACGAGCGAGGAGCGATGTGGTGTATCCCGGCGGCACCCGTCGTTTATCGAGCTCTCGCAGAAGATGAGTAAGGCGCGTGGCACGGTCGTCTCGCATGAGCTTCCATAGTTCAGGACGGACAAACGGGTCGCGGCGCAAAGGTCCGAGCGCGCCGAAAGACGGCGCCTCGAGATTCGGCTCGGACGCAAGAACGAAAAGCAGCAGTATCAACATGGCGCCTCCTTTCGTGTCGGGCCAGGACTGTTCATATTCTAAAATCAATCCGCCCTATAGTACAATACCTACATGCAGAAAAAACTTCCGCCGTGGTCAGAGGCCGCGAAAACGTTCAAGCCGGGTCGGTACAAGCATTTCAAGGGGAACGAATATACCGCCATAGGCGTTGCGCATCATAGCGAGACGTTTGAAGAGCTTGTCGTCTATCACCATGGCGATTCACTCTCCCAAATTTCGATGGGTGAAATTTGGGAGGGCAAGCAAGGACTTTGGGTTCGCCCGTTAACCACGTGGATTGAAACCGTTCACCGCGACGACTACGATGGCCCACGATTTACTTTTATCAAGGAATCATGAAAAAAACTTTTTGGTCATTAGTTATTGGTTATTTGTCATTAGTCCCGCGGCCCGCCGCGGCCCATGTCGGCTATGTCCTTAGTCGAGAAGAATTCGCGCGGCAATCGGGAACGAACTGGACATTTCTTCTTGAGCCGCTTAATCATGCGACGGATGTTTTAATCATCG
Organism: uncultured Candidatus Saccharibacteria bacterium; assembly: GCA_964632585.1. Classification (GTDB taxonomy): domain Bacteria; phylum Patescibacteriota; class Minisyncoccia; order UBA6257; family 2-01-FULL-56-20; genus DATJQA01. Next base: position 1,697 of record CAZWBU010000006.1, on the reverse strand, counting down.
TCGGCACACTTTGTGCCGCCGCAGTGCTTTACTTCGGTGCGCTACGAATAAAAAAACTCGTGAGTAAGTTCAATCAGATCACAAAAAAGGCCGAATCGTATCACGACCTCGTGCCGTGGATGCTGCGCTTGGGGCTCGGCATTGCCTTGATCGGCGCAGGTCTCAATAACTCGATCATCTCCCCGGTTTTGAGCGGATTTCCGGAGTTCCGCGAGTTCGAGATACTCCTCGGCTTCTTCTTGCTTCTTGGGTTTCTGACTGCCCCGGCACTATGGCTCACGATAGGGCTCTTCCTTTCTGCTCTTTTTCGGGAACCCTATATTCTTGGAAACGCAGAGTTTTTGGCTGCGGCGATCGCGCTTATTATCCTTGCCGAGCGGAGGCCTGGCCTCGACGATCTCATTGACATTCCGTTTTTTGCGCCACTTACGATAGCAAAAAAATATGCGCCGTTCATTCTACGTCTCGGCATCGGCGGAGCAATGACGTATCTCGCAATCTATGAAAAATTCTTGAATCCGCAGGCATCGGCGCTTGTTGTTGTAAAAACCCACCTCACGAGCGTCGTGCCGGTCTCTCCAAATCTGTGGGTCTTGGGCGCCGGGCTCGTAGAGGTTGCAATCGGTTTAGCGCTCATCGCCGGATTCAAAACCCGCCTGTTCGCCGTCCTCGCGTTCGCCGTTTTGAGTTTATCATTCTTTTATTTTGGCGAAGATGTCTATTCGCACATTACGCTCTTTTCGGTGCTCTCGGCGGTCTTTGTCTATGGCGGGGGAAAACTATCGATTGATGAAAATCGTGCGAAATGAAAAACTGCGGGCGATTAGGCGACAGGTTTGGTCGTACTACGAGAAGCACGGCAGACATGATTTGCCCTGGCGCCGTACCCATGACCCCTATCGAATCCTTGTTTCCGAGATCATGCTTCAGCAGACACAGGTCTCACGTGTATCGCAAAAATATCCAGCATTTATAAAAAGATTTCCGAACTTCCGCGCCCTGGCGAAAGCGCGATTCTCTGA
>CAZWBU010000006.1:0-665 GCA_964632585.1 uncultured Candidatus Saccharibacteria bacterium | reverse complement strand
TCTCTGATGTGTTAGTTACGTGGCAAGGACTCGGGTACAATCGCCGTGCTCTCTATCTTAAAAAAATCGCCGAGAGAGTCACTTTGGACCATGGCGGAAAACTGCCGCGCGACCCGGACATTCTGCGAACATTTCCCGGCATCGGAAGAAATACTGCCGGTTCTGTTGCTGCGTTTGCATTTGACATACCCGTGCCATTTGTTGAAACGAATATCCGGCGTGCGTTCATTCATAACTTTTTTTCGCACCGCACGAACGTTTCTGATAATGAAATTCTCCCGCTCATTGCCGCGACCCTTCGACTCGGCTCAGGGCGACAGGGCTTTAGAGCCCGTCGGTGGTACTGGGCGCTGATGGACTACGGAGCACACCTCGGCGAAACGCTTCCGAAGATCGCGAACCCCAACCGCCGAAGCCGCCACTATGCGAAACAGTCCAAATTTGAAGGTTCAGGTCGGCAGATCCGTGGACGTGTATTGAAGCTGTTAGTTGGACGCGGCCCGCTCGGGGAAGACGTCATTCGAAAGAACATTAACGATGTACGCACACCAAGTATTGTTCAGGTCTTGGTTAAAGAACGGTTCCTCATCCGACGCGGTTCGAAACTGCGCCTCGCAGATTAGGTGCTCAATGCTATAATCAACAACAAGAACCACTCATATGCC
>CAZWBU010000005.1:1208-26340 GCA_964632585.1 uncultured Candidatus Saccharibacteria bacterium | reverse complement strand
ATTCTGGATTCGGCGGGGGGAATGCATTAGTGTCGCGCCTTCGGCGCGACCCCGCTTTGTCCGTTTCTTTTGATTCCGAATTTCTGCGGAGGGTGAGGGATTCGAACCCTCGATGGCTTGCGCCAAACGCGCTTTCCAAGCGCGCGCCATAGACCGCTAGGCGAACCCTCCACAGAGCTCAATTACTATACTCCCCTGCCAAGATCGATTTCAAGCGACTGCAGGAGGGACAGAAGACCTGGGCTCACTTTCCATCCAGCGAAGATTCGCCCAGAGGGTGACAATAACAATAAATGTCGGGAGATACTGAACCGTCGGCACCCTGAACGCATCGGTTATGATCATTTCGGCTAGCGCGCTCAACGTAAACGCATGGATAGCCATCTGATATGACGTACGATACGAAACAGGATGTTTGCGCATTCGGGTAATCACCCAAGCAATGAGCGCAATCGGAACGAAATACAGGAGATGAAACGAGTAACCGATGATGAATGCGACAAACGACCCGAATACGATAACCGGAGCGAGCCAGCGTCCGAGAAGCTCGATCTGATTTGAAACCCTGATGAGAAACGGACGATCGATCAACGTATCAGGAAACGCCGCAAGCGTATCGATCGAGATGCGCCCCTCGCGATCCGACCATACGACGCTCTCGCGGGTTATAAGGATGGCAGTTTCATACGACCGGAACTGATCGATGGAGAACGCATCGCGGGTATTCACCACGAGGAGATTTTTTAATTGCGCGCCATCGGTCGACTTCATGGTTTCACGAAGGGCATCCGGGAATGGGATGAAGTACGGTTCGGGTTGGTTGATGCTCGCCGTGCCGCTCCGGATCGTGATCTCGAGATTCTCGGGAAATAACGAAACGAGTCCCCCGCTCACACCCTGGACGAACGTGTGAATCGCCGGAATCGCCCGCAAGGAAAAAGTAACCGAAAAAACAATACCGATCACGAGGGTGAGCGAATAAAAGTACTTAATCGAAAACCAAAATGGCTTACGTTCCAGGCCCCGATAAAATGCCGGCGAATAGATGCTCGCGCGGATAAGCTGTAATAATTTCATCCCGCTAGAGACAGGTCGCGGTCGTCCACGTCCTGCTAAATTAGTGTTACTAGATTAGTGTTACTAGCATATTTCTTGAGCAATCAACTGTGTATTTATTCTCACAAGCGACCGCGGTCTCTAACGGGACTCATCCCCCGCAAGATCTTAATCCGTTCTTCAATGGGAGGGTGTGTTTGGAACAACTTGTGCCACCACGACGCACGGTTATCACCGGTAAACGGGTCATCGATCCATAAATGCGCGGTGGTATTCCGAGCGGCTACACGCATCGGAATCGTATCTTTCGCGATCTTCTCGAGCGCCGAAGCAAGCCCATCGGGATAGCGAGTAAGAAGTGCCCCCGAAGCATCCGCCAAAAACTCTCTCTTTCGCGAAATAGCAAGCTGGATCAAGGTTGCCGAAATCGGCGCGAGTACGGCGAGGGCAATGGCAATGATCATAATCACGCCGTTGCTACCATTCCGATCGTCGCCGGCTCCCTGCCTGCCGGCAGGCAGGCGTCCCCCCCCCATCCACAGCGACCGCAAAAACATATCCGACAAGAGCGAAATGAGGCCGACAAGCGTTACTGCAACGGTGCCGACAAGCATGTCACGGTTGCCGATGTGCGACATCTCATGCCCCAAGACGCCTTCAAGCTCCGGCTTGCTCAAGCCCCGAAGCGCGCCTTCGGTAACGGCGATCACGGCATGCTCCGCATTTCGCCCCGTGGCAAATGCGTTCATCTGTGCCTCGGGAATGGTATAAATCTTCGGCGTCGGGAGTCCCGCAGTAATGGCCAAATTCTCGACTATCCGGTACAACTCCGGATTGCTTTTCATGTCAACTGGCTTGGCGCGCGCCATGCGAAGCACGATCTTGTCCGAGTACCAGTAGCTCACCCAGCTCGTCCCCACACTAAAAATCACCGCAAAGACGAGAATACCGGAGTTGCCATATGCTTCGCTGAAGACCCAACCGACGGCGATCACAAACACTAAAAACCCCATAAACAGTATCCAGGTTTTGAAGATATTCGAATCCTTATTTTTGTAAAGATCTGGTCCAGTCATAATTGACAAAGCATATTATCGCTGATACAACAGTAATTAGCAAGCCGAGTGGTGAAAGTTCGATTCGCTTCCGGCGAAAAAACACAATCGAACTTCTACTACCAGGCAAGGGAGGAAGCATAGATGGAACTGCTACGACCGATACTTTTGATCGTCGCCGCGGCAATATTCCTCGCAATCGTCAGGGCACGAGGACCCCGCCAGCTCCGCGAGGCATTCTTCGGAAAGAAACCGAAGGGCCCGCTCGCCGACGCCATCGAGGCGGAAGAAAACGACAGGATGCGCTGAACGCGCGGAAAGGAAAGGTTATGGCAACCCTGCCAAACTGGGTCCTGCAACTTGGTGCCATCGGCGGCATCACGTTCCTCTGCTTCGTCTGCATTGGCGCTTACATCGGGATACGATTTGCTTTGGCACTGTTCGAGATCTTGGAAGGGACCTCGAACTTGCCGGAGGTGCAGTGATGGAAGTTGCAAAGACCCACGAAGAGAGTTGGCTCGTACCGATCGTGGGTGCTGCGCTTTTGACCGCCGGAGCCCTGGTGTTCACCATATGGTTCTGCAACACGATGGTCGATATCGCAATCAAGTCTGGCGTCACGAGGATCGCAACGCCACACTAACGAGCGCCACAGCTCGAATTACGCCCGGACAGGTCCACGACCTGCGCCGGGCGCGATGTTTTTGCCGATTTTGCCCGCCGAAGGCGTCGCAAAATCGAGCACCCTGAGCAGGGTCGAAGGGTTACTGTAAACGAAAACCGGCCTCTGGCCGGTTACTCGAACCTAACAGCTCAAAGCTAAAAGCTGACTTTTACGGGTTTCTCTGCTTCCTCTTCAGCATCAAAGAATTCCATCGCCGTGAATCCAAAGTTGTTTGCAATCAGATTCGTCGGGAAGGTTTGAAGCGAGGTGTTGTAGTCGCGCACATTCGTATTAAAGAACCGTCGCGCGGCTTGAATCTTATTTTCCGTATCCGAAAGCTCTTGCTGGAGCGCAAGGAAGTTCTGATTTGCCTTGAGTTCCGGGTACGCCTCTGAAATCGCAAAGAGTGACTTCAGGGTTGAAGAAAGCGCATTCTCCGCCGCGAGCTTCGCTTTCGGGTCAGTTGCACCCATCGCCCGCGAGCGGGCCTCGGTAACTTTAGTAAACACCGCGTCCTCGTGCTTCGCATAGCCCTTCACGGTCGAAACGACGTTTGGGATGAGGTCATACCGGCGCTTTTGTTGAACCTCAATGTCCGAAGATGCCTCTTTTACCCGATTCCGCAGGGTAACCAGGCGGTTATAGGCAAAAATGAGCCAGGCCGCGAGCGCGAGAACAACGATGAAGATAATTTCCATGGGGTTCAGTATACTACCCTGCCAGAGAAAAGCAAGCACAAAACCCCCGCCGTTTGCGGGGGTTTTGTGTAACTCGTCACTGTTCGCTATTCCCTATTCGCTAATTCTCTAATAATCCATGCCACCCATACCACCAGGCATCCCACCGGGGGCAGGGTTCTTCTTCTCCGGAATTTCGGTAATTGCGGCACCAACAACAAGATATGTCGCGGCAACCGAGACAGCATTCAGAAACGCGGTCTTAACAACCTTCAAAGGATCGATGATGCCAACCGTTTTGAGGTCCTCAATCTTGTTGGATACCGCATTAAAGCCAAGCCAAACATCTTTCGTTTCTGCCTTCTTCCGCTGGAGTTCTTCCACTTTGCTTGCGGACTCGCCGCTATTCGCCACGATCGCCATGAACGGTGCCCGAGCGGCACTATTCAAGATCATCTTTGCTGCATCCATCACGGATTGATTGCCCGTCTTGTTGAGTGGCCCAAACCCATCAAGGGTTATGGTGTTTAAAAGCGCCACACCGCCGCCGGGCACAATGCCCTCTTCCATCGCGGCGCGCGTCGCGGCGACGGCATCCTCGACGCGCTGTTTCAGTTCTTTTTGAGCGGCCTCGGTCGGCGCACCGACTTTGATAACTGCCACACCGCCAGAAAGTTTACCGAGCCGTTCCTGAAGTTTTTCTTTATCAAAATCGGAGTCGGTCTTTTTGATCTGCGCCTTGAGTTGTGCAACGCGTGCCTCAATGTCCTTCTTTTCGCCTTTGCCGCCCACAATCGTTGTATTGTCTTTCGTCGCAACCACTTTATGCGCGTGACCAAGAGAATTAAGTTCAAGCCCATCGAGCTTCTTCCCGAGGTCATCCGAAACAAACTCCGCGCCCGTTACGATGGCAATATCCTGAAGCATCTCCTTGCGCCGATCGCCGAAACCCGGCGCCTTCACCGCGCAGACGCTAAAGATTCCGCGAAGCTTGTTGACAACGAGTGTCGCGAGCGCCTCCCCCTCGATCTCCTCGGCAATGATCACGAGTTCCTTCTTACCGCTCTGTACCACCTTTTCCAAAACCGGCAGCAAATCCTGAATGGAAGAGATTTTTTTGTCGGTAACTAAAACGTACGGATCTTCAAGTACGGCTTCCATCCGCTCCTGATTCGTAATCATGTACTGGCTGATGTAGCCGCGATCGAACTGCATACCCTCCACCATTTCGTGAGAGTTCCCCACGGTATTCGAGTCCTCGATCGTAACCACACCCTCCTTGCCAATCTTCTCCATCACCTCGGCGATAAGCCCCCCTATTTCTGCATCCTTCGCAGAAAGCGTCGCAACTTCTTTGATTTTTTTGTTGTCATTAATGACTTCTTTTTGTGCCTCGAGTTTTTTAACGATCTCGACACTCCCTCGCCGGAGTTCCTCGGCAAGATGAATGACGTTAAAACCCTTCGCGGCAATTTGCCGCTCGCCCTCGTCGATCATCGCCTGCGCCAAAACGACGGATGTCGTCGTGCCATCGCCCACGTTGTCATTCGTCTTGTCGGCTGCCTGCTTCAAGAGCTCGGCGCCGAGATTTTCATACTTGTCGGCAAGCTCGATCTCTTTCGCAACCGTAACACCGTCGAATGTCACCTGCGGGGCGCCATAGCTCTTTTCGATCACGACCGCACGTCCGCGCGGACCGAGCGTCATCTTGACCGCCTCCGCGAGCTTATCGATGCCTTTGCGGATCGCCACTCGTGCGTCTTCGTTAAATTTTATTTCTTTTGCCATAAATTTGTTGAATGGTTACTGCGACATGCGACAAGGACTATTTCCATTCACCGTGTCGCTTTGAACATGTCGCTAATCAATAATCGCGAGTAAATCATCCTCGTCTCCGACCAGATACTTCTTCCCTTCGATCTCGATCTCGTCGGGTCCGTACTTCTTAAAAAGGACCTTATCGCCGACCTTAACGGGCATGGGGCTCAAAACGCCTTGTTCATTCTTCTTTCCTGGCCCGATGGCCAAAACCTTGCCCATGACCGGCTTCTCTTTTTCGGCCGTCTCCGGCAAAAAGATGCCTGACTTCGTTACCTTTTCCTCCTCGAGCGGTTCGAGGAATACATGATTCGATAGTGGTTTGAATTGCATAAATGCAATGTAATCCGAATCTACGAATGAACGACGAATGCTACAAATATTCGTAGTATTCGTACACCATTCGTATCATTCGCATTATTGTTTAGCAACCTCGACCGAGGATTGCCAATACAAGATACGGCAAGGCCGTAGGGTGTGTCAACCCTGCACCTTTGCCGGCTGGTCCGCCAAAGGTGCGGGGTCAAGGCCAAAAAGAACGGAAGCCGCTGTCCGATTCGGACAGCGGCTCAATGGAAAAACCCGAGCGTGAAGCTGGCCCCGTGCTCATAGTAGATGAAAAGAGTTAGCCAAAGCGATGCGAGAACTATCCCAATGACGAGCGCGATCCTCCCCAGAAGCACTCCCCAAAGAACAATGTGGCAAATCCGATACACAAGCTCGACGAGAGCTACGATTTCTCGAAGGAACCGGTGTGGAAAGCGCGTCACCACTACTGTTATGGTGAGCAAGCTCAAAAACGCAGCCAGACCGAGAACCGATGGCATGTAAACCTCCTTCGCTGATTCCTATCTTAGCCCTTATTCAACTCCTCGTAAATATTCAGTACCGCTTTCACCGCATCTCCTGCCGAGATGTTGTTCTGCTTGTACAATACGTCCGTCGCGTCCCCTACTGCCCAGATGCGCGCATGCGAGGTTTTCTGCGTCTTCGGATCAGAGACAATTTCATTCACGTTGTTGAGCTGCACAACGTCCTTCACAAACTCCGAGTTTGGCAAGGCACCGATCTCGACGAAAACACCTTCGAGATCAAGTTTTTTCACCTCGTTCGTTTTCCGGTCGAGATATTCGAGACCGTTGACAAATCCTTTACCCTCCTCAGTTTCGCCCGGCGAAATTGTGGAGGGCGAGCCAAGCACTTTTTGGCTCTGCGCATTGAAAATGATTTCTACTTTCGGATTCGCCTTAATCTTCTCATGCGTTACTGCGTCACCTTTGAGTGCCTCGCCATACTCCAGTAAATATATTTTAGAAGCGTACGGTAGAAGATCCACAACTGCCTCAAGCCCTGCGTTGCCTCCACCTACGACTGCCGTAACTTTATTCTTAAAGAGCGGCGCATCGCAGGTAGAGCAATACACGACTCCCTTCCCATCGAGTTCCTTCTCGCCCGGGATATTAAGCTTCTTGCGACGGCTCCCCGAGCAGATTAAAAGATATTTTGTTTGATAGGTTTTGCCGCTCTGCGTTCCAATTTCAAGACCGCCCTCAACTTCTTTAACGGACGTCACGAGATCATCACCTACGATTTCGATATCCTCTTGTGCACGAAGGTGCTCTTCGAACATCTTGCCCAGATCATAACCAGAAACGGACTTGGTACCGATCCAGTTCTGCACGTCCGCAGAAACAAGCGACTGCCCACCGAACGAATCGGTAATGAGCAAGCTCTTTATTTTCTTTCTCGCGGCGTAGACCCCAGCCGACACGCCGCCTGGCCCGCCGCCGATAATAATTAAATCGTACATGAATTTAGGAATTAGAACTTAGGATTTAGGACTTAGAAATAGTATTCTTCTTCGAACTACTCAACATTGAATTCAGCATCTTACGAACTTGGAGCGAAAGATCTTCAGCTCGAACGAACTCATGCACTGCAGCAAACTCCATCTCCTTCCCTAATAACAGTTGAGTTTCAACCTCGCTAGTTGATCCAAACGCGATCGAGAAGAACTGCACTGTTTCTCGTTGCGATTTCCGACTGAAACCTTCGGCGATATTTGAAACAATAGAAACAGCTGCACGTCGCAATTGACTTGTTAATCCATATAACTCCGATGCAGGGAATAAACTGGTTAGCCGATAAACCTCTTTTGTCAGATCGAATGCTTTTTGCCAAACAATAAGCTCTTTGTACGAATTCATCCGTTCTAAGTCCTATTGGCTAAGTTCTAGGTCTTAATTTTGAGCGCTCTCGTCAGCCCCTTTTGGTCAAATCCAACAAAGATCTCGCCGAGCTGGTGCGACTTCTGGATCATCTCCTCCCGCGCCGCATCATCTTCGGCCACATTGAACTCCTGATATTGCACGCTGTTTTTCACGAAGAAATCCTTCGCCATTTTGCAGTAGACACACGTGGGGGTGCTGTAAATTTTTACGTTCGCCATATTTTTAGAAGTGAGTAGCTTGCAGTGAGCAGTGAACAGAAAGGTGGTCGCATGGCTTGATGCTCAACACGATGCTCACTGCACACTGTTCGCGGTAAACTAATTGCTCGACGTTTTAATCATTTTTTCCCACCACCGTTAGTTTTTTGAACCTCCTCTTCTTCGACACGAGGTGTGGGTAGGGTAAATATCATCCACAGGTTTAAAACGACAAGCACGAGTCCGACAAGGACATTACTCCACAGCATCAACGAATTTGCGCTCGCACCCAAGAGCCATGGCGATATCAAGATCCAGATTCCCAAAACAAGTTCGGTCCACGCAAGCATCATAGGGCACATACGATTCTATCGTAGAACCAAGAAAACACAAAATCCCCAGCGTGGGGATCTTATGCGTGCGCCCGGCGCCGAGCTTACCGGCGGAACGCACCCATCTTCTCTTTGTGGCAGTCCCGACAGAGGAGCTGGCCCAAGCGGGCCTGATCCGGAGGGAACGGCAACCGGTCGATGGCTTTGCCACACTTGGCGCACTTCCAGTCGCCGGTGCAGCCGTCCGCGTCGCCGGCTTGATGCCAAACGCGCTCCGGACGTGTTTGATTCTGAAAATCCATTCCGTTAATCGTTCTTGTTTCGCCCTTTATCGTTCTACGTCGATTGCCCCGGGCGAAACGTGATGTTCGTGCCGCCGATGCGAACGTCGTGAAGTGAATCCTATCGTGCGGCAAGTGCGGTGTCAATGGCGGCTTTAAATGCCTCGTACGGTTGAGCTCCTTGAACTACCGTGCCATTCACAAAACTCGTCGGCGTTGCATTCACTCCGCCGTTGCGTGCATTCGCCGTTGCCTCATCAACGACACTTGCATACTTCGCACCGTCATAGCAAGACGTAAACGTATTCACATCCATTGCCAAACTCTTCGCGATCTGCAGGAAGAGCGCTCGATTGAGGTTGCCATTTCCTTCTTTGCCGTCCTTGATCTCTGCGGTGAAGAGTTCGTCGTGATACTGCCAAAACTTGCCCTGATCCTTGGCGCACTCAGCGGCCTTCGCGGTCTCCACCGACTCCGGTCCTAAAAATGCCATATCACGATAAATCATTTTGACCTTCCCTGTCTTCACATACTCTTCTTTGAGTTGCGGTTCAACCTGACTGAAGAACCTACCACAAAACGGACACTGGAAGTCACCGTATTCGATGAAGGTAACCGGCGCGTTCTGATCGCCCAAGATCACATCGCGTTCACTAACGGCAAGCAAGGTTTTGATGTCGGCAAGCTGTGGAACGCTCGGATTATTCGCCGCCTTAGGATTTGCAGCTCCGCTCCGGCCCGACGTATACAAGATCGATCCCGAAATCATCACCGCCGCGAGAAAGATACTGATTGGTAAAAAATTATTTTGGGCAACCGACTGTCCGCCACTGGACTCCACCGTTTCCTCTACTCCGTCTTGATCTTCTGGTTTGTTTTGCATGAGCTCCATTCTAGCAATCCGCAATAACCGGTGTCAACCCCGCACCTTTTCCGGATTGAGATTTATGCATATCAAAAATGGAAGGCGTAGCCGCCTTTCGGCTCTAAAAAACATTTTGTATAGTTGTTGCTAGAAAAGGTGCGGGGTCAATGGGACCGAGTAGAAAGTGATAGAATAGAAAGGCGAACCTAACATGACACTCGATACGATCGTTCATCTTGTTCTTCAGTATCGCTATGCGATCATTTTCCCGCTCGCTATCATTGAGGGTCCCATCATTATGATGCTCTCCGGCATTCTCCTTCGGCTCGATTACGTTTCCTTCTATCCAGTGTACCTCACGCTCATGGCAGGTGATCTCTGCGCTGATGTTCTCTGGTACGGCGTCGGATATCACGGCGGCCATCCGCTTGTGCGGAAATATGGTCACTTCGTAGGTATCGATGAAGACCTTGTTTCAAAAACGGAGGAGGCATTCCATCGACATCAAAACAAGATTCTCTTTCTTTCGAAAATCACGATGGGCTTCGGGTTTGCGCTCGTGATTCTAATCACCGCCGGCATCGCGCGTATCCCCTTCCGCAAATATCTGGCCTTCAACGCTATTGGACAGCTCGTGTGGACAGGTGTTCTTATTGCGCTCGGCTACTTCTTCGGCGGGGCAGTTGCAAAGATTGACCAAAGTTTCCAACTCGCGACTGTCGCTGCGCTCACCATCGTCGTGCTACTCGTCCTCGGGGGTATCAACCGCACGCTGCGCAAACGCGACCTCGAAAACCGGCTATGATCCCGTTAGAGATAACCCAACTACCAATTCGTCCAATCATTGACCCATGCTTAATATCTCAATAAAAGGTCCCGCCGTGTACCAACGGAAACGCAAATGTTTCCTATCTCTAACGGGATGATCTCTATCATTATCCCAACGTTCAAAGAAGAGCGGGTGATAGGTAAAACGCTCAAGAAACTTAGCGAAGGGCTATCGGGCGTTCCTCACGAGATCATTGTTGCCGATGACGGAAGCACGGACCGGACCGTCCTTATCGCGAAACAATATGCCGATCGCGTAGTCACCCGTAAACCGGATGAGGTGCAGTCAATCGCCGCGGGAAGAAATCGCGGCGCGGGTGTGGCACGGGGAAACTACCTGGTCTTCATGGACGCGGACGTCGAGATACTGCATCCACGCGAGTTCTTCACTCAGGCGCTCGCCACCTTCGCGAAATATCCTCGCCTTGTCGGATTAACCGCCAACATTCGAGTATTTCCTGAAGTTGCCACTTGGGGCGATCGCATTGTCTTCGGCACACTTAATCTATTTCACCGCCTTGTGAATAATGTCATGTACATCGGCCGAGCGGCGGGAGAGTTTCAAATGGTTCGGCGAAATGCGTTTACGCAGTTAGGAGGTTACCAAGAACATATCATCGCAAGCGAAGATTACGAATTTTTCGGACGTCTCGGTCGAATCGGCGAGACACGGCTCGATCCAGCACTCGTCGTGTTTCACAGCGGACGGCGCGCACACACGATCGGCTGGCCACGCCTCCTTATGGAATGGGCCGGAAATGCCATTGCGGTTATGTTCACCAAACGCGCCATAAGCAAGAAATGGAAAATAATTCGTTGAATTATGGACACGTCGACCTATCCCCGCCTCTCGATTGTCATCCCCGCTCATAATGAAGAGGATTTCATCGGTGCATGTCTCGACGCGGTGATGCGCGCCATCTCGCACACATCCTACGACGTGGAGATTATCGTCGTAAACAACGCTTCGACCGATCGGACCCGCGCTGTGGCCGAGCGCTATCCCGGAGTCGAGGTGATCGATGAATCCAGAAAGGGAACGAACCAGGCACGTGATACCGGATTTCGTGCCGCGACTGGCGACCTCATCGGCAATATTGACGCCGACACCACGATCGATGCATCATGGCTCCACCGAGCATATGCTGCCTTCGAACGCCAACCAAATCTCGTGGCATTGAGCGGTCCCTATACATTTGCCGAAACTCCTCGTGTTGCGAGAGTTCTCATCACCGTCTTTTATCTTCTTTCTTATCCGATCGCGCTCGTCAATCGCATCTTCGGCCGCGGCGCCTTCATCATCGGCGGTAACGTTGTGATGCGCAAGACCGCACTCCAAGCCATTCACGGGTACAACACCTCCTACACATTTTATGGTGATGACACCGATACCGCCATGCGTCTTTCAACCATTGGCCGCGTGCGCTTTGACTATCGGTTCACCGTCACCTCATCCAATCGCCGCCTAGCAAAAGAGGGCCTCCTTGCCACGGGGGCACGCTATGCTCTAAATTACCTCTGGGTCACGGTCTTCGGCAAACCCTATACGAAGAGCTCAAAGGACATAAGAAGCAGGACTTAGAACTTAGGTAATAGGACTTAGACCAACCTCGAGAATCCCATCTCCTATTCTTCTATTCTTACATTGCCAAGTCCTAAATCCTAAGTTCTAAATCCTAAACATGAAAATTCCCAATCCATTCAAGATCACCATCCTCGTCATCGGCGACATTATCGTCTTGTATGCCGCGCTCCTAGCGACACTCCTCATTCGCTATGGCCTGGACTTCAACGAGCAGTTCACCTCACAACATGCGGGGCCGTTTTCTCTTATTTTTATTATTTGGATCCTCGTATTTTATATTGCAGGCCTCTACGATCTTCGCCGCCTCCGCAATAACCTCGACTTTCTGCAAACACTTTCGACGACGCTCGCCGTAAACGCCTTCATTACGATCGCTCTGTTTTACCTCGTCCCTGCCCTCGGCATTACTCCAAAAACAAATCTCTTCATCTTCATCGCCATCTTTGCACTTGCCGAGTCGTGGTGGCGTCACGCATTCAACCGCCGCGCGAGCTTCAGAGAAGGATTGAATCGCGTACTCATTCTCGACAAGAGTGAGCGCGCGCACGAACTGCGCGAAACCATCGCCTCGAACCCTCAGATCGGCTACGCAGTAAAACTGTGGATGAATCCCACGGAACTGCAAAGTCCAGAGCATCTTGAACGCCTTGTGCGCGAACACGGCATCAACCTTATTGTCGTTCCCGCATCCTTTAAACACGATGAAACGGCCGCCCGACTGCTCTATGAACTCCTTGCGCTTGGCATCGAGGTGCGCGATATTTCAAGTTTTTATGAGATCGTCTTCCGCAAGATACCGATTCGTGAGATCACCGAATCGTGGTTCATTGAGCACGCGATTGGCGAGCGACGCTTCTACGACGACCTGAAGCGCGGCTTGGAGCTCGTTGGCGCAATCGCGCTCATCGTTCTTCTTGTGCCACTCGAACTTTTGATCGCACTCGCCGTCCGCCTTACCTCATCGGGACCCGCAATATACAAGCAAATCCGTGTTGGAAAACACGGCAACCCATTCACGCTCTACAAATTCCGTTCCATGAAGGCCTTGGCCCCAGACGGTTCAGCCGAAAGAAACGGCGCGCAGTGGGCCTCCACAAGCGATCCCCGCTCGACGCCGATCGGCAAGTTCCTCCGCGCTTCACACCTCGATGAACTACCGCAACTCATAAACATTGCAAAGGGTGACCTGTCTTTTGTCGGTCCCCGACCAGAACGCCCGGAGATCGTAAAAAAGCTCGTCGAAGAGGTCCCGTACTATGAAATCCGCTCCATTATAAAACCGGGTATAACCGGCTGGGCGCAGATCAACTACCGCTATGACCAAACGACCGAAGATGTCATTGAAAAACTCTCATTCGATGTATATTATTTAAAACACCGATCAATCATCCTCGATCTGGCAATTATCACCAAAACGTTAAAATCATTCTTCATAAATTATGAGTAAGCGAATTATAGTAACGGGAGGCGCCGGCTTTATTGGGAGTCACATCGTTGATGCATACATCGCATCTGGTCACCACGTCGCGGTCATCGACAATCTCAAAACTGGCTTCCGCAAAAACGTAAATCCGAAGGCGAAGTTTTATAAAGTCGACATCCGGAACGCAAAGCTGGTGGACAAAATTATGAAAAAAGAACGGCCAGAGGTTGTAAACCACCACGCCGCGATCGCCGAGGTCGTAAAATCGCTCCGCGACCCTATTCCAACCTACACCACAAATGTCCTTGGCACGGCGAATGTCCTGCGCTCCTTCGGCGAATACGGTCCCGCCTCAAGTCGGCGAGGCAAGCGCGGAAGGCATCGGAAGTTCATCTTCTCCTCGACGGGCGGCGCAATCTACGGTGAACCGAAAAAAATCCCCGCCGATGAGTCAACTCCCGCAATGCCTCTTTCTCCCTATGGCCTTTCAAAACTCCTCGGTGAAGAAGTCATTAAATTTTATGCAAAGTACTATAGCTTCCCCTACTTCATCTTCCGCTACCCAAATGTCTATGGCCCGCGGCAGAACCCGAAGGGCGAGGCAGGCGTCGTCGCGATATTCGGCGGACAGATGTTGCACGGCGTCCGCCCGACGATCTTTGGCGACGGCACAAAAGCGCGCGATTACGTGCATGTCTCTGAAATCGTGCGTGCGAATCTTGCCGCGCTCCGGAGGGGCAAAAACGAGGTTGTAAATCTCGGCTGGGGCAAACTCATCACCGACAATATGATCTTCGAAGGCGTCGCCCGCGCAACGGGATTTACCCAAAAGCCCATCTACGCGCCCTACCGAAAAGGGGAGGTTTATCGTATCGCGATCGATGCGCGAAAAGCGGAAAAGGTTCTCGGGTGGCGCCCGACGATTGAATTAAAAACCGGCATCCGACAGACCATCGAATCGCTCACATAAACGATGATCCCGCCGGGAGGTGGAATTTTTGATTATGCCTCCCTTTTTTTGATTTTCTTCCGTTCACCGCATCAAGATAACGCCCCAGCAACCACGAACTTGACTGTACCTTACCTCCATCGCCGATATTGAAAACCATCTTCGCGCCGATTTCTTTACACACGTCTACTTCGGGAATGTTCCCCGCGTGACGATCGCCACCATTCGCGAAAATATTCGGTCGAATCCTCCGAAGCTCGGCACACACGCTCATGTCGTTCGCGTTGGGTGTATGTCGCGTCAGAATCACTCCATCAACAGGCCTGAGCGCCTCGATGATTTCCTTGCGTTCCTGCTCTGGCATAAAAACGTGCTGTTTCTTTTTTCGGAGCCAGTTATCGTTATTTAAAATCACGACGAGCTTATCGCCCAACTTCTTTGCACGTTGAAATAAACGAATATGGCCGACATGCACGGGATCAAACCCTCCCGAAACGGCCACGATAATCGGGTTTTTGTTTTTTTCGCTGTTGCGCGATACGTACCGCGCACGTCTTTTTTGCATGGTCGTTGTGGTCGTGATACCCTTGACTGGTTCAGTAAATATAGTGTAGAAGTTACACCCAATGTTCAAGCACGTCAAATCATTTCTCTTTGAGAATTCGAATGTCCGTCAGACCGTTGCAAAGAACACGTTCTGGCTCGCCGTATCGAACTTCGGCGGGCGCTTTCTGCGGGCATTTGTCATCATCTATGCCGCCCGCGTTCTGGGCCCCGCCGAATGGGGCGTTTTTAACTATACGATTACCATCGTCGCTTTTCTTACACTCTTCGGCGACTCGGGCGTGAGCCAGGTCTTGATCCGCAACTGGGCACAAACGGCCGATGAAGTCGCCCGGCGGACGCTTATCGCGACAACCTTCCGCCTGAAAATGCTTTTCGTCGCCGCGGGCGCCATCCTCATCATCTTCGTCGCCCCGCATCTGCCGACCGCAGACGCCAACACGACCGCAAAAGCCGCACTCCTCTTTCCTATCGTCGCATGCATCATGATATTCGACAGCATCCGCGAGTTCTATCAAGCAATCCTCCACGCCGATGAACGCATGGAGTGGGAGACGGTGAGTTATGGCTTCACGAACCTTTTCATCGTCGGGTTCGGTTTCCTCTTTCTCGCCATCCATCCGACCGTGCGCGCATTCACCGTTGCCTATGCCGCCGGTGCCGGTGCCGGGACACTCGTCGCGACTTTCTTCGTCCGGAAATATCTCCGCGGCATCTTGACCGCATTTTCTTCAACCATCGCTCGGAACCTCTTCCGTTCCATCTGGCCCTTTGCCATCTCTGGTGTGCTTGGCATGCTCATGATCAACGCCGACATCATCATGCTTGGATGGTTCCGCTCTTCGACCGAGGTTGGCTGGTACTCCGCTCCTCAACGCATCATCCAACTCATCTACCTCATCCCCTCGCTCGTGTCTTTGAGCGTTCTTCCCGCCTTTTCACGCTTCGCCGCGCAATCAAAAGAAAAAATGACCTCGGCAATCGAATACGCAGTAAGCGCCGCGTATATGGTCGCACTCCCCATCACGGCGGGTGGCATCATCGTCGCTCATGGACTCATCCGATTCATCTTTGGAGAACAATTCGTTCCGGGCGCGCTACCCTTTCAAATCCTTCTCCTCACACTTCTCGCCGACTTTTCCGCGCTCCTCCTTTCGAACGTCATCGTTGTCTACAACCGTCAAAAGAATCTTGTGGTGTACTCGGCCTTGGGCGGATTCACGAACATCGCGCTTAACCTCCTCCTCATTCCGAAGTACGGTGTCATCGGCTGCGCATTGGCAACGCTCTGCGCACAACTCGTGAGCAACTTTTATCTTCAGACGAAAGTGCGAAGCATCAATCCATTCCACATAACACGGCATCTCAAAAACGCGCTCTTTGCAACAGCCGCGATGGCCGTCACCGTCTTCGCGCTCCAAAGCGCGGGGGTTCATGTCGCGGCGAACATCGCAGTCGGCATCATCGTTTATTTCGGCATCCTCTACCTCCGCCGCGAACCGCTCCTTCGAGAAGTGAGAAATGTTCTTTTTCCCCAAGCAACTCCCACACCAGCCGAAACCGCCGGGCAATAGCCGCGTGCTCCTATTCTTTGGCTTTCCTGTCTCCTAAACCAACTTTTTCAAATACTCCTCCACTTCCTGGTACCGCTCCGGCGTGCCAATATCTTTCAAAAAATCTTTCGTTTCGTAACCGTAAAAAACCTCTCCTTTCGACAACATATCCGGCAGCAGCTGGTGATCAATTTCGTAATACGTTTTTGGTGGAATGTACTTCAAAATTCGTTCATTGAAAATAAATGTCGTGCGCATGGTTCGAAAATTCGGCGGCAATTCTCTGTTGGGCTTTGGGTAGATTTTTATGAACTTTAGTTCTTCATCCATTGTCACAAGATCAGAGTCGTGTGGATGGTCATTCATGCCGACGATTGTGATACCAATCGCGCCCGGATGTCGATAAAACGCTTCGGCCATCTTCGAGTAGTCAATTAAACCAAATACATCTGCATAGACTACGAAGAAGTTGCCATGGAGCGTTCCATCGAAGTTTTTCACACCTCCCGCAGTCCCCAAAATCTCCGGTGCTTCAAGAACATACGTAATCTTCACTTCCCACTTTGATCCGTCGCCAAAGTAATTCCGGATAACATCCGGCAGGTAGTGAAGATTAATAAAAAACTCCTTAACTCCGTGCTTCTTGAGCTCTTCGATGTGCCACTCAAGGAGCGGCTTGCCGAGCATCGGTGCCATCACCTTCGGGATGTCGGGGAAAAGAGACCTAATCCGAGTTCCAAGCCCGGCCGAGAGTAAAACCGCTTGGGTAATTTCAGTTTGCATGTCTTTTGATGATGCGCACTGCGGCGGGCAGATTACGAACCGTAAAATCCGGCTTTACGTGTGCATAGGCGGGATCACGGCTGCGAGAATTCGTATGAACCAATATTGTTCGGAGTTTCGCGGCTTTCCCCGCAAGAATATCCCATGCATGATCGCCAACCATAAAACTCCGCTTGCGGCCGATGCCGAACTTCCGTATCGCATCGAGAATCATGCCGGGCTTCGGTTTCCGGCACCGGCAGGCCTTCCGGTATTTTTTCACGTTCGCGTTCGGATGATGGGGACAGTAGAAAATGGCGTCTATTTTTGCCCCCAGCCGTGCAAGCCGTTCTATAAGAATGCCGTGAATGCTCTCAACTTGTTTTTCGGTAAGCCATCCGCGGGCAATTATCGGCTGATTCGTAATAACAACAACAAAGTATCCCAAACGATTGAATGATCGGATGGCCCGCGCGGCCCCTGGCAAGAGGAATAACTCGCGGACGTCGCGGAGGTTTTCGACCTGCCGAATAATCGTCCCGTCACGATCCAGAAAAATTGCGGGTCGTTTAGACATCACGACTTACCATGTGATCAAAGTAGTTTTTAAAGTAAACCGTCATCAAATGCATGATGGTGTCGTGGGTAGTCTCTACCAGTTCATATTCCCCTTTCGGAGTGGGCACGAGAATTTTTACATCGGCGAGCTCGTTCAGTTTTCCACCGTCAAATCCTGATAGCCCGATCACGGGCACTTTGTGAGCTCTGGCCACCTCAACCGCCTTCACCACATTAGGAGAATTACCCGAACATGAGATCGCAATCACCACGTCACCATCCTCAAGAATGTTCTTAAGCGGACCGGCAAATACCATGTCGTACCCTATGTCGTTCGCCCATGCAGTAAGTTCTTCTGCGGTCGCAGGCATCCGGCTCACACGGAAGCGCCGGTGGTCGGTGTCGAGGTGATGGCTGAAAACGGTCTTATTAAAATCCGTTACCCAGTGACCCGCAATGGCCCAGGAGCCACCGTTTCCAAAAACATAAATATTTCCCTCCCGTTCATAGCACGCTTGAAGAATGTTAATTGCTTTGGCAATTTCCCCGGCATCCACCCTATCGAGGGCAACCTTCGTATTTTCGATAAAACTCTTAATGTAGTTTTGCATTTGAGCGTGCTTCAGGCAAAATGCGCTCCTCTGTAGTGGTCCCCGTTGAATAAAATCTCAACCCCGGACTGTACAAAATGGATTGGCAACTCTTTGAATTCCCCAAGTTGATGTTGCTTCGCCACTGATGCAACTACCTTGCGGATTGCCGCATGCTTGTCTCGCGGCGCGAGGAACATAACGCACCCTCCCCCGCCGGCGCCCAAGATCTTCCCTCCCCACGCACCATGATCCATACCAGCTTGATAATAGTCGTCGATCACGGGATTTGATGCGGTAGTTGTGAGACTTCGCTTTTTGAGCCATCCGTCGTGGAGCATCGCCCCGAGCCCTTTAAAGTCTCCGGCCAAAAGCTTCGTCTCAAATTCGGGAACAAGAGCGGCCATCGCTTTCATCGTCTCGAACTTTTTTTCATCAACAATATTCTTCTTCTGTTCGGTAAGAACGCTCGACGCGTCCCTCGTGATGCCGGTAAAAAACACGAGCATGTTCCCTTCGAACTGAAGTCGTTTTTTGTAATCAATGAGTACGGGCCGAACATCAACGGAGTCGTCTGGATTGAACTGGATGACATTCAGCCCTCCAAATGCGGCAGCATACTGGTCTTGAGGTCCGATCGGTTCGTGAAGAAGGTCAATCTCAAGACGTGCGGCCGCGCGCGCCGCTTCGGCAGCGTCTATTTTTTTTCCTTGATACGCATGAAGTGCCTTCACGAGTGCAACAGAAAAGCTCGAGGACGATCCGAGTCCGGTCTTTGCTGGAATGGGAGCAAATGACGCGATCTCGATATTTTTGTGAATGCCCATATCGAGGAGCGCTGCCCTGATGCGGGTGTTTTTCAGCTCGCTCGCGTGGCCGACGGTCTCGGAGATCGAGTACCGGGCCGAAACTTTGTCAACGAGTGGCGTTCGATTCAAAACCACGTAGACGTATTTATCGATCGTCGTCGAAATCACCCTCCCCGGAGAGCGGTGATAAAAATCGGGGAGGTCCGTTCCCCCGCCGACAAAGCTGATACGCATGGGCGCGCGAGCGACTATCATCGGTCTCAATGTACAAGAAAGCTAGAAAGTGGTCAACTCACATCTTGCAGGAATTGCCCGGCGCGCCTGCTACTCACTACCAACTACAAACTACTCACTAGGTCCGAACCCGTCCGGATAAAAACTTCTTCACCGGCCAGAGCAATATATGTACGCGCTTGCGAATCCAAAACGGGATGAGTGCATAGCACAGTTGCGCCGAGTTCAAGAAAAAACTGTGCCAAAAACCCGGATACTTTCCGCGATAACGCCAAATCACGCGGAACGCTTTTAGAGTATGCGGAAGCATGTCTTTTGAGGAACGGTTCTCCCCCGTCGACGTGTAATACGAAAAATAGGCCGGAAAATTATAGAGCTTCCCTAAAAGCCCGGTCTTTAAAGAAAAATCCCAGTCCTCGTTGTAGTTCAATCCAAGATTGAAGCCGCCCGCGCGGCGCACGGCGTCCGTGCGGTAGAGGCCCGTAGATGAAGCAATAGGGTTTGTAACAAGCGCGGTGCGGCGAATGGCCTCGTCTGTTTCTTCTTTAAAATATCGGTATAGTTCTTTGCCTCCAGGATCGACAACGATCATCCCGCCGCCGACGCCAACATAGTCCGGATGCGACTCAAGAAACGCAACTTGGCGTTCGAGCTTGTCGTCCCCGATCCACGCATCATCTGAATCAACACGGGCAATGTATTTTCCGCGGGCGGCCTCGACCCCGCGATTGAAGGTATATGGAATTCCGCGATTCTTGTCGTTTTCAAAATAAATCACGCGCGGATCATGCACCATAAAGCTCGCAACAACCTCTCGGGTATTGTCCGTCGAGCCATCGTTAATAACGATGAGCTCGAGATTTTTAAGCGACTGCTTTAACACGCCCTCGATCGAACGGCTAACATACCGCGCCTGATTCCACGCCGGCATGATAACGGAAACAATTGGAGCGCCGGAGAGCTTGTAGTTTGTAGTTGGTGGTTGGTGGTTCTTCATGCGGGTTCTAAACGGTGCGAACGCCGGATGTAGTAAAACTTCACGAGCAATTTTTGAATGATTGTAGCGGGCAGAAGCGCACCCATAAACCATAGCATTCGCCCCATGCTGTCGCCCGCAAGAAGATAGGGCTTCGCCTCGGTTTTTTTCGCATTCATGAGATAGGCGATGCCAATATTCCGGCGATAGCGCGCAAGATGATAGTCCATGTCATAGCGAATGTGTTCTTCGCGAGTCATCGCATTGTCAAGACGAGTTAAAACCTCAAGCATGGTCGTCTTCACTTGCGGTTGGCTCTCGACACCCTGAAGATTCTCGATTTTCCGCATCCGGAGCTTCGCAAGAATCTTCGGCAAAAAATCGATGCGTGCCCCGCCGTGCGCGATGCGGAACCAAAAGTTTAAATCCTCCGACCGCCACAAGTTCTCGTCAAAATACCCAAACCTTTCAAACACCGAGCGTCGGAAGACAACTGAAAGCGGCGCGATAAACGACGCTTCGATCAAATGTGGCAAGACATCTGCGCCAGAATAATAGTGGTAGTTCAGTTTCAAAAGCTCCGACTCGCCGTCCCAGAAGTGATAGAGATCGCAGTATGACACATCGCAATCGGGATGCGTTTCAAGGTATTGAACTTGCTCCGCAATCTTTTCGGATAAAAAAATGTCATCCGAATCAAGGAGCGCAATGTAGGCGCCGCGGCTTGCGCGAATACCAGCATTACGTGCCGTAGATAATCCCCCGTTTTTTTGATAGATATAGATAATCTTTTTCGCTGAAGTGTACGGCTCGAGAACTGCCTTTGTACTGTCCGTCGAGCCGTCATCCACGACGATGACCTCGCAGTTCGGATATGTTTGTGCAAGCGCGGAGTCGACCGCTTCAGCCACATAGCGGCCGGCGTTCCAGGTCGGAATGATTATAGATGCAAGCGGGTATTCGGTCATGGTTCAACGGAACAGCATGAGAACTACCTTGTCTCGGCGGAATGGAGTTCGTATTCCTTATACGCACCCCGCACAAACTCGGTCGCGGCAAATGTCGCCGCCTCGGCCTCAAGTCCCCAAAAAAGAACCATGTACCCTCGCATCTTGTCTCCGGGGTGCTTTGGTTCGACGCCCTGCGCATCCCGGTAGTGATACGCAGGCACGAACACGCGACACGGCTGGCCGACGGGAAGAGCACGTTCGATATACTTCATGTCTGAAGGTATGGGACCGAGCTCCGTTTGTTGAATGTCGTAGCCAAAATCGTCGCGACCGGGCACCTGCATATCGTCAATCATGATGATCGCGCGAGGCAGTGTACCGATCACCCGCAGTTCGTCCGCAAGCGGCCAGTAGTCATACCAGTGAGCATCGAGGAAAAAGAGTGGAAGGTTGCCGAGCCGGCCACTGGAAATGAGTTGCCGGATTGCTCGGTCAGACGAACTCCGTATGACACGGACGTAAGGGTACCGCGCGAGCCGCGAGCGGCTCTCGCGGTAGTACATACCAATAAGTTCCACGGTCGAGATCGGGCCGGTAAAGTGGCTTGCAAGAAATGATGTGGTAAATCCTTTATACGTTCCCGTTTCAACGATGCTCGAGATCGGCATCGTACGAAGGAGTTGGACGGCAAGTTTTTGCCACATGTGATCTCCATGAAGTGCGCGCGTCTCCGGATGCTCGAGCGGCGATGCAGGAACGATGAAATAAAACCAAGATCGAAACTCTTCCGGAAAATGCTTGACGCGGAGAATAAATCCGAAAAGCGCCGGCTGGCGCTTGATAAACTCTTTCATGGAACGAACGGTGGTCATAACGGTCGAATTTGAGCATAACGCTCCGAGTAGCTCTTCGCAAGCCGGGCAGTGAAAATTCGGCTAGCAGGGAGTGCAAAAGAATTTTGGAGTAGAATTTCTACTGCCCGGCAAGCGCGATGCGGACGATTACTCCAAAAATCCCAATCGTGAAAAAACTTCCGCAAATCGTTTCTCGTACGTATGTTCGCGAAGGGTCCGTTCGTATCCTGCGCGGGCGATACGCTCCCGATCATCCTGACGCACAAGGTACTGTTTCGTTTTCGCTACGAGTTCACTCGGCGAACGGAAAAAGACCATCTCCTTGTCCGGCGCGTAGTACCGATCCATGCCCTCGGCGAATCCGGAAAGCACGAACGCGCCGCATGCGGCAAGTTCGAATGGTCTCGCGTGAATATGTGGTGTCTGCAGATGAAACCACGCACGCAGATTGCGGACGAAGTGAAGATCCGGCACGATTTGGTTCCTTGACTTCCGAAACGCAACGCGTCCGAGCACCCACGGATCAAAAAGGTTCCGACGGTCATTCAGATTCAAATTAATTTTGCTCCGCGAAAATATAGTGCGAAGTTTATCCGCCGGCACGCGGCCGCTCGGCCACCCAAGACCGAATGTCTGAATGCGAACTCCTTCATCCTCGAGCGCGCGAATAAGACGAGCGCGCGCCGGCCTGTACTGTCCGACAAAGCTCACGTCGATATCCTGAACAACATCTTCAGGATGAAAAATCGTCGGATTGGCTGCCCACTGCAAAAGCATAACGTTTTGGGATCCCGCCCGCCGGTACCACACGAGCGCCTCGTGCGACGTAGTTACCACCAAATCCATGTGTGGAGACCAGAAACGAGAGTAGTTCCAAAATCGCCAGTAGTCATCGGCAAACCAGCCAACGACCTTAGTTTTCGTTTCTTTCCGGATACGATCGAGAGTCGCGGAGTTAAGCTCGTCGGTGTACATAAACGCAAAAAACACGTCTGGCTTTTCCCGCACAACGAGCTCGAAAAGTTCTGCGTTCCACGCGATCTTCCCCTTGTTCACAATGGTATCGAAAGGATATTCCAGAACTTCGACGCCCGGCATCTTTGCAAGCGTGAGGTAAAAATTCACATATTCAAAACTCGGCTTCCGCCGCTCGTTATATATTTCCGCTTCGAGGCCGCTGTAAATGAGTTTCATGTTCTAAAATTCTACCCGGAACGGCTCATGAGGATAGTTCTTGCCTTCGCGTTCCAGAACGTCGAGATAGTCGAGCAACGCAGTGAGCTTCGTAGAAACCAACGCCTCGAGCACGGAGGCAATGCATGGCGAGGGTTCGCCAGGAGGAACACGGTCCCCGCAACGAAAATTATCGCCATAACAATCGGTCCGCGCATATGCCCAGTGATTGATATCCGAGTATCCGTAGTCACACTGCATGCCAAACTGTCCTCCGCCGGTGATGCAGAGTGATGGCTTCCGAAGCGCCACGGCAAGATGAACAGTTGATGTATCGTTCGTAAATACAAGATAGCTTTTTGCAATCAAAACGATGAGTTCATGGAGCGACGTCTGCCCAACAAGATTCAGGCATGTTGGAACGCGCTCCGCAAAAGCATCCGATGAGATCCGATCGCTGGATGTACCGATCAAAATAGGCACGAGTCCTCGTGCAACGAGGATCTTTGCCATCTCGACGAATCGGTCGATCGGCCAGCGCTTATACGCCACGCTCGCGCTCACGTTCATGACCGCGTACCGCTTCCCCGCAAGTACAAATTTTTCAAGAACGTCACCGGCACCCTCTGGAGTAGCGAGCGTCGGCGCGTACTCATTTGCCGTTCCGCCAACAACATGTTCAAAAATCCGTGCGTAATAGGCGATCACATTCGGGAGGCGATCCGCCGAGGTAGCCTTCATGCCACGCGTGGACACAATGCTTGTGTAGCGCGGCAGTATATGATGCTCAATGATAGCTAGATTCATCACCTGTTGGATATCGAAAGAGTGTTCAAATTCAATAGAGAGTCCGTCTGATCCTATGATTTGCTCGGCGCCGAGAGAGGTTGCGATGATCTTCCCCATGATCTCCGACGCACTGAAGTCCTGATTCACGACTGTATGAAAGCCAGTAGTACGCAATGATGCAATGACTTGAAAGCCATAGAACGGATCGATCGCGAAACGCCGATAGTCTATGCTGACGATCGCATCAACAAAACTTCCGTGGAAAAATTCTTCGAGGCCGGTGCCGGCCTTGATCGCAAGCACGATCCGTCGGTCCGGAAATTTTTGCTTATAGTGCTTCAGGACGCCCGTGAACATTACGAGATCGCCGAGCGCCTCAAGATTCACGATGAGCATACGCTTTTCCCAACCTTCTCGGTTCGCTCGCGGACCGAAACACGCGAGAAGCGCTGCGCGAAGCGGTGAGACAATCCGCATCTTGAAAAAAAACTTGCCGAAACTCCTGAGCGAAGCAATCATTAAAGCAGTGACTCGAGTTCCTTGGCCGAGATCACCGCGGTCCCCTCACGCCCCACGGCAATCCCTGCGATATAGTTCGCGGCGGTAGCCGCTTCGTGGACCGTCGCACCACAAGCAAGCATGAGCGCGGCGACCGCAATGACCGTATCGCCAGCTCCCGTCACGTCGAATACTTCGCGGGCAACAGATGGCACGTGGATCGGCCGTCCATTGCCTGCCCCGTACGTCGTCATTCCATGTTCCCCTTGCGTGAGGATGACCGATGACTTAAAACGCTTCGCAAGAAATCGAACCACCTCGGCGGCTTTGGCATTCGTCGTTGCACGAATACCAGTAATCTGGCTCGCCTCAAGAACATTCGGTGTGATGAGAGAAACGCCGGTAAAAAGCGCGGCGTTCACGGGCCGGAAGTCAGCAAGAATACGTTTCGCTCCAAACCGCCGTTTGAGTGCAGTCATGAGCTCCTTCGTAACGACGCCTTTGTTATAGTCGGAAACCACGATCACGTCTGGCGTCGGCAATCGCTTGATGAGAGCGAGAAGCCGGCGCTCCGTTACTTTGCTGAGAGGCCCAGTTGACTCCCGATCAACTCGCACGAGCTGGTGATGCCGCGCCGCGATGCGCGTCTTCATCGTCGTTGAACGAGCGGCGTCGAAAACAAAATGTGGCTCGATCTTCGCCGCGCGAGCGAGTTGCATCACTTCATGCCCTTCGGCATCGTCGCCGACAACTCCAAGAAGCATGGTCCGCCCGCCGAGCGCCGCGGCATTTGCGGCCGCATTTCCCGCGCCGCCAAGGTGTGATGTATGAGATGCCTGGAGAACAACGGGCACGGGTGCT
>CAZWBU010000005.1:0-1198 GCA_964632585.1 uncultured Candidatus Saccharibacteria bacterium | reverse complement strand
AACTTGTCCAGCATGATATCACCGACGACGAGAATCGTTTTCCCACCGAACTCGCCGATGCGCGCCTTCAGTTCTTTTGTTGCCGTGAGCGTCATGATAGATATCGTATACCGCCTATCGTTGTGAATCTCCGGGAGCGACCCGGTAGGTATCGTCCTCAAAATGCTGGGTTGAAAATTCAAACATCTCGCTGTCTTCAACGCCGGTGAACTGATGTGACATGGGAGGTGAAATGTGCACGGAATCGCCGGCTTTCATCACAAGACGCACTGGCTCTCCGGGATACCCATTCGAATAAAGGTCCACCTGCACCGCTCCACTCTGGACATAAAAGGTCTCATCCTTGAGCTTATGGTGATGGATACTGCACTGCTTGCCTTTCTTGAGAATTAGCTTTTTGCCGCAGTATAAGGGGGTATTAGCGATCCATAACTCTTCACCCCACCCTTTAACATGTCGTTTCGGAGTTTCCATACCAGGTAGTGAAAATTCGGGTTAATAATGGTCGGCCAAGCGTCTTTTTGCACAGGATTCAATGTTGCAAAATATAAGCAAAATGGAGGAAATTCAAGCTGAAAGGAGCTGCCCGAATTTCTACTACCTGGCATAACGGTTGTAAGAATGCCACGACTTTACTTCGATGACAATACGTCGAGAAAACGGAAACCGGGATGCGCAACGTCTATGCGCACCCCGGCGGGCGCTGGGACTCACAGGAAGTAGTCGCTGTCGGGGAGGCCGTGAATGGGTAGCATGACCTCGCCGTCCTTGATGAGTCCGTCGAGCCACGCGTTCGTCGGCTGGTAGAGGCAGGTAATCTCGCGACACTCGTGGCTCGGATCGAAGCTTTCGAGAAGCACTGGCAACGCCTTCCGGGTTTGTTCGAGCTGGCGGTCCGTATAGGCGTTCTTCGGTGCGAAGTGCGCCTTCGGTACCTCGCGATACGCCGGGCAGTTGATGAGGCCGGTAGGCGAGAGCACTTGGCGAAACGCCTGCATGTGGCAGACGTGGGGCTGTTTCGTGAAGTCGCGCCAGACGCCGGCGCAGAGTACACGTAAGTTGGTGCTCTCAACGACCGTGAAGTCCGCGGTCTCGTAGGCCCTCGCCCCGGCGATGTTTGCCTTGATGCGCTCGATTGTCTCGCCGAAGTTCGCGATGACTGAAGGGTCCATGACCTCGGTGCCATTCGGGAAACGTG
>CAZWBU010000004.1:20681-26504 GCA_964632585.1 uncultured Candidatus Saccharibacteria bacterium | reverse complement strand
GAAGATGGACGAGGGCGTAAGGCCGCTCTACGACCTCACCCGAGAGCTTCTCGTCGAAAAGACCGACTTCAAGGTCGGGCCAGACCTCTACCGGTTCCTGGCCATGGATCTCGATGGCGAAATCTTTCCGGAGCTGTCGCGGGCACAGACGCTTCTTCGTCAGAGCATAAGGTCCGAAAAGACGACGTCCTACATCCGGCTCTACCTTCGCGAAAGCCGGGCCAGCAAATGGGAGGTTGTTCCGCAATCCTGAAGATGCCTTTGCATTGGCACCTTCACAGAACCGCACGAGCGCAAGCTACGGCGGTTCTCCTATTTTCTCAAGAGTCCAACTGGCGGAGCAAGGGATTTTACTAACAGAAATGCCTCCTTCAGTCCACTCTTGAGTTTATACTTATATAGACATCCTATGCCAAAGAAAACATCGTCAACAAAGCAACATATCGTCTACCACAGGGACGGTAGTGTTTGGGCCAGAGGCAAGATGGTCGGCGGAGCGTGCGTGGGTTACTGGGAGTGGTTTCGAAAAAACGGGGTGAAGCTCCGCTCCGGATACTTCGCAAAGGGCAAGCAAGTCGGCGAGTGGATTACCTACGACAAAAAAGGTAAGGTATACAAGATAACTACAATTAAAATCACATGAAAAAAACCGTTATCATCCTCGTCGTTCTTGTGCTCCTCGGCGTTGGCGCGTATGTTGTCTTCCGGATGTGGTCCAAGGGTGCAGAGGTAGCGGTCGTGCCAACGAACACCGAACAGCCGCCTACCAACACGAAAGCGAACAACATACCCGAGGTACCGAAACCGGCAGGCGAGACGGTTATTGGGAAGTCCGTTGAAGGGCGTGACATCACTGCGTATCACTTCGGCACCGGCGGGACGAAGATCCTTTTTGTCGGCGGTATTCACGGCGGCTATGAGTGGAACACGGTCCTCGTTGCCGACGAGATGATCGACTATTTCAAAGCGAACCCCAAAGCGATCCCAAACAATATACAAGTAACGGTTATCCCGGTCTTAAATCCGGACGGCCTCGCGAAGGTCGTCGGCACCACAGGCCGATTCACCAAGGCCGATGTATCGGCGTCGAAAGACATCGTTGTCTCCGGCCGCTACAACGCGAACAAGGTGGACCTCAACCGCAACTTTGACTGCGACTGGCAGAAGACCGGCGTGTGGCAGAGCACCCCGGTCTCCGGAGGGAGCGCGGCATTTTCCGAACCCGAGAGCATGGCCATCAAAAACTATGTAGAATCGGAAAAGCCAGCCGCGGTTGTTGTGTGGTACAGCGCCGTTGGCGGCGTGTTTTCGTCGAACTGCCACGCGGGCGTTTTGTCCGCAACGCGCGCGATGACCACGCTCTTCGCCAAGGCATCTGGGTATAAGGCGTACGAGAGCTTTGATTTTTATGCAACGACGGGCGACATGGTAAACTGGCTTGCTCGGAAAAATATCCCCGCCATCAGTGTTCTCTTATCTACGCACGACGATACCGAATGGGACAAGAACCTCGCGGGTATCAAGGCACTGCTGCAATCCTACGCCAAATAATGCGCGCTGCTCTCAGGAAGCGAGTGATCGCGGTCGTTATTGTTTTTGTTGCACTCGGTGCGGGCGTATTGGCCTTCGTCATCTCGCAAAATAAGAGGACGTTGGAACCAGCGCCTCTCGCGCCTCTTGAAACGAAACCTCCTGGTCCGGTGCGGAGCGTCATCGGAAAATCCGTCGAGGGACGCGACATCACTGCGTATCACTTCGGCACCGGCGCGACGAAGGTTCTTTTTGTCGGCGGCATGCACGGTGGCTATGAGTGGAACAGCGTTCTTTTGGCATATACATTTATGGACTATCTCGACGCACACCCGGGTAGTATTCCGCAGAATCTCACGGTGACTGTCATCCCATCCGCGAATCCCGACGGAGTGTACAAGGTGATCGATAAAGAGGGCCGCATAACCCTCGCCGACGTTCCGACGAATACCTCGGCGGAGCCAGGGCGCTTCAACGCGCACGGGGTTGACCTCAACCGCAACTTTGACTGTAAATGGAAACCGGAGGGTATGTGGCGGGGAAAAACGGTAAGCGGCGGATCAAGGCCATTTTCCGAGCCGGAGGCCGCGGCTATCCGAAGTGTTGTTCTCAAAGATAAGCCGGGCGCAGTTATCTTCTGGCATAGTCAAGCGAACGCGGTCTATGCGTCAGAGTGCGAGAATGGCATCTTGCCGGGGACGCTGGACATTATGAATGCGTACTCCCGCGCGGCAGGTTATCCGGCCGTTAGGTCATTTGATCAATATGAAGTTACGGGTGACGCAGAAGGGTGGCTCTCATCGATCAGTATTCCGGCGATCACGGTGGAGCTGAAGACCCACGAGGATATAGAGTGGGAGCGGAACCTAGCCGGTATCAAGGCGCTCTTTGAATACTTCGGGAATCAAAAAGAATAATTACATCTTTGCTATAATGTAGCAATGACACAAAAAATAACTCCGTTTCTATGGTTCGACGACAACGATCCCGAGAAGACGAAACGAGCTATGCAGGCCATGCTGAGAATGGTGAAAATCGACATACAAAAATTACAAGAAGCTTATGCGCAACAATAAGCTGTTTTTTGGTTTGATCGTCCTTTTACTCGTCGTCGGTGCGGGCATGTTCGTGCTCAAGGAAACGCCCTCACAAGACGTATCAGCTCCGGTTTCGCAAAATGATTACAAGAGTATTGCTTATGAAATTGAGGGCCAGACGGTCGTGCTTAAAAACGGCGCATCTGTTGTTCCGGCCGCCCCCGGCTCTGCCTCAAAAACCACCACGCGCTACTTTGAAAATGAGGTGAGAGCCGATCTCAATGGAGACGGGACAGAGGACATTGCCTTCTTACTCACCCAAGATAGCGGCGGAAGCGGGACGTTTTTCTATGTTACGGCGGCGCTCAAGACGCAGAGCGGCTACCGGGGCACGAATGCCGCGTATCTCGGTGATCGTATCGCACCGCAGACGACCGAGTTTCGGAACGGAGGGCTCATCGTGAACTTTGCCGAACGCCGGCCCGGTGAACCGATGACTGCGCCCCCTTCGATAGGAGTTTCAAAGTATTTTACGGTGAATGGCGATAAGCTCGTGGAAGTTGTGCGGTGAAGCAACCAAAAATCTGGTCTATCTTACGATCGTAAGATAGACCAGATTTTTGGTTAGCTACCCGGGCCGCATTTTGACAGATTTTAGACTATGTGCTATGATAGCCGGGCAGTACAGAGACGAGGTCGGGTTTCTAGGCAAATCAATTATTAACAACATGACAGGAACGATCAAGACCCTCACGGATCGAGGATTCGGTTTCATTGCTCGCGAAGGCGAGACGAAGGACCTTTTCTTCCATTCGAAGGATTTGAATGGCGTTACGTTCGATGAACTCAAGGTTGGCGATGCCGTCAGCTTTGAAGTCGTCGAGGGCGAAAAAGGCCCAGCCGCCAAGAACGTCTCGCGCGCCTAAGGTGCAAGCGCCTAAGCGCCGAACGTACAAAAAACCACCCCGCCAAGGCGGGGTGGTTTTTTGGTCAGGAGGCGATATGTTTAAAACTAAAAAGAAGAGCAGTCCTCGTGTCGCCACGAAGACTGCTGATGCCGCGCCGATCCCCGAAACCGATGCGGTGAGTTAGCGGGTCGAACCAAGACCTTGAAAATGCTCGTCGGGAGGTCTTCTCCGCACGATGTGCCCCATCTTTCGGCCGGGTCGCACCTCGCGTTTGCCGTAGAGATGCAGGAATTCCTCAGGACCGATCCTGCACGTCTTCGGCGAAGCCGAGGCGACGTCGGCTTCCCAGCCGTTCACTTCGTCTCCGATGATGTTACGCATCTCGCCGGCGGAGTGAAGTCCGACGTTCCCCCACGGAAGGTTGCAGATGGCGCGGATTGCCAGTTCGAACTGAGACGTTTCAGCACACTCGATGGTGAGATGTCCGGAGTTGTGCGGCCGCGGTGCTATCTCATTGAAGAGCAACTCTCCGTTCTCCTTCACGAAGAACTCGACGGCGAGAAGCCCATGGACATCGAGGGCGACGGCGAGCTTTTTCGCCGCACGCACCGCCTTCTCGCTGACTTCTCGTGATGAACCGGCTGGGTAGCGAGACGTCCGCAAGATACCGTTCTCGTGCTCGTTTTCGAAGGGGCCGTAGGCGACGAGTTCCTGATCGCCCGGACGGCGGGCAACGATGACCGAGAGTTCACACTTGATGTTCATCCTCTCTTCCAAGATGCACGATTCGTACTTCAGATCCTTCCACGCGCACTCGAGACCGCCGAAGCTCTCGACGGAGACCTGTCCCTTGCCGTCGTAGCCGTCTCGACACTTTTTCAAGATCCCCGGAAAGAGCTCGGTGCAGTCCTTCGCCATGAGCAGATCGCGCTCCGAACCGATCGGACGAAACCTCGTCGGCCACACCCGGCTTTTCAGCGCGAAGTTTTTCTCACGGAAACGGTCCTGCGAGGTGGCCAAGGCGTAAACACCCGGGCGGACCGGAATGTTCTGCGCAATAAGCCGTTCGACGAGGTTGACGGGAACGTTCTCCCATTCGAGCGTCACGACGAAGACCCTGCGTGTGAACGCCTTGATATCCGCTTCGTCCGTCAGCGATCCTGCCCACTCGGCGATCTGGCCCGCAGGACTCTCCGCTCCCGCAGGATCGAGCACGGCGATTCGATATCCCATTCGCCTCGCCGCGAGTGTGAGCATGAGTCCAAGCTGTCCGCCTCCAAGAATACCGATCACTGCGCCAGGTGAAACAACCTGATCACTTGTCATTTTCAACCTCCTGTTTGATCTTGTGCAGAACTCCTTGGCTGCGAAAAAGACCTGAATAGTGCGTTCGGTGAACTGCCGTCAATCTACGACAAAGCCCATATTGAGTCAAAGCAAGCGTGTAAAGCTTGTATCTACTGAGGAGAGAGTGTATCTAACTTGTCTATCTGATGCAACACATCCTCCTGCCGCGCACTTTGGGCTTCCATCTGGCGCTTTATATCCAGAGCTTTCTTTTTAGCATCTTCACCTATTTGAATAGTGGCCTGTTGCTGTTGAACGACGGTTAAGTAAAAGCCGCCGCCGAATAGCAGGGTTATGAGAACGATGACGATAAGGATCTCAAGCAGTGCAAAACCTTCTCGGCGCATATCCTTCATTATACCACCTATTGCTCCTTCTCTGACCAGTTATTTGGTCATGACCAAATAACTGGTCAGAGTCCTGGATTATTTCATCACCTCCCAGATGAGCGGATCGAAGCTTCCATCAAGCTTGAAGAGTACGACGCCGCGTAAGCCATATTTTTTTGCGAGTTGAACCTTGCCCGCAACTGATTCGGCGTCGGGAAATGAAGCGAAGCGCGTCACGCTCGTCGTAGAGTTCGCGGTTTCGGAGAGCATGCTGCTTGGCAGCGTTGAGGAGACGTCCCAGCGCAGGGTTGGTGACACCTCAAAAAACGTACTCGTCGTATAGGTAAAACTCAACTCTCCCGCACTATTGCGTGCCGGCACCGGGGCATTTACCGATTCGCCGCGGTTAAACGCCGTGAAATAGTTTACGCTCCGCAGACGCCGATAGGTTGTGACATTGTTACTCCAGCTTACCTGATATTCATATCCATAGGTTGGCACCCCAAGCATGATCTTCTTTTTGCTTATCGTCTTCGTTGCCAGCTGTATGATTTTTTCGACCCAGTCGGGATCTGCGACCGGCGCATAGAGATTACCGCTCCCCTTCGCGGCGTTCAGCTTAATATCTATTAATCCTTGATCGTATGCCATGATGCGCACCTCATCACCGTA
>CAZWBU010000004.1:18364-20606 GCA_964632585.1 uncultured Candidatus Saccharibacteria bacterium | reverse complement strand
CTCATAGCGCGACGACGGTGGCATGCGCGCCTCTATGGTGCACGAGAGCGTCTTCCCTTTTGGATGGAGTCGGATGGCAAGGCCTTTGAGGAAGGTCGAAAAGTAGTTTATGGTCTCCGCTTTCTTGCTCTCGTAGTCGATGTCGATGCCGTCAAAGTGATTATCCTTCACCAACTTTGCGATGAGGTCCTCGTGCGCTTGCCGCTTTTTCGTATTTGTCATCAGGGCGTGGATTGCGTCGCCGTCGAACCACGCAATCGTCGGGACGATTTTCGTTCCCGAATCACGGACGGCGGAGAGATAGCCGGGCATGAAACCCTTATTCATTCCGATCGAATCTCGCAGAGTGCCGTTCGCATTCACCTCGTACGAAAATGGGCTCATCTCGTGGAGTTTTTCAAGATTGATGGCAATGTCGAGAGCGCCTTTCTGTAGCTCCCAAAACGGCAGCCATCCGGCGTAGCGTAATTTTGCTCCGGCAGTCGATGCGTTGATCGGAAGCATGAGCGCAATGAGTGTAATCGTCCACAGGCGATTTTTCATAGCACTCCTCATCATAGCCCTCGCCCTCCGGCAAGGCAACGGACCATGGTTGTTTAACAAGGACTCCGCCCACTTCTTGTCAGTCGTCCGGCGATGGATGCATCGTTGCGTGCTTGCGCGCGCGAATGAGGAGTTCTTTTTGTACCAACTTCGCCCTGGTCTTCCCAACGCCGGGCAAAACGATCTGAGCGCGGCGCGACTCCCGATCCGGGCCTACCATCAAGATGACGAGTTGACTGACCCCGATCATCCGGTCGAGCGGCGTGCGGCGGATGTTCACGCTCTGGATCTGATGGTAGACCGCGCCAAATTCGTTTCGGACCAGATATCCTTCGGTAACGATAAACGCTTCGTCGGTGAATCGATAGGTGTAACGCCTGTACTCCAGGAATGTCCTGATCAAAATAAGTGCGAAGTACGCCATGCTGAGTGCAAAGAGGAGCTGGACTCCGAGCGTCACCCAAAGCGTGTATTCCTCGGGTGCAAGATGTTCGTACCGCCACGCAACCCAGGAAAGAAGAAATAAAAAGAGCGCAAACTTGATTCGTTTGAAAAGAAAGAGGGTGAAGGCGCGCTGGCCCAACACGTGCTGTTTATCGAAGTCCATCTGCATGACGACAAGTGTGCCGTGCATGTATTATAATACAGGTGTACCTCGATCTCCTATATGCACTACGGAACGCGGCTTCCCTATTCATTACGCCTCGCCATTCTTCTTTTACGCGTGGCACTGGGCTTGAGTTTTTTCTATCTTGGTTTTAGTAAACTTTTTAATGATTCATTTGTATCGGAGTTGGGACAAACGAAGGCCCTTGGCGGCTTTTCCGCGTGGTTCGGCGCACCAGAACATATCGGTTTAACAAGTACTGGTTCGAAATGGGTGCTTATTGTGATCGGCGTAGGTCTCGTTATCGGTTTTGCTACGCGGCTCCTTTCGCTTTTGGGCATTATATTCACCGGAGTCCCGTATCTGGGAAATATCGACTTTACTCATCTTCAAATTTCCCAACTCGTGAACGACCAGCTTATCACTATCTTGTGCCTTTTCGTCCTTATTTTTTCCCGGGCCGGCACGTATTTGGGTTTTGATAAGTTCTTTCGCTTCTCTCCTTGGCGGAAAAAATGACACCTGGACTCTCGGTGTCCATGCCCCCAACAACATCACCTCGGCGTGAGGTGATGTTGTTGGGCCAAAACCCTCCCAGATCCCTATATCGTAAAAAATGACAATACCGTTGCCGTCGATGCGGCGCTTCCGCCAGGGCCCGTGCACGTGAGTGTGTACGTGTACGTTCCCGCTACGGTGATTGCGAGTGTGAATGATCCCGAAGTTGGCTGGGGTCCTATCCAGTCACCTGCAGAACTTTCCGCTGTGCAGTCAGTTGCGTCAGTTGACGTCCACGAGAGCACTGCTGGAGGATTGTCAACTGAAAAGAGCACGGACGGATCGGCAGTAAGCGTCACCGTTGGAGCCGGTGCCGTTATCGGACCGGGACAGCCATCTTCCGGCGCTGGAATGATGTCATCCGGATGATCACCGTGACCATTTAATCCGTACACGCTCACGGTCAACTCCACGTATGGATTGGTCTCTGAATGTGTCGCGTGGCAAATGGTGATTTTATCAGTTTTTGGCGGTTGGACTGCTTTTACCGTGACATAAAACGGCAACACACTGATCACGGCGAGAGCAACTGCC
>CAZWBU010000004.1:3968-18354 GCA_964632585.1 uncultured Candidatus Saccharibacteria bacterium | reverse complement strand
GTGAACCATCATATTCTTTTGAATGTGTGAGGTGTCATTTAATCGACCTTTCTCTTTATTTGGGGGCTATGCTCAGTATAACGCATTACAGTGCGTGTGATATACTTAAGGAGCTTTGACACAAATATTTCGCCGACGGGAAGTGATATCCATAATCCTTATCGTTGCCTACTTCGTGTTCGGCTTTTTGATGTACGACAAACTCCCCGACCAGGTTCCGACGCATTGGGGAATTGATGGGACGGCAGACGGATGGAGCTCTAAACTCGCTGCCACGCTTCTTCTTCCGCTTATCACGATCTGCATCTATACGATCCTCACATTTCTCCCGCTCATCGACCCACTAAAGAGGAATATTTTTGTGGCGGCGCGGGAGTATTTTATCTTTAAACTTGCTCTCGTTGTTTTTTTTGGTCTCATCTACTTCATGATGCTCGCGAATGCCGCGCTCGGCGAGATTATTCCTGTGACGCAGGGTTTGTTCGTTGGACTTGCCCTAGTTTTTATGGCCGTCGCACAGGTTCTGCCTCGAGTGAAGCGTAACTATACGGTGGGCATCCGCCTGCCGTGGACACTCGAGTCGGACGTCGTGTGGAAAAAAACCCACATCTTCGGCGAAAAAGCATTTATGGTGCTTGGGGCGGTCTGTGCCTTCTTGAGTTTCCTCCCCCCCTGGTTGGCCTTTGTCATCTTTTTCATCTCCCTCTTTGTCATCGTTCTCGCGCTCGTAGGATATGCCTATAGCACGTACCACGTGATGCAGAGAAGGCGGGCATAAACCATGATTACGCCTCGAGACTTCGCGCGAAATGAATACCGCGATCATCGTATTTATGCCGACCTCGCCGCACACGAGACGGTGCCTGAATTCAAGCGCGTTCTTCTCGAGCTTGCTACGCATGAATTGGAACACTATGCATTCTGGATAAAACTAGCTCAAGGAGACCCGTCGTCGGTGCACGAACCAGCGCTCTGGCCATTCCGGCTTATGCGCCGCATCCTCGGCCTTACCTTCACCGCCCGATACCTAGAACGCCAAGAAGGCAAAGGGAAGGCCCGCTATATGGAGTTTCACCACGACACGACCGATGCCGCCTTGCGGAAAAAAATCGAGGCGTTCATGCGCGACGAAGAGGAGCACGAGGGGCGTCTCATTGCGCACATCAAGGAGGATCGTGTCGCGTTCTTAAGTAACATCGTGCTGGGCCTCAACGACGGTTTGATCGAGCTCACGGGCGCGCTCGTGGGATTTTCGTTTGCGTTCACCGACCACCTTGCGGTTGCGCTTGCGGGATCGATCACGGGAATTTCGGCAAGTTTATCCATGGCTGCTTCTGCCTATATGCAGGCGCGTCACGAGCCAGAACGGATCAAGCATGCGGCGAAATCCGGCATCTACACGGGTATCGCGTACATCATTGTCGTTTCTCTTCTCGTTGCACCTTTTTTGATCTTAAAAAGCATTTTCGCGGCGCTTGGCGCCATGAGCATCGTCATAGCGCTCATCATCGGAGCCACTTCCTACTATACGGCAGTGCTCTTCGAGCACGATTTTGGACGCCAAGCGCGAACCATGTTTCTTTTTTCGATCGGCGTTGCTGCAGTTGCATATCTAATCGGATCGCTTTTCCGGCGACTCACCGGAACCGAACTCTGAACGAGCTGCGTTGGTGGTATACTAGAGGAGCATCAACGGTATGCCATCAAATCTTAAGTCGCGAAGCACTGCATGGGTCGTTGCCGTCTCCATGGGCTTCGGCCATCAGCGTACCGCTCATCCCCTGCGCGGTCTTTCGCCCACCGGAGCCGTCATCAACGCAAATGATTACGACGGCATGCCTCCGGAGGACCGGGCCCGCTGGGAACAAAGCCGCAGATTCTACGAATACGTTTCGAATATCGAACATCTACCGTATATTGGTAAGCTCCTTTTCGGCGTCTTTGATCTCTTTCAGCGTATTATTCGTTTTTACCCGCGCCAGAATTCCGTCCGCCCAACGCTCCAGCTACGGCAAAATTTTTCGCTTTTCCGTCGCGGATTCGGAAAACATTTTATAGGGACGCTTGCGACCCGCCCCGCCTCGCCGACGCCCGCTTCACCGAATCGAGGCGCGAGTCAAGGCGGGCCGCTCCCGCTCGTCTCTACTTTTTTCACGCCGGCTTATATGGCAGAATTTTTCCACTATCCCGGGGATATCTACTGCGTCGTCTGCGACACCGACATCTCACGAACGTGGGCGTCGCTCGACGCCGCATCGAGCCGCATTCGATACTTCGCGACAACTGATCATGCCGCCGAACGTCTCACTCGCTATGGCGTGAATCCCAATCAGATCTTCATGACGGGGTATCCCTTGCCAAAGGAAAATATCGGCACTCGGAAACTTGAAATCGCGAAGCACGATTTGGGTCATCGCTTAGTGAACCTCGATCCGCACTCGAACTATCGCAAGCGCTATACAGCACTGATAAAAGAGTACGTCGGCGCCCTACCCCAAAAACCAGATCATCCGCTGACGATTATGTTCTCGATTGGTGGGGCAGGCGCACAAAAAAACATTGCACTATCGGCGATACGGTCACTTTCTGAAAAGATCAATAATGGTGCGTTACGATTTGTGGTCGCTGCCGGCACAAAAGACGCTGTACGCCTCTATTTCAATCGAGAACTCATGAAGCTTGGTCTCGGAGATCACGTACGTCTTGTATCTGCCCGCGACGTCGGAGCGTACTTCGACGCGTTCAATGCCGCCCTTCGCACCACGGACATTCTTTGGACAAAACCAAGCGAACTCACTTTCTACGCCGGGCTTGGCATTCCCATCATCATCGCACCGCCAATCGGATCGCAGGAGGAGTTTAATCGCGACTGGCTCATCAAAGTCGGTGCGGGAATCCTGCAAGAAGATCCGGCGTATGCGGCTGAATGGATCGCCGATAATCTCGAGTCCGGTGCCTTTGCCGAAGCCGCAATGCAAGGGTTCGTCGAGATAGAAAAGCGCGGTACCTTCATGATTGAAGAAATCGTCGCACAGTCATCAAAAGTTCTAATTCCTAAATCCTAAGTTCTAAATCCTATCCATGTCCTGGCTTTTTCTCACCATCATCGGCTATTTCTTGAACGCTTTGAGCATCTTGAGCGACAAGTTACTCTTGAAGCGCGCTGTTCCCCGACCAGCGGTTTATACGTTCTATGCCACCATTCTTGGCTCTGTGGTTCTTCTCGCACTTCCGTTTGTCCCTGGCGTGCCGCCGCTTCCTCTCATGCTTGTTGCACTTGCCGCTGGCGGATCCTTCACCGCCGCACTCTTTGTATTCTATGTTCTCCTTCAACTTCGGGATGCCTCGGAGGCGGCGCCGCTCGTCGGAAGCTTGACGCCAGTTTTCATTCTCTTTTTTGCCTGGATCGTTTTGGATGAGACGCTCATGTCAAGCCAGTTTGTTGCGTTCCTCGTCATCCTTCTCGGCAGTATCATCCTTATCCACGACGAACATCGCGCGAAAAAGCTGCCGGATGCCACAACGCTTTTGATTGGTGGCGCCTCTGCACTCCTCTTTGCCTTCTCGCATGTTTTGAGCAAGTTTGTCTATCTCCACTATGGATTTGTTGGCGGTCTAGTTTGGCGATCGGTCGGCACAACGCTTGCGGCACTCGTTCTCCTTCTCCCGCGAAAGAATCGGCTTGCGGTTCATGATGACTTCCGTCACCCGAAAGTGACGAGTGGGGCAATTTTCTTTCTCGGAAAAATCTCCGGAGCGGCGGGCTTTATCGTGTTGAACTATGCCTTCACGATCGGTTCGATCTCTATCGTAAACGCCCTCGGCGGCATCCAGCACATCTTCCTTCTTGC
Source organism: uncultured Candidatus Saccharibacteria bacterium (assembly GCA_964632585.1). GTDB lineage: Bacteria > Patescibacteriota > Minisyncoccia > UBA6257 > 2-01-FULL-56-20 > DATJQA01. The sequence goes on along the minus strand of CAZWBU010000004.1, from coordinate 14,503 downwards.
CATTGTTCTCCTCCTCGCCCATCGCGCTCCAAAAATTCTTCAAGAACATGTCCTTGGCCGGTCACTCGGTCGCAAGCTCGTGGGGATCATCTGCATCTCTCTTGGTGTCGCGCTCTTATTCGTATGATCCTTCGTCTTCCTCCATCGATCCGTCGCCGATTTACGATTGTCATCGTTACGGTCATCGTCATCGTGCTTGCCGCCCTCATGGCAAGCTGGCTCCTTGATTTTTCCGATCCCCATCCCGTCTTTGGTCTAACATTCAGCGATGTTTACGCCCGCGATGAGCTCGGCCTTGACCCAAAAGCAACGTTCATCGCAATTCTTGACGAACTGCAACCCAAAACATTGCGTCTCGTTGCCTACTGGAACCAGGTCGAGGCGACGCGCGGCGCCTACGACTTTTCTTCGCTCGACTTCCAAATCGGTGAAGCGCAGAAGCGCGAGATTCCTGTCGTCCTTGCAATTGGTTATCGCACGCCGCGCTGGCCGGAGTGCCACATCCCAGAATGGGCGGGCGGCCTCTCGCTTCTCGATTCCCACCAAGCACTCTTTGACTACATGTCGGCCGTCATTGCGCACTACAAAACATCGAAGGTTCTTAGCGTGTGGCAGGTGGAAAATGAGCCGCTTCTCGGTGTCTTCGGCAACTGCCCGCCGCCCGACCGTGAGTTCGTAAAGCAAGAGATCGCGTTCGTGAAGTCAAAAGACCCGACGCGCCCGATCCTCACGACCGCAAGTGGCGAACTGTCGCTCTGGACGAGCACTGCCGGCCTTTCGGAGCTCTTTGGCACGACGCTTTATCGATACGTGTGGAATAAATACACTGGTCCCTTTACGCACATCTACCCGCCGGCCTTTTATGCCCTTCGTGCTTGGTATGCAAAGCAATTCTTGGGCGTACAGGATGTTTCCATCATTGAGCTCCAAGCAGAACCCTGGGGCGAGGGAAAACCACTACCGCAAACATCATTTGATGACCAGATTAAAAACTTCGGCGTGCCGGAGCTCAAGAGCATCGTGAGCTTCGCCCGCCGCACCGGAATCCGTGAGGTCTATCTCTGGGGCCCGGAGTGGTGGTACTATCGCAAACTTCACGGCGACTCCAGTTTTTGGAACGCGGGGAAGGAAATCTTTGCCGACGTAAGAGATAAAGATTGACATTCACTCATCGCTAATTCCGACCTTCAGACCGAGAGAGGTGTGACTCCTCTCTGCACCGGTATGCTATAGCATACCGGTGCAGAGTCCAATTTCTCTTTATTTTAGTACCATCATTTATTTATTAACACTGTTAACCGATCGGTTAAAAATGTTAATATTGCTCACGCGTGCTTCTCCTTCGCCGCCTCGGCGAGAAGCTTCGTGACCTTTTTTAAACTTTCGTCGTCATAGGCAGAAATTGCTTCGGCGGAGATTTTTATTTCCTTGAACTCCGCGATTTTTCTCTTCAGCTCTTCAGGCAAGACGTTATCGCTCCGCGTTAAAAACACATACTCCGGTTTTTTCATAAGTTCTGCGCTGTAGGCTTTCATCTCCGCTCGAACGGTCTTGTAGTCCGCAACGGGGTGCTCGCTGTCTGCGGCGACACAGTGGAAGAGCACTCTTGTGCGCTCTACGTGGCGAAGGAATTTGATGCCCAACCCCTTGCCCGTCGAGGCGCCTTCGATAAGCCCAGGAATATCGGCGAGGATTAACTCGTAGTAGGCGCCAAGATTCGGTTCGAGCGTCGTGAAGGCGTAGTTCGCCACTTTAACGTTCGCATTCGTCAAGAGGTTGAGGAGCGTCGACTTGCCGACGTTCGGCAGTCCGATAAAGCCCACGTCCGCGATAAGTTTTAGCTCAAGACGAAGCTTCGCTTCTTCTCCGGATTTCCCTTCTTCGAACTCCTTGGGTGTTGTGTTCGTTGAGGAGCGGAAGTGAAAGTTCCCCCGACCGCCACGGCCGCCTCTTGCGACGAGGAGCCGCTCACCGATCTTTGTAATCTCTCGCACTTCCTCCACTCCCAGCGTGTGAACTACCGTCCCCACTGGAACCTTCAAAACCAGGTCTTCGCCCCCGGAGCCGTCGCTGAACTGGCCCCGGCCGTCACGTCCACGCTCGGCCTGCAATACCTTTTTGAACCGGAACTGCTTCAAGGCCGAAATATCTACCACACCTTCGAGATAGATGCTCCCCCCGGTGCCTCCCGTGCCTCCTGCGGGCCCCAAGGACATGAGATTCTTGTTGAAAGCCACCGCCCCCTTGCCCCCATGACCGGCCTTCACTTCGATTGTGACATCATCAACCAACATCCCGGTAGTAGAAACTCGATTAATTACAATAATACGACTATTTTTTACTCTTCATCTGCTGGGTCTATAGTAGGTCCTACGTAGCAAAACCGATCCCGACTAACCAATCGAGTTTTCACTACCGGGCATGGTTCCATCCTACCCTATCTAACCCGCACATGAGAAGCGGTGAGGTACGTTTTCCACATGGTCTCGACGGGGCTAATCGCTTATCATAAGTACGAAACGATGTTCGCATGAACAATAAACTTGAGCGTATTTCGATCGCGATGACGAATTGGGTGGGGACACCTCTCTCGCTTGTCGTTCACACTATTCTTTTCGCTGCCATGTTCGGACTGCGCTACCTCGCCGTGCCGCTTGATGATATTTTTCTTATCCTCACGACCGCTGTTTCGCTCGAAGCCATTTACCTTGCTATCTTTATTCAAATGACGGTCAATCGCCACGCCGAACACCTTGAAGCCGTCGGTGAAGACATTGAAGACATTCAAGAGGAGGTAGAGGACTTGGGCGAGGACGTCGAAGAGATCTCTGAAGATATTGAGGAGATTCAGAAAGAACAGACCGAAGACGAAACTGAAGAATCCAAGAGTCAGGCAATGCTCGAAAATATTCAGGCGGCACTTCAGAAGCTCATTGCGGACGTTGAAGTGATCAAAGAGAAAAACATAACGGGTGAAATCAAACCTTCGGAGAATCGATCTGAAGCAACGAATCACGAATCCCACTACTTCAAGCGCATCATGGACTTCATTTCGCTCAAGAGTAAATCACCTGAAGAAATCGGCGAACTTTCAGAGCGTGAAAAGGAGCCCTCTGCAACCTCATCGTAACCACATGCCCACAAAAGAGTGTGTATTGCCACTCGTCGCCCGACAGGACGTTGCGGATGGAACAATGGCATTCTGGTTCGATACGACGGCCACGGATTTTTCTTTTACTGCCGGGCAGTATGCCGACTTCACGCTTATCGATCCGCCCCAGACGGACGCGGAGGGGAATACGCGCTCGTTTTCACTTGCTTCACCCCCGAGCGAAAAAAACCGTATCATGATCACAACACGTATGCGTGATACGGCTTTCAAGAACGTTCTCAAAACCATGCCGCTCGGAACGAGCGTTAGGGTTTCGGCCCCAATGGGTTCGTTCACGCTCCATCAAAACGCCGAGCGACCGGCTGTTTTTATCGTTGGCGGCATCGGTATCACTCCTATCCACAGCATCGTCCTCGACGCGCTCGAACGCGATCTCCCCCACCAACTCTACCTCTTCTACTCGAACCGCACTCCCCAGACGACCACATTTCTTGATGAGTTCGAATCGCTCGCAAAAGACCACCAAAATTTCCATTTCATTCCTACGATTACGGACCTGTCCACCGACTTGTCCGCCAAAGGTTCACCGACGGCGGGAGCCTTGGCGAAGGTGGATGCAAGCGACCCAGCGTGGAAATATGAAATGGGCCCCATTAATGAGGAGATGATGTTGCGCCACTTGGCGAATAAGATTAACGTCATTGCCTACATCGTTGGCCCGCCGGCGATGGTTTCAGCCATGATCCCTGTTGTGGAACGAGTCGGCATCGACCCGGATAATATTCGGACCGAAGAATTCGCGGGGTATTAGTTCAGTGGGCAGTTTGCGGTGTGCAGTTTACAGAAATGAAAAATTATCACAAAACAGGGAATCGGCCGGGGCGGCCGGCATATAGGAGCGCATCGGCGTTTCGGGCGAAGCAGTTGGTGAAAATCAATAATGCAAAAACTCGACTATTGACATTTCCCCTCAACAAGAAAATACTGGGTGTAGCCTCTCCGGTTCGCCGTAAGACAACGTAGGGAAGAATCGCTTGATGTATTAGGGACTGAAGCTGACAACGGCAACATGTCCCGAAATAGCAGGCTCGACCCAACTATTCATCTTACTGGTCGATGCGAACCTTCTTTGAGGGGTATTTTGGCTTCCAAAACCAATAAGCCAATTTTTCCGCGACTCGAAATTGATTACTCACCAAATACCACATTAATATATGTCAATAACAATTATTCTGTTAGCAATCGCTCTCATTGTTGTCCTTGGGGGTTTGTATGCCATCTACTCTCTACTCAAGCACCAGGGCGAACAAAAACCGCCCGACCAATCGCTTCTCCTGCTTCAGAACCAGCTTGCGGAAATTTCCCGCACGCTCGACACGAAGCTCGGTGAGGCGAATAAAACGACGATGGAATCGGTCCGCAATCAGTTCACTGAATCGCAGCGACTCGTAAACCAATTCATTGGTGAGCTCGGCAAGATGACCGAGAAGGTCACGCGCGTCGAAGAGGCTGGTAAACAGATGACGAACTTCGCTGAGCAAATCCGGGGACTCGAAGATATGCTCAAAAACCCGAAACAGCGGGGTATCCTGGGCGAATACTATCTGGAAACCGTTCTCAAGAACGTTTTGGCACCAGGTCAATATCAGATGCAGTATCCGTTCAAGGATGGTACCATCGTTGACGCCGCTGTCTTTGTGAAAGACAAGGTCATTCCCATCGATTCGAAGTTCTCGATCGAGAACTACAACCGTCTCGTTGAGGAAAAAGATCCGCTCGAGAAAGAACGACTCGAAAAAGCGTTCAAGGCAGACCTCAAGAACCGTATTGACGAGACAGCGAAGTATGTGAAACCCGCTGAAGGCACGATGGATTTTGCCTTCATGTTTATCCCGCACGAAGCCATCTACTACGATCTTTTAGTCGCCCAGGTTGGCGCCGTGAAGGTCAACACCCGTGACCTCATCGAATACGCATTCAAAGAAAAGCACGTTATCATTGTCTCTCCCACTTCCTTCCTTGCGTATCTTCAGACCGTGCTCCAAGGATTGAATGCCTTGAAGATCGAGGAATCCGCCAAAGAAATTCGCAAGAATGTTGAAGCGCTAGGAAAGCACCTCGCCAGCTACGATGATTATATGCGCAAAGTCGGCGTCCATCTCGGCACGACGGTCAACATGTACAATGCTGCCTCCAAAGAGTTCAAGAAGGTAGATAAGGATGTACTGAGGGTTACGGGCCAAGAACTTGGCATCGAACCGATGGCCATCGAAGGACCGAGAAGTGGTGATGAGTAACCACTAACCAAAAACCCCGGCATATGCCGGGGTTTTTGATGTTTCAATTATTTTTTCTTTCGTCTTAAAAACGTAGGAATATCCCACACGTCGGATTCGGTCTTCTTGGTTGGCGTTTTTGTCCTGTCTTCTTTTGGCATCTCGTCCGCGCTCGGGCGCTTCACGAAGAGCAATTCCTCTGCGGGGACTTTCCGTTCCTTTTCTTCTCGTTCCTTTGCCTTCATCTCTTCTGCGGGGAACATGACGCTCCGTGCGCCGCCGCCGAAAAAGCCGGTCTTCGAATCGCCAAAGAGTGGCATGGACGAAGCGGCTGCGCCAAAGCCGGTTGCCACGACCGTGACCTTGATTTGATTTGGTTTCAAGTGCCGATCGTGGTATGCACCGAAGATGATGCGCGCCGAGGGATCAACGGTTTGCGCCACGATCTTTGCGGCATCGTTAATCTCTTGCATGCGCATGTCGCGGCCGCCCGAGATACCCAAGAGAACGCCCGTAGCTCCTTCGGGATTAACCTCAAGGAGCGGTGAGTTCAAAGCTTGGTTGACCGCCGCGACGGCCCGGTTCTCGCCGCTTGCGATGCCGATACCGACGATCGCCGAACCGGCGTCCTGAACGATTGCTTTTACATCTGCGAAGTCAACGTTCACGATGCCCGGAGTCACGATGAGCTCCACGAGCCCCGCGAGTGAGTTCCGCAATACGTCATCAATTGCCTCAAATGCCTTCAAGATCGGCGTTTCTTTGCTGATGATGGTAAATATCCTGTCGTTCGGCACAACAATCAAGGCATCTACTTTGTCTTTCAACTTCACGAGAGCATCTTCCGCAATGCGCATGCGCTGGGTTCCTTCAAAGGTAAATGGCTTCGTGACGAAGGCAAGGGTAAGGGCTCCGGACTGCTTTGCAACTTCTGCAACGATGGGAGTTGTGCCCGACCCTGTTCCCCCGCCGAGGCCTGCCGCGAGGAATACGAGATCTGCTCCGCGTATCGCCTCGGCGATATCCGAACGATTTTCTTCGCCGGCCTGACGGCCGAGGTCGGGATTCATGCCCGTACCCAACCCGCGGGTCAGGTTCCTGCCGATATAGACCTTGCGCCGAACCTCACAGTAGTCGAGATCTTGGTGATCGGTGTTGATCGCAACGAACTCGACGCCTCGTACAAAGTTCTTGCTGATGCGCGCAACGGCATTACCGCCTCCACCGCCAATACCGACGACTTTGATATTCAAGGCGGGCACCGAAGAGAATGTCCTATCTTTTTTTATTTTTTTTGTTTTTCCCATGGAAAGTGATCTTACGGTAAGAAGTATCGGAGAATGCGCTTGTGAATCGGTGGATTCACCTCGCCCGACCATCCCTCGCGCTCGGCACCCTTCATGGCGAGCCCCAGGGCTGTCACGAACTCGGGATCCTCGAACACATCTTTGAATTGGTTCGAGTCCGTATGCCAAGCGTCCCGAATGGTACAACCGATCTGCGTCGAAAGTTTCAACTCCTCGCGAGCGAGTTCCGTAAGGCCGGGGAGCTTTGACCCACCCCCGACGAATACCGCTCCCCCCGCAAGCCGCCCAACCTTGCCCGATAATTTGAGCTCATTATTCACAAACTCCATCATTTCCGCAAGTCGGACCTCGATCGTCTCTGCTACGAGCCGGCGGGAGACCATACCCTTCGTATCCACCGAAAACTTCTCGACATCGATCGCCTCCTTGATACTCACATCGCTTGACACTGCATACCCATAGTTCAGTTTGAGATTCTCCGCGGAGTTGACCGGAATCTTGAGACGAATGGCGATGTCGTTCGTGATATTTCCCGCACCGACGGGAAATATGGCGACGTTTACGAGCTTGTTCTCTTCATAGATCGAAACGGCTGTCGTGCCTGCGCCGATATCTACGAGCACTACCCCCAGATCTTTCTGTGATTTGCTCAAGGCCGCCTGGCTCGCGGCAATAGGGTTGAGATAGAGCCCGCTGAATCGCCCGCCTGCAAGCTCAATGACCCGCATGATCGCCTTTACGTGAGGCGCGAACGCGTCGATCACTAAACTTGAAACTTCAAGCCGATTTCCTGAAAGGCCGAGCGGGCTCAAGATGTCGCCGACGCCGTCCACGATGTATTCTCGCGTGATGTTGTGGACGACCATCCGGTTCGGACCTGAAGCGACTGCCTGCACGCTTGCTTTTTCGACGCGATCAACATCGTCCTGATAAATTTCGCTGTCGGCACGGGAAACCGCAACGATACCGCGAGCATTCTGCGTCTTCGTCTGCGGTGTGCCGACATTCGCATAAATGCTCTTTGTGGAGGCGTGATGCACGCGCTTCGCCTCGTGCAAAATCTTTCCTAAAACGCTCGTTACTTCCGCCAAGTCCTGTACGACGCCCTTTTTCATCCCCCGTGAGGACTCCTTAAACACGGCGCGTAGCGCCGGGCGACCGCCCCTGTTCTCAACGACGACCGCTTTGACGGCAGAGGTCCCAATATCGAGCCCAACGATGCATTTGACTGACATCCCGGTGCTACAACTTCGATTTATAATACGACTTCATAGTATTTTGAAGATATAGTACAGAGAAAAACTTCTCTTGCGAGAAGTATCCGGAGCAATCCCGAGCACTGCGTTTGCTCGGTCTACGTTCTCAACTTCTGCCGTGCAAAAGTCGAGGGCGTAAAAACAAATCGGTTCCTTCGAATAGTAACTCGCTGAAGCAACTGTTTTTCGCGTCGCTCCATCACTATCGTATCACGAACGTGGCTATGGCCAAAGCCCAAAAGGTGAAGCAATCCGTGGATAAACATGGCGTGGCGCTGATTTCGCTTCTTTCCCAAGAATGCGCGGTTCAGGTAGATCTCGCCAAGCGCCCGCCTCCGTGATTCAGGGTGGGGAAAATCCTTGGGCTCCGGAAAAGCCAGGACGTCTACAAAGCGAACGTCCTTACCGAGCCATGCCTTCTTCATTTGCCGAAGCATCCCGTTATCGAGAAAAACTACGTCTACCGTGGGGTTTCCCGATATCTTCAAGAAACGAAGGAGAGGGGGTACCAGGCGCCCCAGTTCGCGTGCGGCAACTGCTTCGGCAAGGGGGGTGTTCACGGTCTCTTCAGCTCGTCAACTCCTTCACGAGTTCGGTTACGAGTTTGCCGTCTGCCTGTCCCTTCAAACGAGCCATCGCCTCTTTCATGGCCGGAGCGAAGTCCTTACCCGTCTTCGCCACGACCTCCTCGACGATGCGCTTCACCTCATCGCGACCCATCATTTTTGGAAGATAGGTCTCGATGAGCGCCAATTCATCGCCTTCTTTTTTTGCCAAGTCGGTCCGGTTGGCTTTGGTATATATTTCGAAGGCCTCACGGCGTTTTTTCGCCTCGCGCTGAAGAACGCCTCGAACATCCTCGTCGGTCAATACTTCGACTTGTTTCGCGCTTCGCTTTTCAATCACCCGATTGGTTATCTCGGCGATCATAAGTCGGAGCGTATCAACGCGGAAAGTTTCTCCCGCTTTTTGCGCGGATGTTATATCGGCACGAATTCTTGCCTCCATTCCCATGCCTCCTAAAAAAGCCCCAATTTTTTGAGACGTGCCGTCTCGGCCTTCTTGAGCGCCTTATATTGAGCTCCCAACCGTCGCTTGCGACGATTCATGGGTCGGCCCCGAAATCGGCGCTTACGCGCTTCGATAAGAACACCGCTCTGCTTCACGCGTTTCGTGAACCGAAAGAGTGCGCTTGCAGGAGTTTCACCTTCTTTTTTGCGGACTTCGATCATAATGCGTTGACATTCTATGATATTCCAAGCTTTTTTGCAACTTCGTCGATGTTGATCGGCTTCGGATCGGGCACGACCCCGTGCACCGAGCCGCCTCCATCCGAAAAGAATCGAGGGATCACATGCACGTGCAGATGCGGCACGGTCTGTCCGCTCACCGAACCGTGATTGATCCCGATCGTCAATCCGTCAGCCGAGAGCGCCTTGAGCACCCTGCCGCTTACCTTTTTTACCATCTGAAATAAAGGCACGATCTCCCCGTCCGGTAATTCGGGCAATGTCGGTGTGTGGTGTTTTGGGATCACAACGGTGTGACCGGGTGCGCGGGGATGGACATCTAAGAAGGCAATGGCGCGATCATCTTCCGCGATGATGCGCGCGGGAATTTCGTGCGACGCGATTTTGCAGAATAAACAGTCCATCAGAGTAATCGCGAATAATGCAAATATTAATTAATAATGCGAATATTTTTTGAGAGCTATTCTCATTAGCATTATTTTGCCCACATTCGCATTATTAGTGATTACTTCGAACGTTTTTTGATCTCCTCCACAATCTTTGATAGCTGCACCGTTTCCTGCAAACTGCTTTTTAAGTTCCGGACGATGATGCTTTCTTCGAAGATCTCCTTTTGTCCGAAGATGAGCGCCAGTTCGATGCCTTCCTTGTCTGCGCTCTTGAGCTGTGCGCGAAGCGACTCGCGCCCCAACGCTTCCATCACGGAGATTCCGGCCTGGCGGAGGTCCTCGATGATCTTGACTGACTTGCGCTTGGCAAGTTCACCGACGTGAATCAAGAAGACCTTCTTTGGCTGGCGCGTGGGAAGTTTTACCTCTTGGGCCTTCATGACGGCGATCAGGCGCTCAATACCGCACGCACCGCCGACGGCGGGGGTTAGACGTCCACCGAGAAGTTCCATGAGATAGTCGTATCGGCCGCCGCCGGGAAGAGCTCCGACTTCGCTTCCGGGCCCATCGACGTAAAATTCGAAAACCGTTCGGCTGTAATAGTCCAGGCCTCGCACTAACTGATTGTCCAAGCTGTAGGAGATTTGCAACTCATCGAGATACTCCAAAACTCCTTTCAAGTGAGTACTGCACGTCACACAGAGTTTGTCGAAAAAATTCGGGGCCTTGGCCTTGAACTCCTGGCACTCCGGTTTTTTGCAGTCGAGGAGGCGAAGCGGATTATCACCGAGGCGCTTCTGGCAATCAGCGCAAATACGTTTCTCATACGGGCGGTAAGCGTTCTGGAGTTGGCGCTTATAGAGAGGTCGGCATACGCGACACCCAATGGAGTTGATACGCAAGGTTCTGTTTTTGATCTTTAACTCCTCTAAGAGTCGTTCGAAG
>CAZWBU010000004.1:0-3958 GCA_964632585.1 uncultured Candidatus Saccharibacteria bacterium | reverse complement strand
ATCGGGTCGTTTTGTCCGCCGATCACCTCGAAGCCGATTTGACTGAACTGGCGGAACCGGCCGGCTTGCGGATTCTCGTGGCGAAACATTGGCCCTTCGTACCACAACTTCTGTGGCTGGGCGCCGCGGCTCAAGTGGTTTTGAAGATATGCTCGAGCGACGGGCGCAGTGCCTTCGGGTCGGAGCGCAAGGAGGTCGCCTCCCTTCGTTTTCAAGACATACATTTCTTTTTCGACCATATCGGTATCCGTTCCTATCCCCCTACGAAATAGTTCAGCGGACTCCAAAATCGGCGTCTCAATGCGTGCGAAATTGTAAAAATCAGCGAGATCTTTCGAAACGCGGCGGATGCGATCCCACCATGGTGCATCACTCGGTAACACATCGTGCATGCCCTTTGGGGTCTGCAATACCTTGGTGCTGTCTTTTGGCTTTGTCGATTTTAATTTAGAGAAGGACACGCGGGTAGGAGTGGTTAGTACTGTGGGGCGGCAAAAACGGTGAACCCTTTCGCGGGCCACAATCGGAGCCGTACGAGGCCGACGATTTCTTTCGCGTCGAGGATACCCCAGTCACGTGAATCAAAGCTGTACGAGCGATTATCGCCCAAGACAAGATACTGGCCCTCCTTGAGCGTGAAATTACTCTCCCCACCGGGGCGAACAACTGTGGGCGTATTCGGCGGCAGATAGTCCTCGGGAAGAACAAACCCTTTCGCGTGCTCGGGGTTTGTAATGGTTACCTCGCCGTCCGTTATCTCGATGGTATCTCCCGGCAAGCCGATGACTCGCTTGATGAAATAGGTTGACTCGTCTTTTGGATAGCGAAACACCACGACTTCGCCCCGGTTCGCGCCCCGGAACCGATAACTGAGCTCATCAACGAGGAGGTAGTCACCGTTTGAAAAATTGGGCACCATCGATGCACCGCTTACGAGAAAGGGTTGCACGAGGAATGTCCGAATAAGAAAAACAGCGCCGATCGCTACAAGCGCTACTTCTACAACTTCGAGAACAGAAACGAGGAACTGTCGCATACTATACCCGGCTATTCTATAATGAGGGGAAGAGGGGGGTCAAGGAACTCCGATTTCTCTCTCGGGGAATCGGTGTTGCGTTAGCTCCGGCGGCTACCGCACACCTGCTTCTCAGCGCCGGAACTCTCCAAAATAATTGGAGAGGCCGAGCTTCCGGCGCCTCCGAAAGCTTCCCCGAAAGAGAAATCTCCGTTTAAAAATATATGACGTCGAAACCGCAACTGATCCAACTTATCATCGGCCTCGGGAACCCCGGCCGGGAGTACGAACACACCTACCATAATGTGGGTACGATGTTTCTTGAATATCTCGAACATCAGACGCAGAAAAAAGCCGCCATGAAACATCGGCCGTTGTTTAGTTATACTCGAGTCGGTGGGCGTATTTTGGCGCACCCGAAAACATTCATGAATGAGTCGGGGTTCGCCGCGCACTACGCGATGAAGTTTTTCAAGATCAAAGCGGCTTCACTCCTCGTGGTCCACGACGAGAGCGACATCCCACTCGGAACGTTCCGCATCCAATTCGGCCGCGGACCCGCTGGCCATCGGGGGGTTGCGTCGATTATCGAACACTTGGGAACTACCGACTTCTTTCGTCTGCGCATTGGCACCCGTACCAGACCTGGCAAGGCGGGCGTGTTCGTTCTGCGCGCCATTGACCGGAAGCAAAAGGAGATTCTTTATGGCGTCTTTGATAAAGCCATCAAGAAACTTACCGAAAACGTTACTCCCTGATCGTCGTGTACGATTCCCGTAAGCGGTAAGTTCACCGACCCGATATCTGCATCGGTATCCAATGTTTTTTTGAGTCCGATGACGTCGTCATCGGACAATGCACGCGCTGAGATACTGACTGGTTCGGTCTCCGATCGGTACTGCATTTTGATGATCGAGATATGCTTGGCCTCAAACAATTTCACGACGTGATCGAAAACACCGACTGCAACGCGGCGATCGGGACGTGCAATGGCGTTGATCTTCGAAACGAACTCGTTAAACTCGTTCACCTCCGATTTGATCGCTGCGACTTCTTGTGAATGGCGTTCGTCGACCACGGTTGATGCAACTTGATCCTTGACCATTGTGCTGGTCTGCATGAGGAAAGCATCCACACCGAGAAATGCGGCGAGGAGTACCGTGAGCGCCGCGGGAACCGCGACGCGCCAGAAACCGAGAAAGTCCACGATCTGATGGGAACGGAATTCATCCTCGGCAGTCGATCCCAACAAACTCAAGTCCTTATCATATCTGCGGGGAATGAGCCCCCGGAGGCCGCTCCCTAAAACCACGAACCAATCAGGTTCAATTGGTTCTGCGGACGTCAGTCCAAGCTTCCGAATCGTATGTTCAAAATTGGCGTTGATGATCGCGGTTACCTCATTATTGAGCGCGGAGGCGGAAAGGAATATTTCGGTGACGGGTTCAGACCAATGTGAATTGTAAAAATTGAGAACTTGATGAAGATTGCGAACGACGAGCCGCTCAAAAACCATTTGCGCGATCTCATGGCCTTCGGTTTCGAAATCCCGCCACGGGTTCCCGTATTCAAAATATAACTGTCCTTTGCGTATCACAAGGAACTCCAGCCCATTCGAATCCAAATTGATGACGATGTACGAACGCGCCTGGTCGAAACCGGCGCTAATCGTGCGGATGGTTCGTGCGAGAGATAGCGCACGGGACTCAAGTGCGTAGACGACGAACCCTGCATCATTTAAAGCCCGCTTCATGTCATCAACGATCGATCTGCTCATGAATGCACCCAATACCTCAATGCGGTCCGATTGTGCGCTTCCGCCAACGACCTGCCACCCCGAATAGGTTTGCGCCGGATCATCGGGCGAGATCATCTGCATATTGAGCTCGATCGCTTTCTCAAAACTTTCCCCGACGATCACGGGCAAACTAAAGACCTGGCTATAGATATTCGTTGAACTCAAGGTAACGACTGCGTTCACGGCTCTATGCATGGCTCGTCCCACGATTTGCACCTTGAGCGCCCTCAAGGCCTCAACGAACTGTTGGGTGTCCTTGATGACTCCTCCCACGACAAGATCCGGAGGAAGTCGTAAGCTGTACATCTTCCATGTCACCCCATCGTGATACGTGTATCGGAGTACCGAGTCCCCGATCTCAAGACCGCCGGCTGATCTGCCTACGCGCAGAAGTGACATCAACTTATTCATGAACGAATGAGGGGTTGCGTTCATTGGAGTTGCCACGAAAGCGGAGAAAATTGCCCGGTCGAACTGCTTATCGAAACGACGGCGTGAATCCTTCGGGTGTAATTTGAGACGGTAGCCGTTGACGTGACGTGCACCCGCTGATGAACGGTCGAGGTCTGCTGGCCCACATTGATCGTTGCGGTGTAGCTATCAACCGACAAGGAATAGCTTGACGTTGCAAAATCCTTATTCCGGTCGAGCTGCAACAGCGCGTCTCGAATACCAGCCGCGGCGACTTCAGTTGCTTGCGTTCCTGCTCGAAATCCATAGGTTGAGTTCAAGATGCTTAAGGCAAGGAGTGCCATGCTGATGCCGGAGAAGACGACGATCGCACTGATGAGGATTATCATCGAGAGCGCGGACTGGCCTTTTCGAGTGGGCAGTGGGCAGTTTGTAGTGTGCAGAGTCATTTTCCTTTCTCTATTATACCATCACCCACTGCTCCACCTCCTGTTCACTGCCCACTACTAATAACTGCCCACTGTCAGGGGCTCCAATTAATGTAGATATCGTCGACTCGCGGCGAAACGTCTTGGGCCGGATTTGAAAAAAGCGTGACACGATACCGAACGTAGCGCTTGCCGCTGTGAGCGGAGTAGTCGAGCTTGATCGATGTCTCGGGCAAACCGGAGTAATAAGATGACGGATTGCCTCCCGGTCCAAGATAGGTCCACGGACCACTCGAGCTGTTCGAT
>CAZWBU010000003.1:21751-27215 GCA_964632585.1 uncultured Candidatus Saccharibacteria bacterium | reverse complement strand
TGGCAGGCATTTGTGATCGCACGCGACTTGAATAACGCAACGAGCGCCACGTCGTCGGTGAGCGTGGAGCTCAATACACTCCTTGCGATCAGCATTGGAACGAGTTCTTTAAACTACGGCACCGTAGCCGCGGGCGATAATACGTCAAGCACCAATCAGCTCGCCCCGGTCAAAAATGCGGGCAACTCCTCTACCACCCTCAACATCAATGGCACGGCAATGACCTCTGGAGCCAACTCCATCAGCACATCTTCCCAACACTACGCAACCGGAACCTTCACCTACGGTGGCGCAGAGCAAGCGTTACAATCCGCGGCGACAGCGGTAACGGGATTCCTTATCCCCCGACCCCCGCTAACTACTTGGGCAACGACGACGCCATTGCCGAGCGGCTACTTGAGTCACCCCTCCGTCGTCTACAACGGCTATGTCTATTCAATCGGGGGAGAGGACGCTGCCTTCTCGAGAACCTCGACCGTCAACTTCGCCCCCATCAACGCCACCGGCTCCATCGGCTCCTGGGCGACAACGACTGCACTCCCCGAAGCAAGAGATCGTCACACCTCCGTCGTCTACAACAGCTATCTCTACACGATCGGGGGGCAGGCACCTACAATGACGTCATCCGTCCTCTTCGCCCCCATCAACGCCACGGGCTCACTTGGTTCATGGTCAAACACGACCGCACTCCCCACAGGAACACGCTACCATGCCTCTGTCGTCAATAACGGTTACATTTATACAATTGGCGGACTCAATACCGGCGTTGTCACCTCGACCGTCTACTTCGCCCCCATCAATTCGACTGGTTCCATCGGCTCCTGGACATCTACGACCGCTCTCCTCTCTGGTTCGCGGAGTCACGCATCTGTGGTAAACAACAGCTATCTCTACGTGATCGGAGGATATGACGGCTCCGTTGCTACCTCGACCGTCGCCTACGCCCCGATCAACTCGACCGGGTCTCTCGGCTCCTGGACATCAACGACCGCACTCCCGAGTGCAATCAACCTATTCCCCGCTGTCGTGAATAACGGCATTCTCTACGCGATCGGCGGAGGATCCCCCATTACCTCGACCGTCCTCTTCGCGCTCGCAAACGCCAGCGGATCCTTGAGTAACTGGAGCAGGATCACTGCGTTTCCGAATGGTATCTCCGACCTCCCCGCCGTCGTCAATAACGGTTATCTCTACGCGATCGGGGGGACTGACGGCATCGAGGGTACCTCCACCGTTCTCTACACCTCGATTGCCTCGCGCAACACCTACTGGGGACTTGCGGTGCCGGGGGGAACAGCGAAGAGTACATTTACCGGCACGGTGACGTATACTGCCGTTTTTAGTCCCTAACCAGGACTAAAAACGGAATGTCAAAGTTCAAATTTTCCCCCTTCGGGGGATCTCCCGCAAGGAGACAAATGTCAAAAACCGGGGCTTTGCCTGCCTGCCGCAGGCAGGGATTGCGAATTGCGGATTTGCTTCCTGTCCAGTTACAAAGCCATGGCTTTGTAACTGGACAACTAGACAAATAGTACAACGAGAATAATTGGTGGCGAATTACGGATTGCGAATTATCCCTGCCCGCACTGCTTCGCCAGCCCGACAAGATGTCGTTTCTGGCGGGCAACGCGAGGCGGACAGGCAAAACCCAAAGAACGGTTTTTTGGATCTGGACCTAGGGTTCGGTAGTGGACCGAAACATCATTGTAATAACTCGAAAAACCGCTCACGGCTCATACCGGCGGTGCGCAAGAGATTCTTGATGATGAACAATGGTACCGCGCGATACATCGGAATAACGAGCGGCCGTAGCATTCCCGCTTTCACATAGATCAAATGGTCGCCGACCTGCCGGTCAAAGGCGAACCCATCCCGTTCAAATATTCTCACGAGTTTTTGATACGGAAGCGGGCGGAGGCGCGCCACGTTATTTTTCACTCGCAGGAATACCCGCCCGCTTGCGGGCGGGATGAATTGCGACAGCTGAAAAATAAACCCCTCCCCATTTGTGACAAAGATTGAGAAAGAGTATTACTAGAGCCGCAAGGCGACTCCGTCTTCATAAGTTGTATGTGCATGGTCTTTAGAGCAAATGGGGAGGGGTGAATAACCGCAACCCTTGAGCGGTAGATACCGCACCGCTCTGCGGTGCGGTTATTCATTTGATCGATATGGTCAGGCGATCAAGAGAGACAAATTCCGGTGCGCGCCATGCGGCGCCGTATCGTTCATAGCCGGCCTCGGAGAGGATTTCCCCGAGTGTTCCCATCCGTCGGCTCGCGGAGACAAAGCCACGGAATGCGTCCCGGATGTTTCGGCGCGCTTTTTCTGGCGTGTCGCCACAGCTCGAAAGATCGAACTCGGGAATGTGCGCGATATAGGTCTTTCCTTCCCGAAAAAGATGTATGGTGAGCGGGATATCCCCACGTGTTTGACGCAGTCCGACAACCGCCTCTTTCATCCTATCATTGTGTCATTGCGAGCGTCAAACGACTATCCCGAATAACGGCTATCTCTATACGATTGGAGGACTAGATACAGGTTCTGCAGTCACCTCTACCGTCTTTTTCACACCCCTCGCCACCCGCAACACCTACTGGGGCCTCGCGGTTCCCGGAGGAACAGCGAAGAGTACATTTACCGGCACGGTGACGTATACGGCCGTTTTCAGTCCATAGGAGGGACTGAGAACGGAATGTCAAAGCTCAAATTTCAAATATCAAAAACCGGTCTTTGCGAGCGCGGTTTTTTGAACTTTGGATTTTGCCTGCCCGCTTCGCGTTGCCGGCCCGGAACGCTTCTGTGGCGGACGGGCGAAGCAAGGCGGGCGGGGATTTGATTTGACGTTTGACATTTGGATTTTAAATTTCTGCTCCCTGCTACCTGTTTCGTGACTCGTGATGCATGACTCGTGATTCGTGTTACATGATACATGAGATATAATGAACGCATGGTGTCTCCCAAGCATCATGTTTTGTTGTATCTGCCATTCGTCGCGGTTGTTCTTTTTTCGGCGATACTAATCTTCTCCGGCACGCTCTGGACACGAGGCGCGGACCTGTCGCACTCGGTACAAGTCGGCAACGCCACACCCTCGGTCACGAACGTTGTCGTGAACAATGGCTCCGCGATCACCTTGACCGCTAACGCAACAACGACCGTCACCGTCTCCTTCACCGTAACCGACAACAACGGCTGTGGCGAGGTCTTTTTTTCGGGCAACGTAACAACGACGCTCTTCCGCTCTGGCGTATCGACGACCTGTGCGGTCGCGAACCCATCTATTAACCTTAATACACTGAACTGTTACGCGGTTGCCACAACGACGAATAACTGTCCGAGCGCCGTTTCCACGACAACGAGCGCAAACGCCACAAGTACCTTCGAGGTCTGGTACTTCGCCGACGCAACGGATTCATCTTCTTCGTATCCGACGGAAACCTGGCAATCATTTGTGATAGCCCAAGACGCCTCGAGCACCACGAACAGCACAACATCAGCTGGCGTGGAGCTCAATACGCTCCTCGCGCTGAACGTCCAGACCTCGACTATCAACTACGGCACGGTGAACCCAGGCGATAACACGAGTTCTACGAACCAAACTGTTCCAATCAAAAACGCTGGCAATGCTTCGACTACGCTCAGCATAAACGGCACGGCGATGACGAACGGTGCTAACTCCATTCCTACCTCAAGCCAGCACTACGCAACAAGTACCTTCACCTACGGTGGCGCAGAACAGGCGCTCCAATCCGCCGCGACTGCCGTCTCCGGCTTCCTCATCGCGCGGCCACCGCTCACGACCTGGGCAACAACGACGCCGTTGCCGACGGGGACCTATGAACACGCCTCTGTCGCCTACAACGGTTATGTCTATACGATTGGAGGGAGCAACGCCACCAGAACTTCTACTGTTCTTTTCGCTCCCATCAACGCTTCCGGCTCGATTGGTAACTGGAGCACAACCACTGCACTTCCCACATCAACCGATAGTCATGCGTCTGTCGTCTATAACGGTTACCTCTACGTGATCGGCGGGTGCACCAACGTCTGCCCGACTTCAACCGTACTCTTCGCCCCGATCAATGCAACCGGCTCTATCGGCTCTTGGACAACCACAACCGCCCTCCAAAGTTCAATCTGGAATCACTCTGCCATCACATATAACAACTACGTCTACTCCATAGGAGGACAAGATGTATTCTTTATCAGAACTTCGACCGTTAACTTCGCCCCGATCAATGCAACCGGCTCTATCGGCTCTTGGACAACCACAACGGCCCTCCCCTCGGCACTCTATGACGTCGGCCCCATTGCGAATAACGGTTATCTCTACGCGGTTGGAGGATACGACTTCGACGACACTTCGACCGTCAACTTCGCCCCGATCAACGCAAATGGCTCGCTTGGCACTTGGACAACAACGACCGCCCTCCCACAAAAAACCTCTCGCCAAACTGCCGTTCTCAATAACGGCACTATCTATGTAATTGGCGGGGCTAACAATAGCGGTGTCACTGAAACGTCCACGGTCTACTTTACCCCCATAAAAGCCAGTGGTTTTCTCGGTTCGTGGAGCAGGACAGCTCCTCTCTCCACAACTGGCACCATGCAACACACCTCCGTCGTCTACAACGGCTATCTCTACACGATTGGAGGGCTTGTCTCTGGCGGTAGCGCAACCTCCACCGTTCTCTACACCTCCCTCGCCTCGCGCAACACGTACTGGGGCGCGGCGAATCCTGCGGGAACGGCGCAAGGAGTTTTCACAGGTCAGAACACGTTTACCGCCGTTTTTAGTCCCTAAAAACAGCGGAAGTTCAAAATCCCAAGCTCAAAGTTCAAATCAATTTCAAAAATAAAAATGCCTCAACACGATTATGATCTTGAAGAACGAACTGCGCGGTTTGGAGAGGAAATCATCCGTTTTGCCAGATCGTTGCCCGAGAACGTCGTCAACCGACCCCTCATCAGCCAGGTTATCCGATCGGGTACGAGTGTGGGAGCTAATTATATGGAGGCAGACGGCGCGGAATCGAAAAAGGATTTTATACACAAGCTGGCGATTTGTCAGAAAGAAGCTAAAGAAACCAAACATTGGTTGCGCATGATTGCCGCGGCGAACCCTATCCGCTCGGCTGATTGCCGGAAGCTTTGGAAAGAGGCCCAGGAACTCACACTTATCTCCTCCGCTATCCTCAAGAAAAAACGCTCATCAGTTTGAATATTGGGAAATTGGATATTTATTTGAACTTTAGGCTTTGAGCTTTGAGATTTTTCACATCTGCGGTCTTCTCGCCATAGGCGCCATGAGTCATGTAACATGTAGCATGTAGCAAGATTCGTGTTTTTTGATACATGATACATGTATTGTGATACATGAGCCCTGATACACGATTTGTGACACGTGCGCTATAATATATGCGTGGCGCATTTCCAACGAAATCTTCTCGGTCAGTTCGGC
>CAZWBU010000003.1:15981-21741 GCA_964632585.1 uncultured Candidatus Saccharibacteria bacterium | reverse complement strand
TCCCACTCGGAACCTCCTCGATATCGATCGGTGGAGGATCGCTTGCCGCTGGAGCGTGCATCTTCACCGACGTGACATTCCCCCTGCGGCTCTCGACTACAACCGACGAGGTGGAGGCAATGCCACAGATATACCCAGGTGATAGTGCATATTGGAAAGCCCATATCGTAACCACGGGCGCGACGTCGTACGTCCGGGTGCTCGTGTGCGAAGCGGTTGCAGGAACGCTAACAGCTTCTTCCTATTAATCTTCTTATTCGGCGAATGACCTGTTTATAATTGAAATATGATAAACAAACTTCTTGCCGCAATTTCAATTATCGTTCTCCTTTTTCCTTCGTTCTCATTCGCGTGGTGGGATGCAGCATATTTGAATCGAAGAAAGGTGACATTTGATAATGGTTCTTCGACGGTGGCACTTACGAACTTTCCCGTACTTATAACCCTTAATTCAAGCAATATTGACTATGCAAAAACGCAGAACTCTGGTCAGGATATTCGATTTGTGGATTCTGACGATACAACCGCTTTGAATTATGAGATAGAAAAGTGGGATGAATCAGCAACTTCAACAGTTTGGGCAAAAGTTCCTTCGGTCTCGACAGGCACGGCTGATTTTATCTACATGTATTACAACAACACTGGTGCAAGTGATGGTCAACAAGTTACGAGCACCTGGGATACAAATTATATTGGCGTTTGGCATTTGAAGGAGGATAATTCCTCAACTACGATATTGGAATCTACGGTAAATCATTCTACTTCCACGAAAAATGGAGTTAGTAGCCCAACATCTACTCTTGGGGCTATTGATGGAGCACAATACTTTCATGGACAGTCGTTTGATGCTGACAAAATTTCCGTGTCAACAACGTCCTACAATAATCTTACGCAAACAACAACGACATGGGATTTTTGGATTGATCGGGAAGATGCAACGAGTTCGCTGGTAATGGGAAAAAGTGACAATAACGTCGATAGTGGATGGGTCATTACTAATGCTCCAATTGGATCAATGAGATGGGAGGCAATACGAGCGAGTACTAATAATCTTTGCTCAATATCTTCCATACCGACGAGCACGGCTCACATTGTATATACTTATGCTGGCGCGAATCCTCCAACTAGTTGCGTCGGTTTGACAGCGTATATAAATGGAGTTTCTGTAACAGTGACAGTTAGTTCCCCTGGTTCTGGAGCGCAAAATAGCGATGTCAACGATTCGTTTGGTCTTGGGCAAAATGTTTATGCCGGGGGAGGCGCGACCACATGGTATGCAGGAATGCTTGACGAAGTCCGTATTTCTAATGTTGTCAGGTCTGTAGATTATGTAGTTGCGGAATACAAAAATGGAGTCAACACGTTTAATACTTTTGGAGCAGAGGAATCAGCGTCATCGTCAGGTAGCACCCCACTTCGTGTAACTGCTAGCTCGACCTTGACCTCCGGAAATTCAACGCCCGCAGTCACGAACGTCGTCGTGAACGGGGGATCGGCAATCACCTTAACCGCTAACGCCACAACAACCGTCCGGGTATCCTTTACCGTGGCCGACAACAATGGCTGCGGCGACGTTTTCTTCTCGGGGAACGTTACGACGACACTCTTCCGCTCCGGCGTATCTTCGACCTGCGCAGTTTCTAATCCCTCCCCGGGCAATCTTAACACCCTGAACTGCTACGTAGTGGCAACAACAACGAATAACTGCCCGAGCGCCACCTCGACAACCGTCTCCGCGAACGCCACCTCAACCTTCGACGTCTGGTATTTCGCCCAGGCGACGGATTCATCATCTTCCTATGCCACCAACACCTGGCAGGGCTTCGTCATTGCTCGGGATGCCTTGAGCACGACGAACAGCACGACATCAGCGGGGGTAGAGCTCAACACGCTCCTTGGTATTGATATAACTTCGAGTACCGCTTACGGTACCGTAGCCGCCGGTTTTGATACAACCTCAACCAATCAAACCGTCAGTGTTAAGAATGCCGGAAATGCTTCGACTACGCTCAGCATAAACGGCACCGCGATGACCTCCGGAGGAAACTCCATTCCTACCTCATCTCAACACTACGCGACAGGTACCTTCACCTACGGTGGTGTAGAACAAGCGCTCCAATCCGCGGCGACTGCCGTCTCCGGTTTCCTTGACAACCCAGCTCCGCTCGCTCCTTGGCGCACGGCAACGAGTATGAATAGCGGCCGGCGATATCACGCTGCATTTGCGCATCGCGACTATGCTTACGCGCTCGCGGGGACTGATAGCGGCGGAACCACGGTGAGTAGTACCGAGTTCACGCACATCCAGCCAGGCGGCAACATCACGAACTGGTCGTCCACGACGTCTCTGCCGCGTGAGATGTTCCACCATACGGGAGTTCCTTACGGAGGTTATGTGTATGTTTTGGGTGGTAATGATGCAGGTTCTAACGTCACCTCTTCAGTTCTCTTCGCACCCATCAATGCCACTGGCTCGCTCGGCGCGTGGACCTATACCACACCACTTCCTGCCGTTCGTGAAAAATTATCCGCCCTGGCCTACAACGGATACGTCTATGCAATGGGGGGAACGAACGATCTTTTTACGCTCCAGAGCAATGTATATTTCGGTCCCATTACTGCAACTGGCTCCATCAGTAACTGGTCAAGCACCACAGCGATGCCGGGCGCACGGGCTCAACAGGAAGGTTGTATCACGAATAACACGATGTACGTTATAGGTAGCAATGAGCCGACATCAACCGTGATTAGCGCTCCCATCAATAGTACGGGTTCGCTCGGTGCGTGGTCGGTTGTCTCAACGCTTCCGTATACGATCTACGGAGAGGGAGTTGTGTGTGACCAAGGGATCGTATATGTTATCGGAGGTTTTCCCGGCGGTGCTTCCGCGGCAACGTCATCGGTTCTATTTTCTATAATTACCTCGACGAGCACTCTTTCATCGTGGTCGTTAGCGAGTCCCTTGCCGGTTAATGTCATGCCTGATGTGGGGCTCAATAACGGCTATGCCTACACCTTTGGCGGGTTCGACGGTGTCGGAACCAATCGGGCTAATGTGTATTACACGCCGCTCGCCTCGCGCAACACCTACTGGGGCCTTGCCGCTCCAGGCGGGCAAGCATCGGGAGACTACACGGGGGTGAATACGTTTACCGCTGTTTTCAGCCCTTAGAAAGGGCTGAAAACAGCGGAAGTTCAAATGACAAAGTCCCAATGCCAAATCAAATCCCAAGCTCGAAGTCCAAATGCCGGTTCTTTAAAAGCGCGGTTTTTGAGTTTTGGATTTTGACATTGATTTGACATTTGTCATTGGGGCTTTGGATTTCTTGCTCCATGATACATGTTTTGTGATACATGATTTATAATGAACCACATGGTGTCCTCCAAACATCTCGTTTTGTGGTACGCAGGAATTGTCATTTTTGGTTTCGTGGTTCTGAATCAGCTCCTTCCGGAGGGACGGCTCGCGGAAGTTTTCGCCGGAACCACATCCACCTCGAGCGCAACGATAGCCGGAGGTGCGAATAATACCCCGAGCGTTACGAACGTCGTCGTGAATGGCGGAAGCGCCATCACGCTCATCGCAAACGCCACGAAAACCGTCACCGTGAGTTTCACGGTTACCGACCTCGACGGTTGCAGTCAGGTCTTTTTTAACTCCGGCAATGTGACGACGACACTCTTTCGTTCGGGCGTTTCATCAACGTGTGCGGTCGGGAACCCTTCAACGAATCTCAATACGCTGAACTGCTACATGGTGGCCACGACAACGAATAACTGCCCGAGCGCCACCTCGACGACCACAAGCGCGAACGCCACGAGTACCTTCGAGGTCTGGTACTTTGCCGATGCGACGGACGCTTCCTCTTCCTATTCTGGCGAGAATTGGCAATCATTTGTCATTGCACAAGATGCCTCAACCACGAACAGTACGACATCCGCTGGCGTAGAACTGAACACCCTCCTTGCCTTGACCTCTGTCACCTCCTCTATCAACTACGGTAGTGTAAACGCCAACGCCAATACCGGCGCGACGAACCAAACCGCTGGTATCAAAAACGCCGGCAATGCTTCGACTACGCTCAACATCAATGGCACTGCAATGACCTCCGGTGCTAACTCCATTTCCACCTCCAGCCAGCACTACGCAACAAATACCTTCACCTACGGTGGCGCAGAGGCATCTCTCCAAGAAGCGGCAACCGCGGTAACGGGCTTCCTCATCCCGAGACCACCACTGACGAGTTGGGCGACAACGACGCCACTTCCCACAGCAATCTATGCCCACGCCTCCGTCGCAAATAACGGCTACCTCTACACGGTCGGCGGGAATGACGGTAGCATAACCTCCACTGTCCGGTTTGCGCCCATCAACGCAACAGGATCCCTCGGCACCTGGGCGACGACAACGCCACTACCAACCTCAACGGGTTACTTCGCTTCGGTCGTGAACAACGGTTATATCTATACGACTGGGGGACTTCCTAATGATGGAATTACGTCATCCGTCTTCTTCGCCCCCATCAACAGTACCGGCTCGATTGGTGCGTGGT
This sequence comes from uncultured Candidatus Saccharibacteria bacterium, assembly GCA_964632585.1. Lineage (GTDB taxonomy): Bacteria > Patescibacteriota > Minisyncoccia > UBA6257 > 2-01-FULL-56-20 > DATJQA01. The sequence goes on along the minus strand of CAZWBU010000003.1, from coordinate 17,188 downwards.
CTTCAACAACTGCTCTACCCGCGGGAGCCTATCGTCACACCTCCGTCGCCTACAACGGCTATGTATACTCCATCGGCGGTAATGACGCTGCTATCCGAACCACCACCGTTAACTTCGCCCCGATAAACAGTACTGGCTCGATCGGCTCATGGACGTCGACTGCAGCACTCCCCTCGCCAATCGAACGCCACACCTCTGTAGTTTACAACGGCTATCTCTACACCATCGGTGGTTTTTCTAACGCTGGCCAAACCTCAACCGTTCAATTCGCCCCTATTAACTCGACTGGCTCGCTTGGTTCTTGGACTATGACGACAGCACTCCCAGGAAATGTTTACGAACATGCCTCTGTCGTGAACAACGGAGTTGTCTACACGATCGGTGGGCTTGACTCTACCGAAACCTCCACCGTTCTCTTCGCGCCTGTCAATGCAGGCGGATCATTAGGTTCTTGGAGCAGAACAACCCCCCTACCTACCGGAACTCGTCGTCACGCCGCCGCCGTCTACAACGGCATTGTCTACTCAATTGCAGGAACGACGAATAATGTCAATACCTCCACCATCTACTACACCTCCTTTGCCTCACGCAACACCTACTGGGGCACGGCCGTTTCGGCTTCCACCCCCACCGGCACGTATAGTGGCGTGAACACCTTCACCGCGGTGTTCTCGCCGTAACACAGCATTGCTTCCTCGCCATGATTTGTGCTATCATCGCGTTATGACCACCGTGACAATACCGAAAACTCAATATGATTCGCTCAAGCAGCGAGCACGGCTCTATGACACCGTTCTGCGCGCGCTTCCCAGGCGGAAGTGGGGAGTTGAGCGATATTCCGGGGAGCGCATCAAGGAATTTATGCGCGCAGACCGCCTTTCGCCGAAGATGCAAAATGAACTTCGGAGATCGTTGCGTATACCTCGAACACGCTGACCCTCTCCTTGTATGCTGTCGGTATTTCTCGACGCTAACATCTTCTTCGCCGCCGTCCGTTCTTCGGTCGGCGGTTCGTTCTTTGTCGTCGAATTGGCAAAGGCGCGGCGATTACGGGTTGCGACCGCTACATATGCGCTCGCCGAAGCGGAGCGGAACATCGCGGAGAAAATAGGCGAGGCGGCCCTTGCCGCGCATCGGGATAATATCCTCGCCATACAACCGATGCTTCCCTCACTTACCCGAATATCACCGTCACTCGAAGCGAAGC
>CAZWBU010000003.1:13200-15971 GCA_964632585.1 uncultured Candidatus Saccharibacteria bacterium | reverse complement strand
TGTTGCCCGACAAGGACGTCCCCATCGTTGTCGGGGCCTTTTTGAGCGGGGCACGCTACTTACTTACCCTTGACCGCAAACATCTCCTTCGGAACGAACCCCTGCGTTCATTGCGTCTTCCGTTTACCATTCTTGATCCCGGAGATTTTATCAGACGTCACCGCGCAGAGCTATTGTAGCGTCGGCCTTTTTTGCCTCTCTCGCTTCGCGCAACACCTACTGGGGCACGGCCGTCCCTGCCTCCAACCCGACCGGCGCGTACATTGGAGTGAATACGTTTACCCCGGTGTTTTCGCCATAGACGTCACTCATGTAGCATGTAACATGTGTCATGTATCAAAACTCTTGTTACATGTTACATGATGCGCGGTTTGTGACGTATGTTACATGATTCGTGATACATGAGATTTCGCATATGCCGACTTGACGATGGCATCCCGTGGGTTTATGCTGTAAACATCATCATGGCTACTACACAAACTAAAACACGAAGCACATCAGCGCAAACGGATCGCTTGCTCAAGCTCGTTCTCAATGAGTTGAAGTCGCTGCGAAAAGAGTTTTCAGTGGCCATCTCTCCCGAAAATCTCGCAGAATATAGTCACCCTCGGCGGATTAAGCGTTCATATGAACGTGCGCTCCGCTCATATCCTATTCAGTAATCTGTGCGCACTATTCGGACGGGAGATTTCGAGAAGCAACTCCGGTTACTCCCTCGGGATGCAAGCCGTCTCTTCATTACGCAGGAGAAGCGGCTGCCGATAACCCGCGTGATCCGCGTTTGCACGCGAAGAAAGTACGTTCACTAGAACACGCCTTTTCTCTGCGGATTACCCGTCGCTATCGAGCCTTCTTCTACTTCCAAAATTAAGAAACAGCGATATTTTTTGCCGTTGATCATCGCAAGGATATTTACCGCTGATCTTGGAGGATTGAAGTCTTTTATAAAACCGGCTCAAACAGTTCAATGCTACACCCACCTGGGGGCTTGCGGTCCCGGTCAATACCCCGACCGGCACGTACAACGGGGTGAACACTTTCACCGCTGTTTTCAGCCCTTAGAAAGTGGTGAAAACAGCGGAAGTTCAAATGACAAAATCCCAATGCCAAATCAAATCCCAAGCTCAAAGTCCCAATAACGACTCTTTAAAAACGCGGTTTTTGACATTTGGATTTTGACATTAATTTGTCATTTGAAATTTGGGTTTTGGCATTCTGCCCTACAGGGCAGTAGAGGTTATCCACAGAGGCCAATTCGCCCGTATGCTACACTTATAGCAAGTACGCGGGAGCATGATACAGAAGGTTCAAGTTCAGAATATAGGAGGCGCGTTGTGCGCCGGGGTCATTGCCCTCGGCGTCCTCATGCTCCTCGACGGGGGAGGGGACATTTCATACCACTACGCCTCGGCAGCAAGCACGGCTACTTCTACCGTTACGGTGGGTAATTCAAATCCAACAGTAACGAACGTAATTTTGAACCATGCATCAAGCATTGTTCTTACGGCTAATACCACCCAAAACGTTGATGTAAACGCGACGATTAGCGACAATAACGGTTGTGGCGATATCACGGGTGGCTCGACAACAGTCATGATATTTCGTTCTGGCATCACTTCATCCACGTGTTTTACTACAGCAAACGACTTGAATTGTTATCGCGCATCCTCGTTCACTGCTTCGAGCACTTGTTCGAGCGGCACACAGGTTACCACGACCACTTTTGCCGTGCAGTATTTTGCCCAGGCGACGGATTCGAGCTCCAGCTTTCCGAGCCAGAACTGGATCGCGACGGTCATCTTCAAGGATCCGAATCCCTCGACAGGTACCGCTGATTCCTCCGGACAAGAATTGTTAACACTCACGGCCTTGAACGTAACGACATCAAGTATCAACTATGGCACGCTTTCGGCTTCGAGTACGACCGGTGCCACCAACCAAGTAGCAACCACCACGAACGCTGGAAACTCCTCATCGACGTTACAGTTAAAAGCGAATGCGACACTCACGAACGGGGCGAACAGCATTACGACGAGTAGTCAGCGGTACTCAACCTCATCATTTACCTTCGCGGGGACTTCAACCGCATTGACCGACACACTCGCTACGGTGAATGGTTTCTTTCTTACCGCGCCAACGTCATCGACGAATGTGCTCCAGCCAACGTTTTGGGGGTTAGAGGTACCTGCCGGTACTGCAACAGGAACATATAACGGTCAGACCCTTTTCAGCGCGGTATTCGCGAGCTGATGTAAATCCGCTTGGCGAACAACCGTTGACGCTTAAAGGCACCCCGACTAAGAAGGTCGGGCGCGCGTTTATCATGACGGGTACTGTCAACCATCCTCTGAACAAGATGTGGATAGTTGCAACCTTGCTTCTCATGTTATAATCTTCCCTGTAATGATTGCCCGGCACAAAGCCAAGACACTTGTTATTTTGGGCGTGCTCGTCGTTGTGGTTGCTGCGGTTTGCACACCCCGCACAGCCAGGGCGGCTTTCGGTATTTCGCCGCCGTTTTTAAATGCCGGGAACCTGGTTCGGGGAAGCAGATACGTGCAAACAATATATCTCGTTCAGGATCAACCGAACCAGGACCTTCCGATTCAGGTTACGTTTAATTTGCCCCAGAGTATTCGGAGTTGGTTTACCGTCGGACAGGGTAACCGATTTGTGATCCCGAAGGGTGTCCGGCAATATCCCGCAAGCGTTGTTGTGCAAGTTCCCAAAGACACACCCCTTGGCATCTATAGCGGCACGATGAACTTCAC
>CAZWBU010000003.1:9615-13190 GCA_964632585.1 uncultured Candidatus Saccharibacteria bacterium | reverse complement strand
GACCAAGCAGGCCAAGTAACAATCGCCCTTGGCGCCCAGGTGAATATTAATCTGACCGTCGGCGACAACATTTACCGCCATTTCGAAGTTCCCGTGGTCCGCCCGCTCGACGTAGAAGAAGGATGGAACCCAAGAATTTATGTGAAAGTGAACAATGAGGGAAACGTTTCCGAAAGTTTTGACGGTGCGACCTTCGAACTCCTCGATCAGTTCGGCGCCGTCCGCCTGGCTTACATCCAAAAGGGACGCGACTTCCCAGAAATTCCCTCATTTACAATAACTGACTTTACGTCTGAATTTCCCACCGATTTTCACCTCGGCATTGGCCAGTACTGGGCAGCTATCGCCCTTTTTCAAGAGGGGAAAACAATCGCAACCCAAAAAACTGTTTTTAACGTGCTGAAACGCGGGTCGCTCTCCACACCTTTTCAGAAGTTTTTAAATGGCGTGCAAGGTAACTGGCCGTATTATGCAGGCGGAGCCGGAGCAGTCATCCTCGGAGCGTTTGGGAGCGCTCTGATGCGGAAGCGTCGTGGGTATCGAAGAGGTTAAGGTGAACGATGAGGAATGAAATGGTTATTCGTTTTTGTAATCGTCACTCTGTTCGGTTCCGGGCTGTTTTTGATTGAACATGTGGGAAGCGCGGCAACGGTTAGTTCGACGGTAACGACGATCCCGAGCACCGTTACGCTTACCGAGCGGCAGTATCGATGGTATAGAAATGAAGATAACCTCACGCCGACCGTGCCGCTCGCGTCGGAGAACACCGCGACGAGCACGCCTGACGTTTTGGGCCAGATTCGTCTACGGATGAACCTTGGCGACTCAGGTCTCACGCTCGTCTCGGGAGCGACGTTCCTCTTGCAATATGCAACAGTGACCTCTGGTCCGTGGACGAGTGTCGCGAGCTCAACCGCGTGGACATTTTTGGACAATCCGGGTGTAGCAGATGGGCAGATCATCGTCACGACGGTTTTATCAGCATCAGACGTTGGCGAAAGTTACGGCGAATCGAATCCATCGGCGGCATCTCCCAATGACGTCCTGCCAACCCAAGAAGGGGAGTGGGACTGGTCGCTCGTGAATACCTCCGCAGCAACGTCGAGCTCTTGGTTTTTCCGTATGATCCAATCGTCCGGAACAGTTCTCGACTCCTATGAAACGTATCCCACGCTCACGTCAGTTCCCACCTCGACTCCACCACCGCCTCCGCCACCACCCCCACCACCCGCGCCGGGTGGAGGAGGAAGCGGTGGTGGTGGAATTACTATCATCGTCGGTCCCAAACCGCCATCGCCCTGCGAATCAGAAATTGTCGCACGCATTGATTTAAGCGGAGACTGCAAAGTTGATATGGTCGACCTCTCGATCTTGGTCTACTACTACGATCGTGTCGGACCGGCTATCGCCCGTTACGACTTCAGCGGAAATGGTCGTGTTGACCTCTTTGACGTTTCGGTCATGATGTACTATTGGACGGACTAGAACCCATGAAAATATTTTCTCCATTGAGAGGACATACACGCTGGGTTTTGAACACTCTCATTGCAGGGATGGTGTTGCTACCGACGCTCGCGTTCGCATCTTCGTCACTCAAGCTCGTCGGCCCTGCGACCGTTCGGCCGAACGAGGAGTTCGAAGTACACGCCAGAGTTGATTCGGATCAAGCATTAAACGCGTATCGCCTGACGCTTTCTATCAACCCGAACGAAGTTGATCTCGTGAGTGTCGATAATAGTCATTCGCTCATTACCGTATGGCAACAACTCCCGCTCGTCTCGCGCGGCGGAGCCATTACGTTCAATGGCGCAAGCATCGAGCCGTTTTTGGGAACGAAGGGTGAGCTTTTAACCCTACGCCTCATACCGCATGCCAATGCAACATCAACGGTGATCCGATACATTGGAACGAGCGCTGTCTATCTCTCGAACGGCAAGGGAACGAAGGTCGTTCCTGGTTTTACTCCGCTTCGGGTTGTATTTTCGGCATCCGCGCCACCTGTGCCTCGACCTCCGCACACCGCGCCGGACTTTGGCCCGCCGACCATCAAGTATGCTGAACTTGCCCCAGACCCCATTAATCCGCGACAGAAACTGCTGGCGTTTTCGGTCGCAGACATCGACTCTGGAATAAAGCTTGTTGAAGGGAGATCGCGATCGTGGTTTTCCTGGAGCAACTGGTCGCTCATCCGCAATCCAACCGCCTTCTCAAACGACACCTGGGCAGTGGAGATGCGCGTGAGTGATACGGCGGGCAACATCGTCGAGGCGACGATCTATGATCAACGGGCGCTCCTTACGAAGAGTATCTGGTTGGGAATCGCGGTGGTGCTCATCCTCGTCATCGGGTTCATTATCGCCCGGCGTCGAAAACGCGCTCACCGACGTGGTACAATGTAAGGCATACGTTATACAAACTATAGCCGTGGTATTATCGTGAGAAAAATAATTGCCGCGATTGTATGGAGTGGAGTGACCATCGCCACCATCGGTGGAGCTGCGGTGTTTGCTCTGCGCGTGCACGCACAGAATCCCGCATCGCTCTACGTTGGGCCGGCGAGCGGCACCTTTGTCGTCGGGAGCACGTTTAGCGTTGCAGTATATCTCAACACGTCGGGCAATAATGTGAACGCCGTTGACGCCACATTGTACTTTCCCGCAAGCAAGTTACAGATCGTGAGTCCAACAGCCGGAAAGTCGTTGATCCAGATCTGGGTAGCCCAACCAACCTATGACAATCAAAAAGGCATTCTGCGATTTCAAGGCGCCATCCCAACTCCCGGTGTCAATACGGACGCAGGCGTAGTTTCTCAAATTACCTTTCGGGTTGTTGGCCTTGGTACCGCACTCGTGAGCTTTGGCGAAGATTCGCAAGTGCTCTTGAATGACGGCAGAGGTACAAATATCTTGGGGCAAACCACGAGCGGATTGTTCCATCTTATTCTGCCGCCGCCTGCGGGCCCGGCGGTTACCTCGGCTACCCATCCCGATCAAGAAAAGTGGTACAGCAATAAAACTGTGTCACTCGAATGGACGACAAACGAAGATAAGGTGACGGGATTCAGCTATGTGATGAGCGATCAGCCGGTTGATGCCCCCGACGATATTTCGGATGGAGATAAGACGAGACAAACATATAAGAATCTTGCCGATGGCATTCACTACTTTCACATCAAGACACTTCGCGACGGGAACTGGGGCGGGATAACACACTATGCTATCCATATAGATACAACGCCTCCGGCCGATTTTCCCATTCAGATATCTCCGAGCGATCGCACGACCATTCGAAAACCTGCCGTTATGTTCGAAACAACGGATGAGTTATCGTCGATTGATCATTACGAAATTCAAGTCATCTCACTCAACCAGATACCCTTAGCTGGAGCAGCAAAAGGGGCGCAGGGGTTATTCGTTGAAGCAAAAAGCCCATATGTTACTCCAGAGCTCGAATTTGGAGATTACGACGTCGTGGTGCGCGCGTTCGCGACGCCGTCACGCCCCTCGAACGGGGTGCGGCTCGCGATGCGCCATCGGGGTCTCCGCTACGTCATCACCCGCGACGACCAGCGGCGC
>CAZWBU010000003.1:0-9605 GCA_964632585.1 uncultured Candidatus Saccharibacteria bacterium | reverse complement strand
GTGGTGCGCGCGTTTGACCAGGCGGGAAACTACCTCCAAAAGACCCAGCGGCTCCAGATCATAACTCACATCTTCGACATTGTTCTGAACCAGGGCATCAAAGTGCGGAGTAACGTCATCATTTCCTGGATGTGGGTATATATTATTATTTTTATACTTATCATCATTCTCGGTTATCTCGTTCGCGTCTTTTGGACTCGTCACCGAATGGCCCATGAACGTCTTGAATCCGGCGAGTTACCCGACAGCGTCCGGCGCCAACTCGAGGAGCTGAAAACGCTCAAGGAGAAGTACCAGAAAACCGCCTTCGTTCTGCTCCTCGGCATCGTAGGCCTTGCCTCGTTGTTTCTGGGGCCAACTGCGCGTGCTGAAACGGTAGAGTTATCACCGCCAATCATCGATGTCGTGGCTCGGAACATCTCGAATCAGGATATTTTCTACATCAGCGGGAGTACGGAAGCTGCTGGCAGTGTGGTAGTCGTATATCTTCAAAATCTTCAGACGGGCGAAACAGGAAGTCATAATGTCGAGGTCGATAAGAATGGGAAATGGTTCTATACCCATTCATCGTTCCTCTCGGGCGGTAACTATATGGTATGGGTGCAGAACAAAGTCGGCCCGGTCGAGAGTCCACCGAGTCCACAGGTTGAACTCACCGTATCGCCGACGGCACTCCAGTTGGGGTCATCGCGCTTGAGCTATGCGTTCGTATTCCTCGTGATCGCTATTATCCTCTTCATCATTCTCATCATCCTATTCGGCGCCATGGTCTACCATTATCGAACGGGCAAGAAGAAGCACGCAAAGTTTGTCGAAGAAACGAGGCATGCCGAAGAGTTAGTTCGGCGCGGGTTTGCTCTATTGCATCGAGATATTCAGTCGGAGTTCAAACTTTTAGAACAGTCAAAGGCATCGAGAGGATTGACCGAAGAAGAGGAAGAACTTGAGCAGAAAATATTCCGTGATCTGCAGACGGTCAAGAACTACGTTGGCAAAGAACTTTGGGAGATAGAGCAGAAACTTTAACGCAGGGTAGGAATTAGGAATTAGGAATTAGATATTAGGAATTAAGCCATGGGGTTTTTTGCCTTCAGTTTGGATCCTCATTAAAACGAGTCGGCCCTCTCGCAACATGGCTTCAAGCAACTTGATCCGCTTACCGCCGCGTATGGTCCAAACCCCCGGTTCATGGCCTAGCGCCCGGATAAGACGGTCAATTCGCTCCGCAGCGATCGTTTCGCCTGCCTCCGCGCGCGTGAGCTCATTTTCCGGAACAAATCCATCTTGAATAGTGAATTTTCGTGTGGAAGTAGCGCGCGATTCATCTTGTGGGTGGCCCGCGAGGTGTCCGGCCGCAAATTCGTGAAGGTGCCGAACGAGGAGTTTTCCGCCAAGCGCGGCGAGCCGCGGTTCGAGTGTCGCGGTCGTCTCCGCGTTCACCTCGTAGTCGGCAAGCGGTTCCTCGGTGATAATCGGCCCGTGATCCGTACGCGCATCCATACGATAGAGGGTCACTCCGGTTCGCGGCTCGGCATTCAAGATCGCCGATTGAATGGGAGATGCTCCGCGAAGACGGGGAAGGAGCGAGGGGTGAACGCCGACTGCGCCGAGCTTGGGTATGTCAAGGACGGCCTGGGGAATGATTTTTGCATAGGCCGCAACGACAAAGAACTCCGGCCGAAGCGCGGAGAGCTTATCGCGTATTGCCTCCAATTTTTCCGGCTGAATGATCTCGATACCTTCCTGCTCACTGCTCACTGTCCGCTGTCCACTCGTAATAAGCTGTTTTGTCGGCGGAGGAGTGATGATTTTTTTTCTTCCGACCGGCCGATCGGGATTTGCAACAAGAGCGACGGGCGCCATGTGCGCATCAAGGAGCGCGGCAAGAACCGTTCGAGCAAAATCTGGCGTGCCAAAAAATATGTAACGCATCCCGGTGCTACAACTTCGATTTATAATACGACCTTATCATAAAACAAGATGTACAGTTTTCTAACATATCGATTGTATACATTACGTCTAACGCACCTTCTTGGGCAGGGCCCCATCGAAGTTGTCGCACCGGGCATTATGCAGTGGACATCCGGCGGAGCAACTTCGTGCGGTCACTAAAGAGCTTGCCGTTCAAGTGATCAACTTCGTGTTGGAAGACCCGGGCAAGGAGGTCCCAGGCCCTTATCTTCACCGCGCGCCCATTCTTGTCAAAACCCTTCAGTGTTACGTGGCGGGCGCGGGGAACATCGCCATAGGTATCCGGAATGCTCAAGCACCCCTCTTCAAGCGTCACGGTCCCACCCGTCGTCTTTTCGATGGTCGGGTTTAAGATGGCATAAAACTTGGGCTCACCTTGGGGCGTATGGACGGCGGCGACAAAGAGCTGATAGTTGAGGCCGATCTGGTTCGCCGAGAGCCCCACGCCGTTTGCCAGGCGCATGATACGCTTCATTCGCGCGATGAGTGCGGTGAGATCCTTAACCGAGAGAGCAACATCACCAACGCGCAGTTTTCCTTTGCCAAGAAATACAAAGGGGAGCGTGCGTGCGTGGAGGAACACTTCGTCGCGCGATCGATTAATGGTCAGTATTTCTTTTTCCATGCGAGCGTTTTCGGCGTTTCGTTTTTCCTGTTTTTGTTGGGCGTTTCAAGAGATACATAAAAAGAGCGCCCCTGTTGCGAACATTTTCCTGTTCGGCGACCGTCTTCGCGAGGCGCCGAAGCTCGCTCGCATCTCCGTTCTTCGCAAGCTTGATATAGAGCGACTTGTGTTTCTCGTCACCAAGGATCTCGGCGATCTCGAGGCCGTCGAGTTGATATTTTTTGTGGATCCGCGAATCCCGAGCCCGCTTTTTGAGCGTTGCAAGGTATGTCTCTCGATCCATGGTGCCAATTGTAGGATATCGAACTTCTTTATTCAATATGTGTTGCCCCGTCATCGGTCATCCGGTACAATAGAGTGGCCTTCACTACTCGTAAAGTTTGGTAATGCAAAAAATCGGAAAAATAGCTTTCTTCGTCGGCGCCTCTGGCATCCTCTTCGTAGGCGGCCTCTTTGTGGGCATTTACGTGGGAGAGAACCATCCGAAAACCATCGTGGTTCAGGGTGTCGACGGCATCGACGCGCAAGGGAACGCGGCGAGCGTTGATTTTAGCACCTTTTGGCAGGCCTGGGACTTGATCGACACCAACTACTTGAACGCGGAGAAGGTGAGCGCGAACACGCGCGTCTACGGCGCTCTGGGAGGTTTGATAAGTTCACTCGGCGACCCTCATTCAGTGTTTTTTAATCCCGAGAACAGCAAACGATTTGAAGAAGACGTCGAAGGGAGCTTCGGCGGCATCGGCGCCGAGATCAGCTCGAAGAAGAATCAAATCGTTATCATCGCACCGCTCAAAGGATCTCCGGCGGAGCGAGCGGGGCTCAAGGCGGGCGATGCAATATATTCGGTAAACACTTCATCAACTGAAGGCCTTTCGGTTGACGAGGCGGTAACGATGATCCGTGGACCGAAGGGAACGCCCGTAACACTCACGATTATGCGAGAAGAGCTCGAAAAACCAAAAGATATCAAGATCGTTCGCGATACAATCACCGCGCCGACGCTCGATTTCGCCATGAAGGACAGCGATATCGCCTATGTGCAACTCTACAGCTTCAATGCGAACGCGTCCCAACTGTTCTATGATGCGATGCTCAAGGCCTTGACCCAGGGCTCGCATGGTCTTGTACTCGACCTGCGGAATAATCCTGGAGGGTATCTTGAAGTCGCGGTTCAGCTTGCCGGGTGGTTCTTGCCGCGAGATACCGTCGTGGTGAGCGAGGCGACGCGCGCAGGCGTCGATGAAGTATTTCGAGCGAAAGGAAACAGCGCTCTTGCGAAGTTTCCCGTCGTCGTGCTCGTCAACGGCGGATCCGCATCGGCGTCCGAGATTCTCGCGGGGACGCTTCGCGACAATCGAAATGTCAAGCTCATCGGTGAAACGACCTTTGGCAAGGGCACGGTTCAACAGGTGCTTGATCTCAAAGACGGATCGTCTATGAAAATCACTATCGCGCACTGGGTTCTCCCCTCGGGCAAGATTCTAGAAAATGGGGGGCTGGAGCCGGATATTATCGTCAAGCCATCTGAAGATGATGTGGAATCCGAAAACGATGTTCAGCTCACCAAGGCATTAGAAGTTATGCGGGGCATGATCGAAAAAGATTAAAGTGTAAATATCAAAAATCAAAATGACAATGTAAAATGTAACAATGAGCGAAATTCAAAAGCTGTCCCGCAGGGACTCCATTATTTTCCATTTTGATTTTTAAATTTTGAATTATCTATGAATATGAAAGTAATATTCTTAGAAGATGTTCGTGGACGCGGGAAGAAGTATGAAGTGAAAGACGTTGCGGACGGGTTCGCAAAAAATCAGCTTCTTCCTCAAGGCCTTGTTGAACCGGCAACACCGGGAAATCTAGCGAAATTGAATGCCTTAAAGGTGCGTCTTATGAGAGGGCACGAGGAGACGAAGAAACGGCTCGAGACGCTGCGCGAATCCTTACAAACGATTGTCTTGGAATTTTCTATGAAAACGGATGTGCGCGGATCAGTATTTGGATCAGTGACGAAGGATATGATCCTCAAAGAACTGCGCAATCGAAAACTGCTCGGCCCGGAGCGCATCGACATCGTGCTTGATCACCCCTTAAAACAGATCGGCGACCACTTAGTGGTCGCCGATCTGAAAAACGGTTTGAAAGCAAATATAAAGATTATTCTACGGTCACAACCGTGACCTTCCGGCTCGTTCGATCGAATCCTCGTTTCGTCTTCGTAGAGAAACGAATCGTACCAGTTCGTCCGGCGTAGAGCGTGTCGTCGCCTCCGCGCATCACATTTTCGCCCGGATGATATTTCGTGCCCCGTTGGCGAATAATGATAGCTCCCGCGGCAACGGGCTCACCGTCCTGGATTTTGACGCCAAGGCGCTTCGAACGCGAATCGCGCCCTAATTTCGTTGACCCTCCAGCTTTAGTATGCGCCATGTTTTCCCATGAGCGGAGCGAATGGCTGAAAACATGAGCGTCCCGCCGAAGCTCCGGGGCCGGAGCGAAGGCGGATGCCATTCCTTCGCATATCTATTGAGTAACCTCAATTCTATGCTACAATCCACGCCATGTCAACCATAAACAAGCTCGTTTTCGATGTTGAAACCGTCGGGGAGGACTTCGAAACGCTCGACGAGGCAACGAAGGAAAATCTGACGCGGTGGATCAAACGGGAATCGGATGACGAAGAGGGCTACAAAACGGCCCTCGAGGACCTCAAAAACGGTCTCGGTTTTTCGCCATTGACCGGGGCAATTATTGCCATTGGGATGCTCGACTACTACAAGAATGAAGGGGCGGTGTACTACGAGGCGCCGGGGCAAAAAAACGCCGAGACGACGGAGGGCGGCATCACCTTCAAGCAAATGACTGAAGTTGACATGCTTCGTAAGTTTTGGGACGCATCGAAACATTATCAGGTGTTTATTACCTTCAACGGCAGGGGATTCGACGTGCCATTCTTGATGATCCGCTCGGCAATCCACGGCATCCGTCCATCCAAGGACCTGATGCGCGGACGCTACCTCTATCAGCACAATCCGGACGCGCTTCACATTGATCTTATGGAGCAGTTGACCTTTTATGGCGCGACGCGCCGGAAGGGGAGTTTACACCTCTGGAGCCGGGCGTTCGGCATCGAAAGTCCAAAAGCAGGAGGCGTGACCGGCGATGATGTCGGGCCCCTCTTCAAAAAGAAAAAATACCTCGACATCGCGAAGTATAATGTGGGCGACCTCCGGGCCACGCGGGCGCTCTATGAAAAGTGGGAGACGTATTTGCAGTTCTAGAATCTCATGATGGACGCCGCGAAAGAAAAACTGGAGCAATACCGGAAAGAGATCATCTTCGGCGTGATCATCTTTCTCGTCTCAAGTATTAGTTTTGCGCTCGGCTATCTTGCAAACCGCGACCTGAATCACGCGCCGATCATCATCGAACAAGGCAATCGAAGCAGCACCGCCGCACCAGAGCCGTAAAAAACGGACAGACTAGACGAACACCATTACATCCGACGATCGTCGGATGTAATAGTGTTTAACGTTTGCTCTTTAGCATTATCGTTTGTCGTTCACCGTTCATCATTTGCCATTCGACTACCCAGTCGCCTCAGTCGCGGTATAGCCGAGCTCCTTCATGGACTTTATGAGATCTTCCTTCTTAACCTTCGATTCATCAAACTCAAAGGTACCTTTCTTGCTTTCGTAACTCACTTCGGCAGATTTGACGCCCTCCATCTGCGAGGTGAGCATCTGAATGCCAACCGCGCAGGACCCGCAATGCATTCCGTCAATATGAAAATCAAGTTTCGCCATGTTTCTGAGATTATATTTATATTTAGAGAAACAATACCATATTGTAGGCAGGGATGCACTCCCCCGGGATGCTGAACGTAACTTCCATCATGGTATGCATTATAACACGCTCGCGGCCAATGCCTAACTCTTGCCCTTCTTCCGTTCCATCGAGGGCACATACCGCTTGAGGGTAAGGGAGTTAGCCACGACGGACACCGAGCTGAACGCCATGGCGAAGCCGGCGATCTCGGGGCGCAGGGTGGTTTGTGAGAGGCTCGCAAACGCCTTGCCGACAGATCCTAGCTTCTCGATGGATTTTATCCACGGCGCTGCGACGCCGAACGAGCTTTGGGTAACGAGGAGATGGATGCCGCCCGCGATGGGAATCGCCACGACGTTATAGATAAATGCCCAAAAGAGGTTTTGCCAAACCTTTTTGATGGTCTTGCCGGAAAGTTGAATAGCAGTCACGACATCTCGGAGATCGTCTTTCACAAGAATGATCTCTCCGGTTGAGATCGCCACGTCCGTTCCCGATCCAATCGCGATGCCGACGTCCGCTTGTGCAAGGGCGGGGGAGTCGTTGATACCATCGCCGACCATGGCAACCGTCTTGCCTTCCGCCTGCAACTTCTTGATTACATTCGCCTTGTCGCCAGGGAGAACTTGTGCGAGGAACTTCGTGATGCCAATCTGTTGGGCAATCGCGGCCGCGGTTTTCGGATTATCTCCCGTGATCATGATAACCTCTTTTTTCATCGCCTGAAGCGCTTGAACGGCCTCTTTTGCGCTCGGTTTCAAGGCATCGGCCAAGGCCAAAATAGCAATGAGCTTCGTATCGTATTCAAGGAATACAACCGTTTTCGCCTGATCCTGAAGTTCATCTACTTGTTTGGCATGATCGGTGACTGGCACACCGATCTTTTCCATGAATGCCTGATTACCGATGTGGGCCCGTTTGCCGTCAATCTTCCCCTGTGCGCCGAGTCCCGCGACGGCTTCGAACTCTTCGACGTTTGGAAGAGGTCCGCCAAATTCGGCTTTTGCTTTTAGAACGACTGCGCGGGCAAGCGGATGTTCCGATCCCACTTCGAGGGCACCGGCGATCCGAAGAGCTGCTTGTTCTTGAGCGTCGTCCAAGAGAACAAAATCGGTAACCGTGGGTTTGCCAACGGTAAGTGTTCCCGTTTTATCAAAAGCGACCGCCGTAATGCGGTAGGCCTTCTCAAGCGCCTCCCCGCCCTTCAAAATGATGCCGAACTTCGTTGCGCGGCCAATGCCCACGATGAGCGCGGTGGGCGTCGCGAGTCCCATAGCACATGGGCACGAAATGACGAGAACGGCAATCATTTTCGTGAGCGCGGAGCGGAGATCGTCCGGAACGATGGCAAAGTACCAAAGCGCGAAGACAGCGACCGATACAAGGACGACCGCCGGAACGAAGTATTCGCTGATTCGGTCAACGAGATCCTGCACGGGCGCGCGCGATGCCTGGGCTTCCTCGACCATGGCAACGATCTGCGACAGTAACGTGTCTTTTCCGATTTTTGTTGTTTTAAATTTGATGAGTCCTTCTTGGTTGATCGTGGCCCCGATGACTTCATCACCCACGGTCTTTGAAACTGGGTACGACTCTCCGGTTACTACCTTCTCGTCGATGTGCGACTTTCCTTCGATAATAACGCCGTCAACCGGTATCTTTTCTCCGGGACGCACGACAATTACGTCGCCGACTTGGAGTTTGTCGATCGGCACGAGCTCCTCCGCATTACCCCGAAGGACGTGGGCATCCTTGGCCTCAAGTTTCAAAAGTTCCTTGATGGCGGTCGAGGCCTTGCCCTTCGCGACGGCCTCAAAATATCGCCCAAGCAAGATAAACGACAAGAGCGCCGCGGATGATTCCCAGAAGGGGTGGTCGATATTGAAAAAGAGAAAACCGAACATTGAGTAGAAATAGGCCGCTGACGTGCCGAGTGCAACAAGAACATCCATATTCGCGGAGCCGACGCGAATGGACGTATATGAGTTCCGATAGAATGACCACCCGATAACGAATTGAATCGGGGTCGAAAGGACCCAATACAGATAATTCAAATCTATGCCATTAAATGCATGCACATGTTGCAGATTAAACATGTGCACCGACATGTAATAGATGATGATGGGCAGGGAGAGCGTGAATGCGGCAATCACTCGCCGCCGCGACTCGGCAATGAGGCGAGCTTCTCGCGCCTCCTCCTCTTCGACAGATATATGAGCGGCCTCGTCTGGGCGGATGAGGTCGTAGCCAAGCTGGTTGATAAAGCCGTCGATCTTCTCGAGCGATATCTTCGACTCATCGTAGTCAATCGAAGTTTTCTCCGCGCCGTAGCTCGTTTTGATTGAATTGATCCCCGGCTGCTTACCGATGAGTTTGTCAATCAAAACCGAGCACGAGGCACAGTGCATACCCTTTACTTTAAGTACATATTTGGTCATAAGGTTTAAATTTTCAATTTCTAATTTACAATTTTCAAATGATGTTTAACTGCTTCGTAAGCCGTTTCGTTTTTCGAAAATTGAGAATTGCAACTTGAAAATTATTTGGGGGTGACGATATCCTTCACCTTGATGGTGCCCACCATATCGAAGTGAGTTCGGTGGCCAAGGCCCGGTACATCTCCCTCGCCGCAGGGGACCGAGCAGTAGAACGGAAACTCACCGGCCTGTGTTGCGACGAATTCTACCTTGATTGTTTGTTTCGCCGGCATGCGTTGGGAGATGCCGAATGCATCGATGGCGAAGCCATGGTCGTAGTCGTCTTCATTGATAACGGTCAGCACAAGCTTGTCGCCCCGATCTACTTGAATTTCCGCCGGTTCAAACCCCCATTCATTTTCCCGAGCCGTAATGGTGATCGCCCGTACGACTCCCGTAACGACCGGCTTGTCTTCTTGAGCCAAAAAGAAGACCCGATAAGAAATACCGCCCGCGATGATGAGGATGGCGATGCCGATGAGAATGAGGTACTTATTCATCCCGCACCTTTGGAGGATTGGCCCGGAGCGCAAAATCCTCCACTCGATTGTATGAACGACCATTTTTGCATATCGATATTTTTTATCATGGTTATATCGAACGATAAATATCCTCCAAAGGTGCGGGGTTCATGTGCTAGGATTTCTTCAATGTCTTTGCTCCGACAACATAGCGCTTCACCCCCCAGCTTAAAATCGCCA
>CAZWBU010000002.1:24253-34017 GCA_964632585.1 uncultured Candidatus Saccharibacteria bacterium | reverse complement strand
GCCCGCCCGAATTTCCCCCAAACAAAACAGCGGAGCAAATGGAAAATTCCTCCCCAAACCCCTCCTTTTCCATTTGCGACATCCGAATTCAAAAACAAATCAGCCGAAGTTTTGGCAAATCCTTTCCCCAAAAAATAGTTTTGCCAAAACTTCGTCCGCATTGAAGCCCCACGCACTGCCCGAATACTTGGAGGGCAGAACCCCGAAAGAAAAACACCCTTTCCTTTTTCAAGAAAAAATTCACCCCCGCCAAATCAGAAATGCAAGGAGTGTTTTTTCTTTCGGGGTTGCTGGCGTACTCGCCAGTGCGTGGGGCTTTCTCCGAGCGTACGATTCAGTTTCGCTTCACCACGCACGCGGAGCGTGCGACATCATTTGTTTTGGAAATAGGTGCGAGTTTGGTACAATAGACACACCAGAATATGAAAAATCAGAAACCATACATTGAACACCCAGGTAAAGCAGTTGAAACTGACGAACGGTTCAAGCACGTGATGGCAATCACGCTTGATCCGCGCACCGGAAATCGGGAAGGCATCATCCGTTGCATAACGAGCCGCACCGGAGATCTTCAAATTTCAGGATATGTGGACCGCAGTCAATTACATATCGTGCGCGGAGATTCACTCGATCATTTTCGAATTGCCGAGCGACTCGATATGAAAAATGAAAATGATATCATAAAACAACTGGCTGGCGATGAATTCGATTTTATCGGATTGGAAGATCCGGATATTTGGATTGATGAGAATACGGACCTCATGCATGTGTATTTCACCATTCCGCTTCGCCACAAAAGCAAAAAGGGAACAATTACTCACCTCGGACATGCCGTAGGCCACGACCTCCGTTCGCTTGAAATGACCGACCCGGTACTCGTGGCAAATGAGAGTCGCGGAAGGGCGAAGGAGGTTTCCGTAGCGCCGCTCAATCGTAAAGGTTTTCGGTATAATCTATTCGAATCAAGTGATAGAAGAGGCGATCGGTACTCGACCGTTCGCATTGCAAAAGTAAAAGATATGGGAAAACCATGGGAATGGGGTGATGAAGCATTCCATCCGGCAGATCATCATATCCCATGGATTGGCGGGCATGCGTCGCCGGGCCCCTTATTACCAAAGGGTTTTATGGATATTGGTGAACGAAAAATGCTTGGTATTATGAATGGTCGGGAGGCCAACCAGCATGAAGGTGATGTAGTAAGGCATGGCATGTTTTCCGTTGGCCTATTTATCTATGACTACGAAAACGGCAAAATAGAATGGGTAACACCCGAACCGTTTATCGAAGATAGCGAAGCGCGAACGATTACCTTTGCAAGCCACTTTGTTCCGACCGGCGCGGGCGAGGGAATTCTCTACGCTCACGTGGATGACTCCTTCGTGCGTGCGTACACGCTGAACGCAAAAGCTATTAAGTCGCTCCTGCCGTAATCGAAACCGCGCACCATATGAAGACCATACGACCCGCGGATCGAATTGACGTAAAGCGTAGTTTCGTCATTACCCCTTTCTTGCGGAGGATCGGGATCGCGGGAAGATACCACACCAAGCCACCGACGCGTGTGCAATATCTTGCGGCGCTCAAAAAAGCGAACCGCGCCGTCGAAAAACTAAGCGAGAAGCAGCTCGATCGACGTATTGATTATCCAAAGCGCCTCCGCTCGTATAATAAAGCCGAGTGGTTTCTGGCAGTCACATCACCTAGCGAACTGGGCGTCTGGAAAGGGGCCGGCGGACTGCCGCTTGCTTGGACACGCGGCTCGCTCGCGCAAGCTGCCAAGAAATTTAAGGCGGCTCTTGATAAAGATAGCAAAGAGATCAGAAAACGTTCGAAACGAGCGGTACCGGCCATCCTTCAATTCAAAAGCATCATGAAAAAGGAAAAATATCTCCTGCCGATAGTATTCAAAAGCGGCTTTGGAACAAATGGCCGAAAAGGACTGCCGAAGATGAAGGGGGATATTGACGACGGCTGTATGCGCTGTATCGCGTTTGCGATAGGCGGAGACAAGATATACTACGGCGTCCCGGCGAAAAAATAACCCCGCGCGGGCGATGCGCTCTTCGGGAAAGGATTTTTGAGCTATTTCCTCCCATATCCTTACCGGCCTATTCGCGCGAATAGGCCGGTAAGGGGATCGTGTTTTCGTTCCAGCTGTTTTTACTGGACAGCGGATGCAAAAACGGCTAGATTGTGTGCAGATCCGAAAAAAACTGAAGAGAACTGAAGGGAGCGAAAAGCCATGTTTGAACGAGCCGAAGACAACCTCGTCGAGCTCAGCCTGACGAAGTATCCAGGAAGGGGTATCGTCGTTGGCTTCGACGACGAGGGCGCTCACCTCGTCCAGGCGTACTGGATCATGGTGCGAAGCGAGAACAGCAGGAACCGCATCTTCGTTCACGACCCCACGACCGGCCGGGTCTCCACGGAGGCGGCCGACCCGAGCAAGGTCAAGGACCCGACCCTCATCATCTACAACGCGATGCTCGAGGGCCGGAGCTGCTATGCCGTCTCGAACGGAGCCCAGACCAACGACATCGCGAAGACGAGTCCGATATCCTTCGACTTCTCCGAGACGATGCGAGGGTGAGAGTACGAGCCCGACAAGCCCAATTACACCCCGCGCATCTCGGCCGTCTGCCGCATCGAAGGCCCCATCCGCGCCGAGATGGCGGTCTTGCGGAAGTCGAGATGGAGCGACGCCTGCGACCGGAGCATCTACGCGTTCGCGACTCTCGGCGAGGGTCTTGGGCTCTGTATCACGACTTACCTGGACGACGGTGATCCCCTGCCTGCATTCGCGGGCGAGCCGTACCTCCTGCCGCTTCACGGCGACATTGACGACATCGCCGCGATGCTCTGGGAGACCCTCAACGAGGTGAACAAGGTCTCGCTTGCCGTGAAGTTCATCGACATTGTGTCTGGCGCGTCGAGAGTCGTGCTCCGCAACAAGTACCCCAAGGTCTGACGGCCCGAACGCCGGCGACCGCTCTTTAAGGAACCCAACCCGCGCAGGTGGAGCTTCGGCTCCACCTGCGTTACCTTTTTGTGGACAAAAAAATTAGCGCCCGCCCGCGATGCGCTCTTCGGGAAAGGATTAATAAAGTCTGACCTTACCGATGAATGGAATCTTCCAATACGGCCAAAACCCTGAGATATGGAGCAGACCACCGGTTATGGTGAAAATGAAATAGTGCACGACGAACGGCCACATTTGGCAATAGACTATATCTCCCCAAAAATACGCTAGGGCTGAGTACGTAAAAAATTGAAAGAGCGCATAAACACCTGCGCCTACGATCCTATTGTATACAGATGAAAACCCATTCTCAGAACTTCCGCCGATAATTCTCTCAGCAATGGTCCATGCTGTGAAAAATAGAACAATCCAAATCCAGTACCACGGCCAGAGAAACCGAACCACAAACCAAAACTGACCGGCAGCGGATTTTGGAATCGAGCTTATTAGCTGACAGATGGGTCCTAGCGCGATAGCAATACTGGATGTTGCCACGCCCAGCAACATATAACAGGGTCTCCGCGAGGTCAAATCAAGATAAGCCGTTCTTCCAACACACAGGGATGACTTGATTATTTCTGCCGGTTGTACGGCGACTGATTCGTGGGACGCAATGACACTTTCAGTTCGCTCGCCTTCGCACGGACGCCGCCCTCTGGCCTCCCCATCTTTAAACCGATAACTCGAGTAGGAGTATTCTGACTGGCCAACGAGCGCAGTTGGCCAACCTCTCTAGGCGTCCAACTCTTCCCCACGTTCCGAATATACTTAGGATTTGGCATGTTTGCTGTTTAGATTAGTAAATCGCCCTTTGTTACTGTTTGTGGATAACTCCCTTTGTTTAAGTTATCTTTAGGTATTATACTTTAGGTATGGGTCAGAAGTCAAATAATGTAATCCAGGGGATGCAAAAACCGTCGAAGCGGCAAGCGGAGGTTTTGGACTTCGTTTCAAAATTTCAAAGAATAAAAGGTGGTTCGCCCTCTCTCGCAGAAATTGCTCGTCATTTTAAGGTTTCCATACCGACCATCCACCAACATGTATCGTATCTACAAAAGAAAAACCTCCTTACCACCGAAAAAGGCAAGAGACGCTCTATTCAAGTATTCAATGATCACAAACAGGATCTTGTACAAATCCCTTTAATGGGACTCATCGCCGCGGGTAGTCCGATTGAGCCAATCAGGAACCCTGAACCCATAGAAGTTCCGCGTAGTATGCTTGGAAGAAGTGGGAATCATTACGCCTTAAAAGTCTTAGGCACGAGCATGGTGGACGAAGGAATCTCGAATGGTGACATCGTGATCGTCCGAGAACAACAAACCGTTGAAAACGGAGAAAAAGCTGTGGCATATCTGCCCGACAAAGATGCTGTTACACTTAAGAAAGTATATAGGGAGAGAAATCGCGTGAAACTCGTTCCGGCAAATCACACCATGAAGCCGTTTTATGAAAAGAACGTTGAGATACAAGGAAAGGTCGTGGGGGTCCTTAGAAAAGAGATCTAATAATGCTAGAATAGACTAAGATGCTTCAGTCTAGGCCACAAACTCGTATCAACCTTTTCTCTGAAGACCCAGTTGATAGTTTAGATTTAAAAAATCCGTATTTTGGTTCTCATCTTATTACCTATATCGGGAATAAGCGCAGACTTATTCCTTTCTTGTATCAAGGATTTTCTATGGTACGAAATAGGATCGGGAAAAAGAAACTTGTTATACTTGATGGCTTTGTAGGAAGTGGTGCATCTGCCCGCCTATTGAAAGCGTTCGCGAGTGAAATACATACTAACGATCTCGAAGACTACTCCGAGACGGTCAATCGAGCTTATCTTACTAATAAATCAGAGATCGATCTCGGGGAGTTGAAAAAATACATTGGCTGGCTCAATAAAAATAAACTAAATACAAAATCTCGACAGCCAGGATTTATAGAAAGCAACTATGCACCAAAAGACGATAACAATATACAGGAAGGAGAAAGAGTTTTTTATACAAATACAAACGCTCGGATTATTGATAACGTTCGCAGGTTGATCGATCAAATCCCGGAACCCTATAGAAATCTCTGTCTCGCTTCATTGCTTGTGAAGGCTTCTGTTCACAACAACACATCGGGTGTATTTAAAGGTTTTCATAAAAGAAATGGTATCGGACACTTTGGTGGTCAAGGCGAGAATGCGCTCTCACGCATCAAACAAGAAATATCCCTTGATACGCCAGTTTTTTCTGAGTTCGAATGTTCAGTAGTTGTCCACAAAAAGGATACTAACCAACTGGTCAAAGACTCCGAATTGCCCACTTTTGACCTTGTCTACTATGACCCCCCTTATAATCAACATCCCTATGGTTCGAATTACTTTATGCTCAATATTATTACTGCGGGGAAAGGACGCGAGATCCAGAATGGGGTCAGTGGTATTGCAAAAAACTGGAATAGGTCCGCGTATAACAAAAGAAGTGTCGCGGAAGACGCTATGGATGAACTGATTAAAAACACGAAGGCAAGATTCGTTGCCATATCCTATAATGACGAAGGTATCATTCCGATGGGATCTTTTAAGCAGATTCTATCAAAATATGGCACATGGGAATTAATGGAGCAGAATTATAACACCTATCGCGGCTCAAGAAACTTACGTGATAGAGATATCAGAGTCAAAGAATTGCTTTGGATACTCGAGAAATACTAACTCTATATTTCTCCGATTTTATGTAGGTGGCTGAGTGATTTTTCAATTACCGCGAGCATTATCCTGACAATTTCTTCTGAACCCCATTTGGGCATGCGGGCAAAGATCGTCGCAGGGCAAATTTGCGTGTCACCATTCTGAAAACAATCTACATAAATTTTGTTAAGTGGCAGCCAATCGTTGCCCGCTATGAGTCTCATTAAAATTGAGGAGTCTTTACCCTTGAAACGATCTGAAGAAGATTGTTTTTCAAAAATCTTAAAATCCTCTTTCAAAAAGAAGTCGAATCCCTCACAAAAAACAATATAGGGATTATAACCGTAAAAACTGGTTAGTGTTTTGATTGCGTTTGCGTTCTTTGCAAATCTTTCTATGGCGTTGCCCTGTGCTTGTGCTGGTCTTTTTTCTCTTAGAATCGCTAGGCTGCCACCTTTTTTCTTCCAATCGGAGTCACTTATTGGTGTGTATCCATCGTATTCACCTTGGTGCTTAACTTCGAGTGCTCCAATTATGTGATTGAAACCATCTTTTTTCGATTGCACGAAGAATATTCCGCCATCAGGTTTAATGCCACTTGCGGAATCAAGAGCTTGTAGTTCGTTTAATTGCCTTTCGGGAAGCTTAGCTAATTTCGCGCCGCGATTTATGTACGCAAGAGCGTAACGAGCATCAAGATCTTTCAAGCCCAAAGATTCAAGGGTATTAAATACTAATCCTGGATATTGCTTCGGTATGGCTTTCCAAACCATATTTGATGCAATCTTTGCCGCATCCTCTTGATCCTTCGAGAGAAGGTTAAACGGCCCGCTCTTGCGCGATTTTAGATGTTGGCGATGTTTCTTTTCCATAAAAATCCTTGCAACAGTGGCGGGGAATTGAACACCCCAATCATCCCCCAAACCATTCGATAAATCAAGATTTTTTCCTTCGACTCACTTGCTTCGACTCTGCTCAGTACAAGCAGGACAGGCAAGACAAAACCAAAAACCGCCTCCCGGCGGTTTTTGGTTCTCTGCCCACTGCTCACTGCCAACTGTTCACTAAACAACCACCGGCTTGATCTTGAACGGCTTCAAGATGCCGTAAAACTCTTCCTGTTCGAGGGTTTCCTTTTCAATGAGGACCGCGGCGATTTTTTCGAGAGCTTTGCGGTTTGTCGTTAGGATTTTTTCGGCGGCGTCGTAGGCGAGCTGAATGAACTTGCGCACCTCTTCATCTATTCTCGAGGCAACGGTCTCGGAGTAGTCGCGTTCGGTCGTGATCTCGCGGCCCAAAAATACCATCTCTTCCGTTTTGCCGAAGGTCTGCGGCCCAAGGTCGCTCATGCCGAACTTGGTGACGAGTTTGCGCGCAAGATGCGTCGCCTCCTTCAAATCGTTCGACGCGCCGGTTGAAACATCATGAAACGTCAGTTTTTCCGAGATGTAGCCGCCGAGCATGACGGCGATGTCGCCAAGCAACTGGCTCTTGAGGCGCAGATGCCGATCTTCGCTCGGGAGCTTCAACGTGTACCCGCCGGCGAAGCCTCGGCTGATGATGGAGATTTTGTGCACGGGGTCGGAGCCTTTGAGCGTCGCGGCAATCAAGGCGTGCCCTCCTTCATGATAGGCGGTAATTTCTTTTTCTTTCGGCGAGATGACGCGGCTTTTGCGCTCCGGCCCGAGCAACACTTTCTCGACGGACTCGAACAGATCGTCTTGTTCGATAAGCTTTTTATTTCTCCGCGCGGCAAGAAGCGCACCTTCGTTCATGAGGTTCGCGAGGTCGGCGCCGGAGAATCCCGGCGTGCGCACGGCGAGTTTGTGCAAGTCAATGGCCTTGTCGAGCGCCTTGCCTTTCGCATGGATCTTCAAAATCTCTTCGCGATCGGCGAGATCGGGCAGGTCAAGCACGACGCGGCGGTCGAAGCGACCGGGACGAAGGAGCGCGGGGTCGAGGACGTCCGGACGATTCGTCGCGGCAAGAATTATTACCCTCGTCTCGCGATCGAACCCGTCCATTTCCACAAGTATCTGGTTTAGTGTCTGTTCGCGTTCGTCGTTTCCGCCGCCCAAGCCCGCGCCGCGCTGGCGGCCGACCGCGTCTATCTCATCTATAAAAAGTATTGCAGGAGCGGCGCGCTTGGCGATCGCAAAGGCGTCTCGGGTCCGCGAAGCTCCAACTCCTACAAACATTTCGACGAATTCAGATGCCGAGATCGCAAAGAACGGCACGTTGCTTTCCCCCGCGACGGCCCTCGCAATTAAGGTTTTTCCGGATCCGGGCGGACCCATCAAAAGCACGCCGCGCGGAATCTTTGCGCCAAGATCGGTGAACTTCTTGGGATTTTTCAAAAAGTCGACGACTTCGACGAGCTCTTCTTTTGCCTCCTTTAATCCGGCAACGTCTTTAAACGTCGTCTTTTCCTTGCCGCCGACGGCGAGCCGAATGTTCGAGCGACCGAAACTGAAGGCCTGATTCATCCCACCGCGCGCCTGGCGGAACATCATCCAGAAGATGATACCGATGATGATCATCGGAATAATGGTGGGGATTAAAATGCTCGCCCAGAACTGCCAACCGGAGGGTTGCTCAATGGAGAGCTTTACGTTTTTGAGAGCATCTTGATTTACCCCCAGATTCTTGAGTGTTTCAGAGAATCCCGCTTCGGTTTCTTTTTGTGAGACCGCCTTGGCGTCGTTTTTGAGGGTCAACTTCAGGTCATCGCCGCTTACCGTGATTTCGGTGACCTCTCCCGCGTTGATCTTCTCCACCACTTGATTGAGGGTCAGTTTTTCGGGCTCCTTTGCCGGCGCCATGACTAGCGAAAAAACCAGCGAGACCACGATGAGTGTCGTAACGGCCCAGACGATGTTCTTGTAAAAGTTAGTCATCCCGTTAGAAGCAGATCGCGATCGAGCAATCCGCAGGATTTATTTTTAAATATGATATGGTGTTTTTTATCCAAGACAATTGAAATTGAAAAAGCGATCGCGGCTTCTAACGGGATCATGAGTGCGCGTCAGACACCTATTCTAATACACCGGTCGAAGCGTGTCAAAAAAATGCGGAGTAACCGAACTATTATCTCAACTTCTTCAAGAACTCAATACCTTCTTTTTTAAATCTCGCGACTTCGTCTTTGATAATCGCGTCGATATTCGGCGCATTCGCCTCAAGGATGGCGTTGATCGCCGCCTCGTCTTTTGCCCCGTGGAGCGCCTGCACAAAGCGCGCCCGGCCCGATTCATCCAAGCTTTCCATGATGCGCATCAATACGGTTTCGTAAATGGCGCGGCGGATGCCGTCGAGCAACTTCAGTTGCTTTGCTTTGGGAAGTTTACCGAACCCCAGTTGTTCGATGACGTCCTCTTCAACGACACGTTTTACATTGCGCATGTTCATCTTTGCTTGCTCGATCACGTACATAACTTTGTTCTCACGCATTTCTTCGAACGACCCCGAACGCACGGTGTATTGCGCCTTTCGCATCTTCCGAGAGCATTTCACACTCTTCGCGATTGAGGATGAGGCGGTCGTCGATAACGAATTTTGCAAACACCGCCGCGAGCGCAAGATTTTTCGCTTCTTCTGGCTCTTCGCCCAGCTTCAAGAACGCTTCGATTTCGCGGTTTTTCTCCGCATGCGCCAACTCTGCTCGCGCATGGGCATATTCGACTTCCGCGAGCTCCGCTCGCCGGAGAGCGCTCTGCACCCCCTCGTCGTCGACGCCCGAGGCGCCAAGATAGCGCATAAACTCGCCTTGACGCGCCAGGGCTTCCCGAATACTGAACTTGTCTAAATCTTGCTTTGAATCGGTACCGCCCGATGGTTCTGCAGATGATTTCTCGAGGATGTCGGTGTCTCCCACGTGAACCGTACCTCGTAAGATGGCGCGCCGAACGAGCTCTTTATATCGCCCTCGGTCTTCATGAGGAACGAGTTCCCGGAGACGACGCCGCGCCGCAATAAGGCGGGTTCGCGCGAGGCGGAGTTGAAACCCGAGATCTTTTTCTTCCTTTGGATGTTCGGTATTCTTTTCAACTTGAGCAATCTCGTGGTGTACCGCGA
>CAZWBU010000002.1:19662-24243 GCA_964632585.1 uncultured Candidatus Saccharibacteria bacterium | reverse complement strand
CCGCGAGCGCGGTCTTGATCTCACGCCGGTGGTCTCCTACCTGCGGAATGTGTTCCCAGAAGATCTCCTGGAGAGCCGCCCCGGTTGGTGTAACTTTGTGCTCGTCTTCTCCGAGTAATTGCTTGGCCTGCTCCCTAATCCCTCGCCATGGTTCTCCCTTCAATGGATTCGATTTCCGTATATCTTCCGGCACATCGCCGCGCAGTACGGCTTCGACATACTCGTCCCGAAACGCCTCGGGGGTGTTACGTACTGCTTCCCTAATCTGTTTCAGTTGTTGTTCGTGTTTTGAGAGTTTACTCCCCTCCTTTGAGGATGGTGTTCCATTACTGTCTAGCGTCATCAAATCCCACTTATCCTCAGTTGCGTCTGGACTTCTTTTTCGAGTGATGAAATCGTGGAAATTTGTGAAGTGGCGGGTACGGATTTCAGGTGTGGGAGTCGGGTTCTCTGGCGTCGGCCCGGATTCATCTACCACATACCAAAAATGATTATCGGTAATCTCGATATCAAGTTCTTCACGAATTTTTCGGAATACTGGATCGTACTTCCGCTTCCAGTATTCGTGCTCGTGGCCCTCAAATTTCTTGAGGTCGATATCTGATTTCAACTCTGGGGGTTTCTCCGGTGTCATTACCCCTAATCATATCGCGGCGCGGGGCGCGGGGCAACGGAATATTGATTTTTCCCAGGCGGTGCGATAGAGTTGAGGCGAAAATGGTTCGACTTTACTCTCCACGAGTCGAGCGGGATGGTGGCTATGGTGTAATGGTAACACTAGGGTTTGTGGAGCCCTCGACACGGGTTCGATCCCCGTTAGCCACCCAGAGAAACGGAAGTGCTCATCCTTGTGGTGAGTGCTTTCGTTTTTTCGGCTAACGGGGATCGAACGGGAAGGGGGTCGGGGAAACGGAAGTTTCCCCGCTGGGGTGACCGAGTCCGTCAGCTGGCGGACGAGGACAAGAGGGCGGAAGCCCTATTGGGAGGTCGCCTCAGGCGACCGACGTTCGATTCCCCGTTAGCCACCCCAAGACAAAAACAGCCCCGCTTTGGCGGGGCTGTTTTTGTTACTACCCCGTGCTCCCGAATCCCCCGCGGTATGCTTTGATTTCTCGATGCAAAAAGAGATAATGATTCCTATGCCGAACTCATATGAAATAGAGATCAAGAGCCTACTTGGGAATAAAGAGCGTGCCGACAAGCTCATCGCGGCGATGCGCGAGAAGGACGCAGAACTGACATCTCTCGGCTCACATGAACAGCTGAATCATTATTTCATTGGTGGCAACCTTTTGTTGCTCGAACAGAATCTTTTTTCCTACCTCTCACCGCCAGACATCGACCGTCTCAAGGACCTCGCCGTGCGCGCAAGGAATTTTTCCCTCCGGACGCGCCAAGCCGACAAAAAAGTTATCTTGGTGCTCAAAGTCTCGGTTGACGACACCACGAGCGCGAACGGCACGGCGCGCCTCGAGTTCGAGGCAGAACCGCCGAAGCTTTCACTCGTTGCGCTCGACGATCTTGTGCTTCGTTCGGGTTTTACCTATCAGGCAAAGTGGTCCCGCGAGCGGACCGACTTCAAGTTCGGACGTGACGTAAACGTCTGTATCGACAAGAATGCCGGCTATGGCTATCTTGCAGAGTTCGAGATGATCGTGGACGATGTGGATAAGGCCGGCGCCGCCAAAGAGAAACTTCGATCTCTTATGAACGACTTAGGCGTTGTCGAACTTCCCCAAGATCGCCTTGCGCGTATGTTCGATCACTACAACACCCACTGGCAAGAGTATTATGGCACCGAGAAGACGTTTGTTATAGAGTGAACTTATGAACCATAGTCATCCCGAGTACCAGTACTTGGATCTCTTAAAAGAAGTTCTAGAGAACGGTGTGAAAAACGTTGACCGCGGCACGGGAGCGGTGTCTTTCAGCGTGTTCGGTCGCCAAACGCGTTACGATCTTTCAAGGGGATTTCCCATCCTAACTACTAAGAAAGTCTATTGGAAAGGCGTTCTGCACGAACTGTTTTGGTTCATGTCCGGAAACTCGAATATAAAGTATCTGGTTGACAACAACGTCCATATCTGGGACGACTATCCCTACAAGATCTATAAGAAAAAGTCCGACGACGGAAAACTGCCGGTCATAACCAAGGAAGAGTTCGTTGAGAAGATAAAGAACGACGTAGAATTTGCTAGACAACACGGCGGATTGCCGAAGATCTACGGCGAACTCTGGCGCAGATGGCCAACCCGAACCGGAAGAACAATAGATCAGCTGGGTTGGGCAATAAGCGAGTTGAGGGAGGACCCTTACGCCCGAAATGTTATCGTTAACTCCTGGAACCCAGAGTATCTTTACACCATGGCCACCCACGAGGACGCTTCTCGCTTCCCTATCTGCCACAACATGTACCAGATGAGCATCAAAGATGGGAAACTGTATCTTCAACTCTACCAACGAAGCGCCGACCTGTTCTTGGGCGTACCGTTCAATATCGCTTCCTATGCACTTTTGAACATTGTCCTCGCCCAAGTTTTGGGAGTGAGGCCGGGAGAGTTCATCCACACCTTCGGCGATGCCCACATTTATGAGAACCACCTCGAACAAGTGAAGGAACAACTTGCCCGAGAACCTAAGTCGTTTCCGAATCTGAAACTCTACCCTTCTGTAAAGGAGATTGATGATTTCAAACCAGAACACGCGACACTCGAAGGCTACGATCCTCACCCGGCCCTTAAGGGTGAACTCACGGTAGCGGGCGGATTGTACGAGAAAAACAGTGATGCCAAAAGTTAGCCTTATCGCCGCAATCTCGGAAAACCGTGCGCTCGGGAAAGGCAATCAACTTCTTTTCAAAATTCCCGAGGACCAGCAGTATTTCAAAAAGGTTACGCTAGGACATCCGGTCATTATGGGCCGGAAAACCCACGAGTCCATCGGCCGCCCGCTATCCAACCGGCTAAATATCGTGATATCACGCGAGGGCGGCTACCAAGCCCCGGGTTGTAGCGTCGTAGGCTCGGTTGACGAAGCATTAAAGCTCGCCGGGGAGCGTGACCCTCAAGAAGTTTTTGTGATCGGCGGCGGACAGATTTACGCCGCCACCATCGATCAGGCTGATAAACTCTATCTTACGATTGTCCACAATGATTTTGAGGGCGACACATTCTTTCCCGACTACAGTCAGTTTACAAAAGTAATTTCCCGTCGCGATGGGGAGCACGATGGACTCACGTACACTATTCTGGAACTGGAAAGATAGGGGTAGGGCCTATTTCTTCCCCGCTTCTTTCCTAACTTCTTCAGAAAGTTTTGAGGCGAGTGGGGACTTTTGTCCGGCGTACTTGTTGCCCTTCTTTTTTCTGTAGGGAACGTCGACCGGAGATGACATCTCTTCGAATGTGAAAGCGCAGATGCGCATGCCCGGATAGAGCGCAATTGGCATGGGGCCCAAGTTCCCAAGCTCCATTGTCGGTTTGCCGGTCCAGCCCGGATCAAAAACAGAGGCGGTTCCGTGCACAATGATGCCCAACCGCCCGAGTGAACTTCGTCCCTCAATTCGGCCCAATAGATCATCGGCGAGTTCGAGATCTTCCTCGGTAGAGGCGAGCACAAAATCTCCCGGTTGCATGATGAACGCCTCGCCGTTAGAAACAACGTGTTCGGCCATTATCTTATCGCTGTCGATCTTTTCCTTGAGATCGATGTACGGATGGCTTGATTGTTTGAACACCCTGAAACGACTTCCGAGGTGGAGATCTATGGAGCACGACCCAAGCTGGGTTTTGAAATCCGGTGCTGGTTTGATCTTAATACGCCCGGCCTTCAAAGCTTTTTTGATGTCTCTGTCTGAAAGGATCATCGGTGATAATTTAGGATTTAACAGTTAGTACGAACTATTGTAGCTTGCTGGTGCCGGCAACTCAAACACTAACGGGGACAAGCGGTGGATTGTTTTTTAACGATAGGCGGTGCTATGCTAGAAACCAATGCGCGACAAGCAAGTCGAAAACCTCATCAAAAAGGAGACCGAACGCCAGAACGAGACCCTTGACCTCATTCCTTCCGAAAACTTCGTTTCGCAGGATGTCCTCGATGCGGTCGGGTCGGTATTTACCAACAAGTATGCCGAGGGGTATCCACATGCCCGCTATTATGGAGGAAATGAAGTGGTAGATGAAATCGAGGAGCTCGCACGGTCACGGGCACTTGAGGTATTTGGTTTAGCGCCAAATACCTGGGCGGTGAATGTCCAACCCTACTCGGGCAGCCCGGCGAATCTCGCCGCTATCTTTACGCTCGTGCCCATCGGCGAAAAAATCATGGGCCTCCAGCTCGCGATGGGCGGGCATCTGACCCACGGGCACAAGGTTTCGGCGACGGGCAAGATCTGGCAGTCGGTGCAATATGACGTGAACAAAGAAACCGAACTTCTTGACTACGACGCCATTATGGAGTTGGCGAAGCAAGAAAACCCGAAACTTATCATTGCCGGCTATACCGCCTATCCCCGCCTCATCGACTGGAAGAAGTTCCGCGAGATCGGGGAAATTATGTGGGCTGAATATCAGGGGGATG
>CAZWBU010000002.1:13976-19622 GCA_964632585.1 uncultured Candidatus Saccharibacteria bacterium | reverse complement strand
CGTTCACGCTTATCTCATGGTTGACATGTCGCACATCGCCGGACTTGTGGCGGGAGGCGTGTATCCCACTCCTTTTGACTGGGCGGACATGGTAACGACAACGACGCATAAAACCCTGCGCGGCCCGCGGTCTGCGATGATATTCACTCGCATTGATGAGCGCGACTTGCCGAAAAAGATCGACCGCGCCGTTTTTCCGGGTTTGCAGGGCGGCCCGCACGTGAACCAAATTGCCGCCATCGCCGTCGCGCTCGAAGAGGCAAAGTCGCCGGCATTTAAGGAATATGCTACGCAGGTAGTCAAAAATGCTTGGTCGCTCGCCGATGAACTTAAAAAGCTCGGTTTCCGCCTCGTCTCGGGCGGCACCGATTCACACCTCATCCTCGTCGATGTCGCCGCGCGCAACATTTCGGGAAAAGATGCGAGCTTACGCCTCGAGGCCGAGGGTATTATTTGTAACATGAATACCATCCCTTTCGACCCGCGCCCGCCGATGGATCCCTCTGGCATTCGCCTCGGCACGCCGGCCTTGACGACTCGCGGGATGAGGGGAAATGAAATGCGCGAAATCGCAACGCTGATTGCCGACGTTCTTCTTGGAAAAAAGAGTGTGAAGGCGGAGGTGGCGAAACTCTGCAAAAAGTTTCCGTTGGAGTACACTTAATCCATGCGCATCTCAAAACACATTCACTCGTGCCTACCGGCAGGCAGGCATGTTTGCTGATCGTAGGCGGCGAAACAGTTGTCTTGACCTCCCTATTTGGAATAGATACAGTGTAACCATGGCAAAACTCCGAACCGGCGCCCAGCTTCCGCTCATCGTCGAAAAAGACAAAGGGGGGTTTTATGTTGTCGAATGTCCTCTCTTTGAAGGATGCTACAGCCAGGGGAAAACGCTTGATGAGGCACTCAAGAATATCCGCGAGGTCATCGCGCTTGTTTTGGAAGAAAAGGGGAATCGCAAAATGCTTGATGACTATCATCCAAGCGAAGTGAGCTTGCACACGATTACCGTCTAGTCATGCCAGACCTACCGATTCTTTCGGGAAAAGCGGTCGTCCGCGCACTCGAAACAATCGGTTACCGAGTAGTCCGGCAGCGTGGCAGTCACATCCGACTTGCGTGCACTGGTCGCAAGTCAGTCACCGTCCCCCACCACTCAAGCATCGGTCCCGGACTTCTCCGCAAGATTCTCCGCGACGCCGAACTTTCTCCTACGGAATTTCAAAAACTCATCGATTAACTTTTCGCCATGCGCATCTCAAAACATATTCATTCGTGCCTCTTGATCGAAGACGGCGATACCAAGATCTTGGTTGACCCGGGGATCTTTAGTTTCCGGCATAACGAGAATGCCATTTCAGCGAAGGATTTTCAAGGCATTACCGCAGTTTTCATCACCCATTGTCACGTGGATCACGTTGACCCGGCGGCGCTCAAAGAAATCCTTGCGGGAAATCCCGGGGCGACGGTTTATGCCAACACCGACACGGAGAAACTTCTCCATAATGAAGAGATCTCGGTCGAGGTGTTTGAAACCGGAAAGAAGCAAGTTGGCTCGGTTGCGGTTGATGCGCTTCCGGCAAATCACGAGAAACTTCTCATTCCAGAACCTCAAAATACGGCCTATGCGTTCAATAAACAACTCCTTGTGACGGGTGATTCGTTTGATGAGCGCCTGGGATGGTTTAAAAATATTCCCGTGCTCGCCCTCCCCATCACTGCACCGTGGGCGAATCAACTGCAGATCGTTGCATTTGCAAAATTCATCGCACCAAAGATCGTCGTCCCCG
The DNA here is from genome assembly GCA_964632585.1 of uncultured Candidatus Saccharibacteria bacterium. Classification (GTDB taxonomy): domain Bacteria; phylum Patescibacteriota; class Minisyncoccia; order UBA6257; family 2-01-FULL-56-20; genus DATJQA01. The sequence goes on along the minus strand of CAZWBU010000002.1, from coordinate 17,829 downwards.
TTCACGATGGTTACGTGAAGGACTTCTATCGCGATCGTACGTCCGAGGTATTCGCAAAATACCTTGCCGATTTCGACATTGGGCTTCATCCGCTCGATGCGATCGAGTATTTGGAGATTTAGTTTCATCTATGCATCATGTCCGAGTTTCTCTTTTTTGAAAAAGGAGCCATATGCGATAGAATATAACTATGACTGATTCAACACCACACAAACAATTTTCGTCGAAGGAGGCCCTTGCATTCGGTTGGAAGACGTTCAGCGAAAATATAGGATTGTTCCTGGGAATCTTCGGGGTGTCGATCGTTGTCTATCTCATCCCCTATCTTAACTTCATCGCTGCCATCATTATTCAACTCGGTCTTTTGGTTATAAGCTTGAAACTTGTCGACGGCGGCAAGACAGAGTTTGCCGAACTATTCAATCACTACCGTTTTTTCTTCACCTACCTGCTCTCCGCGGTCGTTGCTGGCATTTTGGCATTTGTCGGTTTCATGCTCCTCGTCATCCCGGGAGCTATCGTTTGCATCGCTGTACAGTTTTACGGGTATCTGATTGTCGAAAAAAACCTTGGGCCGATTGCGGCACTTAAGAGGAGTGCAGAGATTACGCGCGGCGCCCGCTGGCAGCTCCTGGTATTCGGCATTATACTCGCTTGCATTAACATTGTGGGGATGCTTGCACTCGTCGTCGGCCTTGTCGCAACGATTCCGACGACCATGATCGCCCACGCATACGTGTACCGGAAACTTGAGCGGCAAACCGACGGTGCCACGTCAGGGACACAAACATCACCCGCACCGGCAGCGGCCTAATCCCAAACCTATCTCTTTCGCCCGCTTGACTCATCGGGCGGGCGGCTCTATTTTTGGTGTACAATAAGCCAATGATTATTGACGGTAAAAAAATCGCCGAGCAGTTAGTCGCAGACCTCAAGCCAAAACTCGCTCCCGTCGTGGGGAAGAAGTTTTTTGGCGCGGCGGTTGTCGGCGACGACGCGGCTTCGATGCACTTCTTGCGCCAAAAGGAAAAAACCGCGAATGAGCTCGATATTGATTTTCGACTGTATCAACTGCCCACAACCATAACAACCGATGACCTACGACAAGAGATCGGACGGTTGGCCGGGGCAAAGACCTGCGGCGGATTCATCGTTCAACTCCCGCTCCCCGGCCACCTCACGAACAAGCACTATATATTGAACGCAATTCCGAAAGAAAAAGATGTCGACGTTTTAAGCGAAGCGTCGCTCGGCGCATTCTACTCGGGGCGTAACCCGATCGTTCCTCCAGCCGTGGCAACCGTCGAAGTGATTTTGTCCGCCATAGGCGGATCCGCCTCGGGCGGAAAGCTCGAACACCGTGATCTGCGCGAGCTGACCGTCGCCGTGATCGGCGCAGGATTCCTTATCGGTCGACCGATCGGCTTTTACCTTCAAAGTCGCGTCGCAGAGCTCATGGTTTTCGACTCGAAGAGCAAGAATCTCCACGAACGACTTCGCGGGGCCGACATTGTGATCTCTGGCGCCGGAGTGCCCAATTTGTTTAGCGCCAAACACCTGGCAAACAATACTATTGTTATCGATTTCGGGTATGGCCGCCCTTCGACAAGCTCAGGGCAAGCGGGCAAGATGTGCGGCGACTTCGATCCAAGCGATATGCCCGAAGCGATAAGCGATAAGCAAATTTCCTACACCAAAACCCCCGGCGGCACGGGGCCTATTCTCGTCGCCGAACTCTACGAGAATTTTTATAAACTGAATTCGTAGTGGGTGCGCCTGGACTTTCACCCCCACACTTATGCATAAGTGTGGGGGCGGGCCAGGAACCGTTGTCGGCCCGGAGGGACTCGAACCCCCAACCAGCCGCGTATAAGGCGGATGCTCTACCGTTGAGCTACGGGCCGTTTCGAATACGTATCTTACTCCTTTTCCTTCAATATCTCGTCAAACCGATCCATGGACTGGCCGGCTTGGCGATTGAAGTTGTTGATCGCGGTCACTTCAGCGTTGATCTGAGAAATGAGAATCTTGATGTGGTTCGGCTGCAGTTGCTGTCCGCTGAAGCGGCGGTTCAAGCTGTTGAGGAGTTGCGAAAGGTAGTCGCTGTAACTCAAGAGGCGGCCGATCAAAGCCAGGTGATTCGTGATCGACTCGAGCGCGGCCGCTCGAGCTTCGTCCGACCTTATGCTTGCAAGCGCGCCGGTCATTTTTTCAAGCTGAGCGGAGAGCTCGATGGCTCGCGCTTTTACTTCTTGCGCCCGCTTCAAGATGTCGGAGGTCATGTTTAGCGCATCGGTATACTTTTGCGCCTCCTCAAGCTTGTTTACTTTCTCGAGGTCCAAAGACACGCCGTTTGAAAGATTAACAATGTCTTGTGCAACAATCGCGCCTTGCAGCCGAGCGCTTTTGAAATCCGCCGCTACGCCACTCGAAGACAACCCCAGTTTACTGCCGGCAATATACCCGCCGACGACGATAACCGCAAGGACAAAAAAGATTCTAATTTTCCGAGAAACTTTGAGCATTTATGGCATTAAACCTACCGCAAACGGTTCCAATAATCAACCCCGCATCTAAAGACGTTTGACTTCACAAACTGTGAATATGCGGTAACAACATCAGAGCGGGTAGGGGGAATCGAACCCCCGGCTTTAGCTTGGAAAGCTAAGGTATTACCACTATACGATACCCGCGCGTCTGTCCATTTTACGGGCGATGGAAAAATTTCTCAAGCCTCTCGGGCGCTACCTCTTTATTCTGAAGAAGTGTTTCTTGCCGATCTTCACTACGTCGCCGGATGCGAGTCGGAGTTTCTCGCGCGGGTCTCTCATGCTCACCTCATTCACTTTTACTGCGCCTTGCTCCACCAGCCGCCACGCCTCGCTTTTGCTTTTTGTAATGCGGGCGGCAATCACGAGTTCAACCGCCGTCGGATTTTTTTTCGCGGTCCGGAGTTCCGGCACATCGCCCGACAACTCCCCTTTCGAAAAAACCTTGGTGAAGTTTTCTTCCGCCTTCTTTGCGCTGTGTTCTCCGTGGTAGAGCGCCACGATCTCAAGCGCGAGGCGTGCCTTTAAATCGCGCGGCGAGAGATGATTACGGAGCGCTGCAAGTTCATCGCCACTGACGCCAATGCAGAGCTCGAAGTACTCTCCCATATTATCGTCTGGCAATGACATGATTTTTCCGAACATATCATCGGGTTCATCGGTCAGTCCAACATAATTTCCTAAACTCTTCGACATCTTTTGTGTACCATCAAGTCCCACGAGAAGAGGTGTCGTCAAGATCTGTTGCTCTGCTTGCCCGAAGTGGCGCTGGACTCGGCGGCCCATCAAGAGATTGAAAAGCTGGTCGTTGCCACCGAGCTCCACATCCGCTTTGACGGCAACCGAATCGTAACCCTGGAGTATGGAGTAGAGCTCTTCGAGTACCGAAATACTCTCTCCGGAGGCCCGGCGTTTTTTAAAATCATCGCGCTCGAGCACTTGATCAACGGTCACCCCACGCGCAGTTTCAAGCAGAGCTTTTAATCCCCCTTTCTTATGCCATTCGCTATTCCGACGAACCTCCGCTTTTTTGACATCGATCACTTTTCCCGCCTGTGCGAGATAGCTCTTCATATTGTTTTTGATCTCGGCATCCGAAAGCGGCGGGCGCGTCTTTGATCTCCCCGACGGATCGCCGATCTGGGCAGTAAAGTCGCCGATGATGAGGACGATCTTGTGGCCAAGATCTTGGAATCCACGGAGTTTTCGCAACACGACCGCATGGCCGAGATGCAAATCTGGTGATGTCGGATCGATACCCAACTTCACCCGTAGTTTTTTCCCGCTCGCGAGAAGAAACTACG
>CAZWBU010000002.1:13454-13966 GCA_964632585.1 uncultured Candidatus Saccharibacteria bacterium | reverse complement strand
GCGAGAAGCTTTTCGAGCTCACTGCGATCAATGACTTGCGAGACGCCGGTTTGGAGAAGGCGCTTTATACTTCCTGATTGTTTCGATTCTCCCATGCCTGTATTTTAGACAGAAATTCGCCCCGCGGCAATGCGAGGCGGATTTCTAAATGGGTTCCTACCCCGCACCAGAAAGCGTTTAATAATACTGCGCATGCGTTGTCTGCTTACGCTTTCGGTGCGGGGTTTCGTTCCGCAAGAAATCACAAACCTGATTACGCGGAACTCATTTCTTCGTCCGAATAATCTGATCGATCAACCCGTACTTTTCTGCTTCCACCGTGGTCATATAGAAATCGCGATCGGTGTCCCTCTCAAGTTTCGCTTTTGATTGTCCGGTGTGCTTCGCGAGAATTTCGTTGATCTTGTCTTTCATCTTCAAGATCTGCCGTGCGGTAATTTCGACTTCTGACGCCTGGCCCTCCGCTCCGCCCATCACTTGATGAAGGAGAATCTCGGAGTTTGGGAGTGCAA
>CAZWBU010000002.1:12514-13444 GCA_964632585.1 uncultured Candidatus Saccharibacteria bacterium | reverse complement strand
GCTTCCCTTTTTTTCCGGCGGCAAGCAAAACCGCGCCCATCGAGGCGGCCATGCCGATGCACATCGTTGAGACATCGCACTTCACATACTGCATCGTATCGTAGATGGCGAGGCCCGCGGTAACCGATCCGCCCGGCGTGTTCAAATATAGTTTAATTTCTTTTTTGGGATCCTCATGCTCCAAGAAAAGCATTTGGGCGATCACCGTATTTGCGACGGCGTCGTTGATTGGGCCACCCATAAACACGATGCGATCCTTGAGAAGTCGCGAATAGATATCATAAGCGCGTTCTCCGCCGGGGACTTTTTCGATAACGGTTGGAATGAGATTCATGAGAGTAATCGCGCCTGCCCGCCGAAGCTTGAGCGAAGGAGGGAATAATGCGAATTTTACTTTAATAATGCGAATTGTCCAGCTTCGATCCGCACCGGATTAATCGAGGTCATAGGAACGGCACGAGGAGCAGCGCGACGATGTTAATCACTTTAATGAGCGGATTGATCGCCGGGCCGGCCGTGTCTTTATAGGGGTCGCCCACGGTGTCACCCGTAACGGCCGCCTTATGCGCGTCTGATCCTTTGCCGCCGAAGTGGCCGGCTTCGATATATTTCTTTGCATTGTCCCATGCCGCGCCGCCCGAGGTCATCGAGATCGCGATGAAGAGTCCTGAGATAAGTGCACCGATCAGGAATCCGCCGAGCGCGTTCGGGCCGAGGGTCAATCCTACTATAATTACGGCAGCGAGCGGAATGAGCGCCGGGACGATCATCTCACGAAGCGCTGCGCGCGTAACGATATCAACCGCCTTGCCGTACTCGGGCTTCGCGGTTCCTTCCATGATTCCCTTGATCTCGCGGAACTGACGGCGAATTTCTTCGACAAGAACTCCCGCAGTTTTACCGACGGACTTCATGGCGAGCGAGCCGAAG
>CAZWBU010000002.1:6760-12504 GCA_964632585.1 uncultured Candidatus Saccharibacteria bacterium | reverse complement strand
CCCAAGAGCAATCCGACGAGCACGAGTGGTTCATCAAGGCGAAATGCCGTATCTTTTCCGGCTCGGAAAAGTTCTTCGGTGTATCCCGAAAATAGCACGAGCGCAGCGATACCCGCTGAGGCGATCGCATAGCCCTTCGTTACCGCCTTCGTCGTGTTTCCCACAGCATCGAGTGCATCGGTTACTTCACGAACCTCTTTCGGTGCACCGGTCATTTCGGCGATACCGCCGGCATTATCGGTGATCGGACCGAAAGCGTCGATGGCTACGATAATTCCCGTTACCGAAAGCATTGCCGTCGCCGCGAGCGCGATGCCATAAAGACCCGCGAACGAATATGCCGCAAGAATTCCACTCGCAATAATGAGAATCGGAACAAAGGTTGACTCCATACCAACCGAGAGACCGATGATGATGTTCGTGCCGTGTCCAGACCGCGACGCTTCCGCGATGCTTTTAACGGGTCGGTATTTCTTTGCCGTGTAGTAGTCGGTCGTCAAGACCATGAGGCCGGTGACGACGAGCCCCACGAGCGTTGCCGCGAAGACCGCCCAAGAATTTTCCGGGAAAAACATCTGCGCCGCGCCGTAAAAGAATATCGCCGAGAGCACGAGGGATGCAATGAGTCCTTTATATAGCGCGCCCATGATCGACTCGCCCGGATTCAACCGCACGAAGAAACTACCGATGATAGAAGCGATGATTGCCAGTCCTCCGAGTACGAATGGGTACGCGAGTTGGTCGACAGAAAACCCCGCCTGGCTGAGGCCTACGAGTACCGCTGCGGTTAAGGTTACCGCGTACGTTTCGAAGAGATCCGCAGCCATGCCCGCACAGTCGCCGACGTTATCCCCTACATTGTCTGCGATAACACCGGGATTCCGCGGATCATCCTCAGGAATGCCGGCTTCAACTTTTCCTACAAGATCGGTGCCCACGTCGGCAGCTTTCGTAAATATTCCTCCGCCCAAGCGCGCAAAAACGGAGATGAGCGACGAGCCGAAGGCGAGGCCGGTCAGGGCGGTAACGTCATGAAAAAGAGCATAAAACCCCGCGGTAACAAAGAGGCCAAGACCGACGACGAGGAACCCGGTCACCGATCCCCCGAGAAACGCCACCCGGAAGGCCTTGCTCATCCCATCCCGCGCAGCTTCCGCCGTTCGCGAATTCGTATCAACTGCCGTCATCATGCCAAGATATCCGGCGAGTGCGGAGGCAAGGGCGCCGACTAAAAATCCGAGAGCAACGTTCGAGCCCAAGGTCATAAAAAGCAGTGCAGCAATCACGACCGCAACCACGGCCACCGTTTTGTTCTGTCGAAGAAGATAGCTCTTTGATCCTTCACGAATTGCATCACGGATCTCGAGCATCTTCGCGTTCCCCGGAGAATATTTCCGAAGCGACGAAATGAGCCACCAACTGAAGAGTACCGAGACGATCCCCGACCCTAAATAGAATTGATCGATCATGTAATTGATAATAGATAATGAGTAACGACGGTTGTTACAAGATCCCTGCTACCTCGTCCGGATCTTTTTCTTCGACTTCGGCGATCGTCGAACTCTCTGTGGGATTCGGATCAAATGTCGCGCCGCCATTGATGGCTTCTTCCGGCTTCGACTGCGAGCGCACGTCAATCTTCCACCCAGTGAGTTTCGCCGCGAGGCGCACGTTCTGGCCGCCGCGACCGATCGCTAAACTCAACTGATCTTCCGGAACGTAGACGCGGGCCTCGCGCCGCGGCGAGATCTCAACCGACTGCACCTTGGCCGGCGAGAGCGCGTTCGTAATGAACTGCTGTGGATCGTCCGAATATTCGATGATGTCGATTTTCTCCTGGCCGAGTTCGTTGTTGACCGCCATCACGCGCGTCCCCCGCTGTCCAACGAGCGCACCTACCGGGTCAACCCCATCTGCCTTCGAGACAACGGCAAGTTTCGTTCTGCTCCCTGGCTCTCGTGCAATGAGTTTAATTTCCACCGACCCGTCTGCCGCCTCGGGCACTTCGAGCTCAAAAAGTTTTGCCACGAACTTCGGATGTGATCGCGAAAGGATAATGCCCGGAAGGCGCGTGTCTTCCTGCACGGCGAGCACGAGGAATCGCAGACGTTCTCCGGAGCGATAGTGTTCTCCAGGGACGGATTCATTTGCGAACATCACGCCGATTGCACGGCCAAGATCAATATAGACATGACCGCGTTCAAAACGCTGGACGATACCGCTCACGACTTGACCTTCCTTGCCGCGCCATTCATTTAAGATAGATTCGCGTTCGGACTCGCGCAGTTTTTGGAAGACCGCCTGTTTCGCCGTTTGCGCGGCGATGCGGCCGAAATCTTCTTTCGTTTCGAGCGGGAATGTTACCTCTCCGCCAAGTTCTGCATCTTTATTCACTTGCTTCGCATCCTTCAATAAGATGTGTCGCTCGGGATTGTAGCGCGGCAATTTTGTTTCGCCCTCCTCATCTATTATCTCTTCTCTTCCCTGACCTACGTGCTCGCGCCATTCTTTGTCTTCACCATCCTCTTCACCGTCTTTCTTTTCAACGATGCGCACCGTTGTCTCATCAACAACGGTCTTCACGCGCCAAAATTTTATTTCGCCCGTTTTCGTGTCGAGCTTTGCGCGAACAATCTCGCCGCGCGTCCCATATTCTTTTTTGTACGCCGCCGCGAGCGATGACTCGATCGCTTCGATCACGCGCTCAGGATCGAGTGCCTTCTCTTCGGCAACTTGCTTGATCGCTTTCGATAGGTCTTTGATGTTGAGCATGTTTTGATTATTTTTAAAGTCCGCTCTTTAGGGCGGACTCATATCATCACGCTTCTATGGTAACCCCACGGCGATGGGCCTGTCAAGGGTAGGTCAGTTAACTACATTTTCATAGTAACGGATCGTTGGCGGGTCGGTGAGGACGATTGCCACGAGATCGATGCGCCATCCGCGATCTTCACGTATGAGTTTCTGTTTATATCCCGCAAACATCATGGCCGCTTTGCGCATTTTTTCTAGTTTTGCCCGGCTGGCCTGATCTTCCGGCCCTATCTCTCCCCCGCCCTCGGACGTCATTGTCTTAACTTCAACAAATACCAGGGTCCCATTCGGCGCCCGGCCTACTATATCTATCTCGCCAAACCTATTTCTGTGATTCCGCTCTAGGATTGCAAATCCTTTCCTTTTGAGGAACTGACCGGCTAGATCTTCGCCTATTAAACCAACCTCGCTTTTACTTCTGGACATAATAATATGTTATCATATTCATATGTTTGCACGCTAACACTGTAGTATGTGTTTATCGATAAACAAACCATGAATATAGATATTAGTTTTGATTATATACGTGGACTTGTTGATGGAGAGGGATGTTTTACATTTTGTAGATCGGGTGGATCAAGATATAGAGATAAAGTGCCTACTTTCTCTTTGGGCATGACCGAAAGAGATTTTCAACTTTTGACCATAATTCGTGATAAATTAGGATTAAGAAATAAAGTTTATCTCTATGGTCCACGAAAAAGGAAAGATGGATATAAAAGAGATGGAATGGCAATTTTGATTGTTAGGGATTTTGGACAAATAAAAAATATAATTATTCCCCTGTTTTATAAGAAGCTCATAGGATACAAAGCTAAACAATTTGAAGAATGGATAGAAAATATGGGCTCCGATCCAGATGTTCCTGAAATTTACCAATTTATGAAAAAACTCTATCACTCTGGTTTCTATGAAAAAGTTCATAAATTTGATTAAACTATCTTTTGTTTGGCGCGAAACACTCGTTTTATTTTGTTTGGCGCGAAACACTTTTTGCAAGTGTTTCGCGCCAAACAAGTTATCCACAGCTTTCTTGATAAACAAATATGTTTATCGGCTTGATTTTACTATATATTGCCGGATTGCCGTTATATTGCCGCATTTATTGCCGGATTATTCGGCAATTGCCGGATTCAATAATCCGGCAATGAAACTGGATTACCTGTGGATTACCGAGATTGCTCAATATTGAATGGCAATTGTCAAATTGCCCGATTTGCGAGATTATGGGCGTCAAAAAAGCAGGGGCTGGAGCCGAATTTATAGTTATTTTCACCCTACCATTCACCCCCACACCTACACGTAGGTGTGGGGGTGAATCCTCGCCGCAAAGCGGCGACGTATTCTGGTGGTGAAAATAATAAGCTGATACACTGAATGCCAATGACGAATGAATACGTGAAGAAATATGAGCTCGCGCTTGCCGCAGAGAAAGATCGGCTTGTGAAGGAACTGCAGGAAGTCGAGAAGCCGGAGAACTTCGGTGATGACGTTGATGACACCGAGGGGATCGAGGCGAGCGAAGCCGAAGATCTTGGCAATCGCTTGGCGATCGGCCAGACGCTACGCAACAGGATCAATGAAATTGATTCCGCATTGAACAGTATCGCATCGGGACATCCGCCATCTGAAGAGTCACTCAAAAAAATTTCCGGTGTTCTTGCTCCCGAGCCGGGACAGGGGAGTTAAGACGCCTTTATATTCGTGTCGGGCAAATTAGCAACGGTTCACTCCGCAGAGCTCGAAGGTATTACCGCGCGGCTTGTTGAAGTGGAGGTTGATCTTCATGTTGGCCTTCATGCGTTCAACATCGTCGGCCTCGGCGACAAGGCGGTGTCGGAGGCGAAAGAGCGCGTAAACTCGGCGCTTAAAAACTCCGGCACGAAACCGCCGAACCGCGACAATCGAAAAATCACGGTGAACCTCGCACCGGCAGACGTGAAGAAAACCGGCTCGCACTACGACCTTGCGATCGCCATCGGCTATCTCCTTGCGACCGAACAGATTGCGCCGTTTGAATATCGGGACAAGATCTTCTTGGGCGAACTCGCGCTCGATGGCCGGCTCCGCCCAATTGCTGGCGCACTGAACGTCGCCGAACTCGCCTCGCGTAAAAAATTTAAAACTATTTTTGTGCCAACGCAGAACGCAAACGAAGCGGCTGCGATCTCCGGTATCAAAGTAATCCCCATCGAAAGTTTGGAAGAAATTATGGAGGTCCTTGAAGGGAGGCGAGTGGTGGAGCCGACAGAGTTTCACGAATCGAAGTCGAAACTTATCTCCGCGCCTGACTTTTCTGAAATCAAGGGGCAAGAACATGCGAAGCGCGCCTTGATCATCGCCGCGGCCGGGGGACATAACATGCTCATGATCGGGCCGCCTGGAGTCGGAAAAAGCTTGCTCGCACAAGCGCTCGTCGGCATCCTGCCCGACCTCGAAACCGAAGAGGCGATCGAGGTTACGAAGATCTACAGCGCCGCGGGGCTTGGTCCTGATGGCTTGATCCGCGAACGGCCGTTTCGGTCGCCGCACCAAACCGCTTCACTTATTTCAATTATCGGCGGCGGCTCACAACCCCGGCCCGGTGAGATCAGCTTGGCGCATCGCGGCATCTTGTTCCTCGATGAATTGCCCGAATTCCCTAAAAATGTATTGGAATCATTGCGCCAGCCGCTCGAATCCGGCGTCGTTCACATCGCCCGGGCGCGAGGAACACTAACTCTGCCTTCAAAATTTGCCCTCATCGCCGCGATGAATCCGTGTCCCTGCGGATACTACGGCGACCCCGAGAAGGCCTGCCGCTGCGGAGCGTTCGAGGTTATCCGCTACCAGAAAAAAATCTCGGGGCCGCTTCTTGATCGCATTGATCTGCAGATCCGCGTGCCGCGCGTCGCTCTTGAAGAACTGCGCACGAAGCACGCTGGAGGAAG
>CAZWBU010000002.1:216-6750 GCA_964632585.1 uncultured Candidatus Saccharibacteria bacterium | reverse complement strand
GAGCGCGGCGGTTAAAAAAGATATTGAGCGGGTACGAAAAATTCAAGAAAAACGACTCACGAAAGAGGGGATTCATATTAACGCCGAAATGAGCTCACGTCAGACCGAAGAGTTTTCGAAGCTCGATAAGCATGCAGAGCAGTTTTTGAAAACCTTCGACAAGAGCCGGCTTTCGCCGCGCGGGTACTATCGGCTGCTCAAAACCGCACGAACGATCGCGGATATGGCCGGAGAAGAATTCGTTAGCCAAGAAAACCTCGCCGAGGCGTTTAGTTACCGGTTGAGGGAAGAGATATAGGAGAGCTTTTAGCTTTTAGGTGTTAGTCGCCCTTCGGGTTTTTCTTCATAAATTAGGTTAAACTACTACTATAATATAAATATGAAACAACAGTTTTCGCTCGTTGCTGTGTTGATCGCGGTCGGTTTTCTCATCACGTCGAACGCTTATGCGGCAACGCCGACGCTCTCGCTTTCTGCCGTAAGTGGCGGTGACGACGTCCAAGTAAACGTTACGGGCGACCCAAATTCGACCGTCACCTTCTACTATAATGTCGGGGGTCCGTCGGGCATGTTCACCGCGACTATCGGAACCACCGACGCGAACGGATCGTTCTCGAAAACGATCAGCACGTCCGGATATGCCATCAACGCAAGCTACTCGGTATACGTTGCTGTCGGCATCCAGCAGTCGCCGACGCAGACCTGGCCATATGGGTCGACCTCGGGAGGAACGCTCACCTTCAGCCAGAATAATATCACGCTCACTCCGGGCCAAAGTACATCGGTCACCGTGTATGGGGGGAATGGGAGTTATTCAATCACCAATAACTCAAATACGGCTGCCGTTTCAATAACGCTCTCCGGCAGCACGATAACCGTGAACGGTGTTGTAGCGGGAAGCGCGAGTATCACCGTGTGTGATCAGGCGAGCCATTGCTCGACGCTTTCCGTTACCGTCGGGAGCGGCACCTCGAGCGGTTCGCTATCTTTCAGTCAAATGAGCCCGTCCGTCGCCATCGGACAATCAGTCACGGTGAACGTCTCCGGCGGCAGCGCGTATTACGTTTCAAGCAACTCCAATCCGAGCATCGCCTTGCCGTCGATGAACGACAATGTCGTCACGATCTCCGGTATCGGGAACGGAACTGCGACAATCACCATCTGTTCCTTGACGAATGATTGCGGCACGATCACCGCGAACGTCGGTTCATCATCAGGCACGTCCGGCACGTCTGGCACGAACCCAGCCGTCACCTTCAGCACGACGAACCCGACAATCGCCGTGGGGCAAAACGTGACCGTGACGATATCGGGAAGCTCGGGGTATTTCGTTTCCAGTAACTCGAACTCGAACGTCGTGCAGGCGAACATGAGCGGCAATGTACTCACGCTTTCGGGCACAAACCCCGGCACATCGTCCGTCTCGGTGTGCGCCTCATCCGGCGGATGCAACACGCTCACGGTGACCGTAACGAGCGCGACCACCGTTCTTACTACTCCGACGGTTACGACTCCGACAGTCACGACCTCGGTAACGTCGAACACCACCCTGCTTGCAGAGATACGGACAATGCAGAGTCAGCTGACCCAGCTGTTGTCCGCGATCCAGACGATGCAGGCCCGATTAACGCAACTCATCGCGGGACTTTCGACAACAACATCCGTGCCAAGCACTATCGGAACGACCCCGACAAGCGGACACAGATTCCTGAATCTTCTTTCGCTTACCTCGACCGGCACCGATGTAACCGAGCTTCAGAAGCTCCTTGCGGCAAAAGGATTTTATTCAGGACCCGTCACGGGCAGTTACGGACCGCTTACCGAAGCGGCCGTCAAAATGTACCAAACCGCGCACGGCATCTCGCCGCTCGGCTACGTGGGACCGAGCACGCGAGCGGCCTTGAACGCGGGTCAGTAGATGAGTAACGACCTCAATTCCGACCAGAAGAAGGCCGTCGAAGCCGCAGATACCCCACTATTAATAGTGGCCGGAGCGGGGACGGGGAAGACGAGAACCCTGACCCACCGGCTAGTTTACCTTATAAAATCAGGGGTTTTACCCGAGAAGATATGCGCCTTGACCTTCACCAACAAGGCCGCCCGAGAGATGGAGGGCCGAGTAGCGGCTCTCACCATGACAAATGACAATAACGATGACGGTCATCGTCATGGTTACCGTCATGGTAAACCGCGGGACATCTTCGGTGCTCCGGGGCCATTTTTGGGTACTTTTCACTCTTTTGGAGCTCGTATTTTGCGACGGGAGGCAAGGAATCTTGGGAGAAACCCCAATTTCGCCATATTCGACGATGGCGACTCCTTCAGCTTGATCAAAAAGGTTCTGAAGTCCGTCCATGCCGAGAAGGCCGACGCGACCCCGGGCGATATCCTTGGGAAGATTTCTGCGCTCAAGAATCATATGACGACATTTGAGGAACTCCGCCTCACCCGCTGGCCAGCGAACCGCCTCGCGCTTGAGGTCTTCGACCGCTACGAAGGGGCGCTTGCGGAAAACAATGCATTCGATTTCGACGATCTCATTGATAAAGTTGTCGTGCTACTCGAGGAACACCCTGATATTCTCGAGAAGTATCATCATCGCTTTTCTCATTTTCTTGTTGACGAGTATCAGGACCTGAACAACCGACAGTACGATCTCATTCGACTCTTGGCCGGAAAACACAAACAGCTTTCCGTTGTTGGCGATGACCAGCAAACTATATACAGTTGGAGAGGATCTAACTTTGAAATCTTTTTAAATTTTGAGCGTGACTGGCCGGGAGCGCAAACTGTTGTGCTCGACCAAAACTATCGTTCGACATCTTCGATCATTAGTGCTGCATCTGCTGTGATCCAAAATAACCTCCGCCAGAAACCTAAAAAATTGTGGACGGCGAATGAAGCAGGCCTACCGGTGCGGCTTGTCGAGACGGGTGATGAGGCACATGAGGCGGAGTGGATCGCAGATGCGATAGCATCTGCGCACGATGACGATGACAATAACAATAACAACGACGGTGAGCGTCATGGTCATCGTGATGGTCATGGTACGTCAACTGCGGTACTCTATCGAACCAACGCACAGTCGCGGGCGATCGAGCAGGCGCTTATCGCCGCGTGGATTCCGTATCGCGTCTACGGGGGATTGCGGTTTTACGAACGACGCGAGATTAAGGACATTGTGGCCGTGCTCCGCCACGCAGTAAACCCCCGAGACGCCGTGAGCTTAGAACGTATCGATAAAACATTTACCAGGGGGGTTTTCCGCCGTCTCGAACCGCAACTCGGGACAATAGGAAAAATGATTCCCGCGGACGCCATCCGCACGGTAATTGCCACGACCGACTATGCTGAATACGTAAGGAAAAACCTCACGAATCCGGACGAGCGCATGGAAAATATTGCCGAGCTCATTCATTTTGCCGAGTCGTTCGAAGATTTGCCGACGTTTTTAGAGAGGACGGCATTGGTGCAAGCCACCGACGCTCCCTTTGAGAGCGGCGGTGCCACCATAACGAGTAACGATGACAAGGTTGGTCATCGTCATAGTCATCGTCATATTGAACCCGTGACCCTCACCACCATTCACATGGCGAAAGGTCTCGAGTTCGATCGCGTTTTTGTTGCCGGATGCGTCGAGGGACTTCTGCCGCACGGGCGATCGATGTCGTCCGACCGTGAACTTGAAGAGGAGCGACGCCTCATGTATGTTGCAATGACCCGCGCGCGAAAAGAATTGCTTTTGAGTTTTTACGACATCCCGTCGCGCTTTCTCTTGGAGCTTTCCAACGAACATATCAAATTCGAAAATCTTGTCGGCGACGAACAGAAGTTCTCCGGCAGTGAGGAGCGATATATTACGCTCGATTAATCGCTTGCTACGCGCTCGTACCTATGAGCAAGACCCTTCCCTCACCTACGGTTGGAAAGCAGGAATCAACCGCAAACTGCCAGCAACTCGGACCGGGGATAAAATTTCCGAGTAGCCAGCGCCCCGGCGTAACGTCTTCGAAGGGATATATGATGGATCCCACGCCAAGCTCGACATAGGCCGGAGCCGGCGGTCCCACCTCTATCATGATTCCGAGCGAACATGGACACACATTTCCGAAGGATATCATGATCCCTCCAAACCCGGGGGAGATGGCGTATGCAACCTGTTTCAACCCGAGGAAACTCAGTATTCTGTCTCCTAATGTTGTATCTTTTTTTTGCGAGAGGAGTCCGGTCTCTCGCAGGAAACCTGATCCGTAATCAGCCGCGGTGTTCTTATACCTAGCGAAGTAGTCCTCGAATTCTTTTCGTGATAACGAGCCGGAAGAATACTCGTCGAACTTGTCCACGAGTTCAACCGTGAGTCGTTCAAATCCAATGAGGGTCTTAACTGCTCCGATGCCACCGTAAGCTACTTTTACCGTTCGCTCAAATTTGGTCTTTGCGAGCGCAATATCGCGGAGCGAGTGGAGGTAATCTCTTGCGTTTTGTGAAATAGCCTGTCCCAAGGCGCGCTCGATGATCGATACCGAGCTCGGAACTGCGTTGTACTCCTGCACGACTGCTTGGAGTTTGCCGGAGATTTTCCGGTAATCTACCGCAAGTTCGCGGCTATGCAGGGCTTCATATTCCAAAAAATCCAGAAGATCGGTCGCGCCAGTTGCATCTATGGTTAATTCAGTATCTTGAACGGTTGGAAGTGGAAGTTCATTTTTTTTGTCCGGCGCGGGTACGAATTTTGGAATGATGTCATCAATACTTGGAATAACCAGGTTCGGCGCAAGGGGAGATGGTTTGTTCTTCGCGGCTGGAGCGCCGCCTCCTGACTTTTGCGAATTAATATCCTCTAAAAGTTTTTCAGTTAGTCCATCTGCTTTACCCGAAGAAATACCATCCAAAGACGGATATGCTGATAGTGGCGCGATAGCTGATTGTGGCGATGCTTCGGGAAAGGAAACGGGAAGCGAAACGTTACTCCGGCGAAGAAGGATCTGGCCGGATATAATACTCACGCCAACGGCCAATGATGCAATGAGTAGTAATGTTTTCTCTGACATACCATTCTCGGATGCCGCAACAGAGTTGCGGCATCTTTTTCATCAGTATACCATTCCGCCTGTGATGATATACGACGAGAACTGAATTCAATGCAACGTCTCGGACAGCATTTTCTTATCAATCAATCCGCTCTTCGTGCAATCGCGCGGGCGGTCGATCCGCGCACAGGGGACACTATTGTCGAAATTGGTCCGGGGCATGGGGAGCTGACGGAGCTTTTAGGCTTTGACGGAAGCGGGGGACATATCGTGGCGATTGAAAAAGATGCACGCCTTGCCGAAGAGCTTGAAAAAAAGTTTGCCGATATGCCATTTGTCGAAATAATCGAGGGGGATGCGCTCAAGTTGCTTCCGCAACTTACTAAAAGCTATAAGCTGTCCCGCTCCGCGGGATCTCGCGAAGCGAGACAAACTGCACGCTGGAAGCTCGTCGGCAACATTCCCTACTATATTACGGGGCATTTACTTCGGATCATCAGCGAATTAGAGCACAAACCCGACCGTGTCGTCTTTACTATTCAGCATGAAGTTGCCAAGCGAATCGTTGCCCGACCGCCCAAGATGAACCGCCTCGCCGCCGCCATGCAGTTCTGGGGCACGCCGAAGATCCTCCAAACGCTTCGATCGGCTGATTTTCGTCCGACACCTGGCGTCGAATCGGCGGTTCTTGAAATTGTCCATCTTGACGCCACCCATCGGATGTCTGTTGAACCTGCCGACTACTATCGAACCGTCCGGCTTCTTTTCCAGCAACCGCGCAAGACCATTTTCAATAACCTCCGCGCGGGAAAAATATCCGCCGATGCCGCGAGCACAATCCTCACAAAGGCGGGTATTCCCGAGCGCGCACGACCGCAGGATCTGTCTCTTTCCGACATCGTTCATATTACTAAGTTACTAAGCTCATCGCGCGCTGATGGAGAGCTATGCACAGCTCAAATAGCGACCTAAAGCCCCGGTCGCTGTGATACAATCATATGCATGGGGATATCAAACAACCGTTTGATGTCTTTCTCTGCATGAATTTTTTTCATACTAAGAAGCTCATTGCGACGTTTATTGTGTTAGCAACGGTCGTAGCAACGTCCGCCGCGTTTTTCTCTTCACTCACCGAGCGTGACCTTACCGTCCGCCCGACTTCGGGAACCGGCTCCGTAGCCCTAGCGGACACACCGAAAAATGCCTTTGTTGAGCAGCTTTTGGAGAATGCAAACGATGCCGGAGCTCTTGCAGAAAATTCTCCGCAATCAGATCCGAATAATCTCACCGACGCCCTTTCCCATGCACTCGCTCTGCAGATTGCGGCCGCGAACCCCTCTGAATCTCAACTATTGGAGACCGAGCCGGGTTTGAATGCTCCTTCCATGGGGACGCTCGAGAAATCCCTCGCGAATGTCTTGACTCCCCGAATTTTTGCCCAAGTCGCATCTGACGCACAGAAAAGCGACGCGCTCCCAACTCCCGAACCACGCATTGTTGAATC
>CAZWBU010000002.1:0-206 GCA_964632585.1 uncultured Candidatus Saccharibacteria bacterium | reverse complement strand
TATTTGGCATCATTCAACGCGATTATGGACGAGGGCGTCCCCGCAGGGGATCGTCAGAGTGCATCAAATCAAAAAACTCCTGCTGATGCGACGAATGCGATGGAGGTCATGTTGCGTGAGCGAGTCATGAAGCTCGAGCGTGTCCCTGTTCCCCGGCCGCTCGTTCCCCTCCATCTTTCTGCGCTCACGCTCTTCCGGAGCGCTCA
>CAZWBU010000001.1:35751-36088 GCA_964632585.1 uncultured Candidatus Saccharibacteria bacterium | reverse complement strand
CCTCGGCCAACTGGCGCCTCTCCGACTATAACTTGAAGCCCGTCGGCAGCGGGCCGTATGCTTTCCTTTCCTATGAGAAACAAGAGAACGGTTTCATTCAAAACTACAACCTCAAGAGGAACGATAGCTATGCCGGCGATACCGTGTTCATCGAAAATTTTTCATTCAGATTCTTCCCGAACGGGGACGATGAACTCGGCGCGTTCAACAGCGGCGCGATCGACGGATTCGGAGACCTTGAGCCGGAGTCGTTCGCTAAACTCAACCGGTCGTATCAGATCAATTCATTTCCCATGCCAAGCTACTACGCCGTTTTCTTAAACCAAAGCCAAAATCT
>CAZWBU010000001.1:13715-35741 GCA_964632585.1 uncultured Candidatus Saccharibacteria bacterium | reverse complement strand
ACGAGGAGCAGGTGCGCGCGGTCTTCGATCGCGCGGCGGCCGATCTCGGCGGCGTCGACATCCTCCACGCCAACGCCGCCGATCTGACGCCCGAGGGCATCGGCAGCGACAGCGACGTCGTCGACATGCCGCTCGACTCGTTCGATCGCACGATCGCGGCGTTCTCATCGCTACGATCTTCGGCAATCGAGCCCGCATCTCTACGAGTCCCATTCTGCTCGCCACAAGCGACGGAGTTGATCCGCTCGTGAATAAAAATGACGCAATAAGCATTCTTGATGCGGCGGGCTGGAAACCAGGTGAGAACGGCATTCGTGAAAAAGAAACGAAGACGGGCCCGCTCAAGCTTGAATTCGACCTCGCCGTCCCCAAGATCCCATTCCTCGTGAGTACCGCCGAACACCTCCGGGATGCCTGGTCGGCAATCGGCGCAAAGGTTAACCTCGCTATCCTTGATCCCGAGGAGATAACGAGCCGAACGATCAAAAACCGCGAATACCAGGCGGTGCTCTTCGGAAATTTCTTGAATCCCGCAGACGACCTCTACCCCTTCTGGCACTCGAACGAACGGTTCTATCCCGGCTTGAACCTCGCGCTCTACAGCAATAAGAAGGCAGATCAACTCATTGAATCTATTCGACGCGAACCAAATGAAGCAAAGCGAGCCGAAGCCGGGCAAAACCTCGCGAGCACCATCAAAGCCGACGCACCTGCCGTCTTCCTCTATTCTCCAAACTACACGTACATCGTGAGTCGCGACGTGCGCGGTATCATTGCTGGCCCGATTGCCGAACCAACCGACCGCTACAGCACAATCGCCAAATGGCACGTCCGGACGACGAGAGCACTTCGCTAAATTTTCAATTTACAAGTTTCAGTTTTCAAACAAGGTATAATGAAAAACAGAGAAAGCGCTTGGAATATTTAGTATTTAGTATGTTGAACATTATTTGAAAATTAAAAATTAATAATTGAAAATTAGAACGTGGACTCCTATCTCCAAAACATCATTCGCTTCAACGAGCAGCTCACCCACCGCGGGCTGCAAAGCGAGCGTCTCGCATCGCTCGCGAAGCTCCGACCCGATGCGGTCGTCGTCTGCGGCATGGGCGGCTCTGCGCTCGCGGGTGACATCATTCAAGGCATCCGCGATGAACTCGGGCTTTCGGTTCCCGTCATCGTCCATAAGGATTATGGCTTGCCCCGCATTTCTCCATCACACAAAAAACCGCTCTATATCTTCATATCGTTTTCCGGCAATACCGAGGAGACGTTATCGGGCCTAAAACAGGCCATCAAAGGTCAAAGGTCAAAGGTCAAAGGTCAAATTGGCGTAATCACAACGGACGGAGAGCTCCTCCGCATCGCCAGGGCAAAAAACCTAGCATTAATAAGCTTTCCCGCCGGGGGCTTGACACCAAGACAAGCATCGGGTAGAATGCTCTATGCCATTAGTGAACTCCTCCTTGCCGCCCGATTGATTCTCCGCCGCCCGAAGGAATATACTGCCCTCAAACCGGTGCAGATGAAACGGTCAGGATACGCCCTCGCCCGCCGGCTTAAGAACAAGCTCATCGTCATCTACAGCGACGAGCGCGATCGCTACCTGGGATATCTCTGGAAGATCAAGTTCAACGAGACGGCAAAGACACCAGCATTCGCGGACACAATCCCCGAGATGAACCACAACGAACTCGTCGGTTTCGAGAAGAAATTGTTTCCGGCCGCAGCGCTCATACTCGAAGAATCCACAGACACAAAACAACTCAAGAAACGCATCACTATCAATAAAAAGATTCTGGCCGCT
Organism: uncultured Candidatus Saccharibacteria bacterium; assembly: GCA_964632585.1. Lineage (GTDB taxonomy): Bacteria > Patescibacteriota > Minisyncoccia > UBA6257 > 2-01-FULL-56-20 > DATJQA01. The sequence continues at coordinate 33,934 of CAZWBU010000001.1, read as the reverse complement.
CACGGAGTTCAACCAATCAAGATCCCGCTCACGGGAAAAACCCGGCTTGAACGAACCTGGCGCACGATCATGCTTGCCGACTGGACCTCCTATGCCTTGGCCGAACTCCGTCATATTGATCCGCACGAAACCCGCATCATCGACAAACTCAAGACGTCGCTCGCCAAGTAGAAGTTCATCTCGTCTTTTCTTTACCACCCCTCTCGTGATAGGTTGTGAACCCGCCTCGACTCGCCGAGGGCGCTCGGCGGCCGAGGCGAGGCGGGGAAAGGACAATAGCGAAGTTGTATGTTTCATACCTACGTATTGAAAAGCAAGCGAGAAGAGAAGTACTATACAGGACATACTAATAGTCTCGAACGTCGCCTTGTCGAGCACAATCTGGAACAACGTGGATACACGAAGAATAACGCGCTATGGGAGGTGGTTTATCACGAAACATTTCAAACTCGGCAAGAAGCCATCGATCGTGAAAAATATTTCAAGTCCGCAGCCGGTCGAAGATGGCTCAAGAAAAACGTGAATAAATAATCGTTGCCCAGGCCCGCCTTGACTCGCGGTCAACGCGAGGCAGGTGGCGAAACCCCGCACCGGTCCCGCCTGGTGGGACGATGCGGGGCAGGCTGGCAGATTTACCCCGCACCATTCATAATGTGAAACGAGAAATGTTCGGGGATGTGGCGGAACTGGAATACGCGTACGTTTCAGGAACGTATGCCGCAAGGCTTGAGGGTTCGAGTCCCTCCATCCCCACAGTTAGTCGAAAATAAGCATGAAGAATCAAAGTCAAAACTGAATGGTGCGGGGCGCACTGGCTTCAGGCCTCCGCCTGCCGAAGCTGGCTACGGCCTGCGAAGGCAGGAGTCAGCGGCCGCAAGGTCATGGGAGTTCAAATCTCCCCCTGGGCACACGAGGAAAATAAATCAGCTCACCAATTTTCTGTTCACTGCCCACTGCAAACTGTTCACTAATTCATTCGCATTATTAATCAAAATTCGCGTTATTCGCGATTACTCAATTACTAACCATCATGATCAAAAGATCACATCCATTCCGGCGCCCCGGCCCATCAGGCCCTGCATCGGCAAACATCAATATTAACCAAGCTCGACCGCGCACGAATCCAAGCCGCGGACCCTTGGGCGCTCCGCCGCGTCCGGGCCGCCGGCCACTTCGGCCAAACATACCGCATCGCGGGCGCCCCGAGAGCGACCATCGCCCCACCGGCCCCCAAGAGCCCTTGAGCTTCCACGAGAAACAATCGTCTCGCCGTTTCCACGGCGTCATGGCGGCAACGGGCCAAGCCCGCACCCCCAAACACGCCCCAAATCCAGACGCCGTTCGCTTCGTGCCCCTCGGTGGCCTCGAAGAGGTCGGTCGCAACTGCTCGTTCTTTGAATACAAGAACGAGATCGTCCTCGTTGACGTCGGCATTCAGTTTCCCGAGGAAGACACGCCGGGCATCGACTACATCATTCCGAACATCAACTATCTCGCCGAGCGAAAACAAAAGATCGCGGGCATCATCCTGACGCACGGCCACTACGACCACATTGCCGCCATCCACTACGTCATCGAACGCCTTGGTAACCCGATCATCTACACGTCAAAGTTCACGAAAGCCATCGTCGAACGCAGGCACGAGGAGTTTGTGAACGCACCGCGTCTCCGCTTCCAGGTCGTAGAACCCGGGAGTCGGCATCGCATTTCAGAGCACTTCACCGCAGAATTCTTCGAGGTGGAACACACCATTCCCGAGGCCTATGGCTTCGTACTTGAAACGCCCGCAGGAAATATGGTGAACTTCGGCGACTTCCGCCTTGACTACGACGAAAAAGGTAATCCGCAAAAGCTTGAGGTCTTCGATCGCCTCGCACAAAAGGGTATCCACACGGCATTTATGGATTCGACGAACGCCGACATCGCGGGGCATGTCGCAAGCGAAGAAACCGTAAAACAAAACCTTGAAGCCCTCATCAAAGGCGCGCCAGGTCGCGTAATCGTCGCCGCATTCTCCTCGATCGTCGATCGCATCATCGAAGTTATCAAGATCGCGCAAAAACTTGGTCGCACCGTAGCAGTAAACGGCCGTTCGATGGAATCGAATCTTGAGATTGCAAAACAGCTCGGCTACCTCAAAGACACGAAAGGTGACCTCATCACACTCCGCGAAATTAATAAGTTCAAAGACGAAAAACTTCTGATCCTCACGACCGGTACCCAAGGAGAAAAAAATGCCGGTCTCATGCGCATCGTAAACGGTGAGCATCCGCTCATGGAGATGAAATCGACGGATACCGTAATCTTTTCTTCGTCGGTCGTCCCGGGCAATGAGCGGAGCGTACAAGCGCTTCAAGATAACATCGCCCGCCAGGTGGGCGAGCTCTACAACTCGAAGCTCTTGGACATCCACGCCTCAGGCCATTGTCTCAAAGATGACATCAAAATCGTCCTCGAACACCTGAAACCGAAATTTGTTGTGCCGATCCACGCCTACTACTTCAAGAGAAAGTCGCTTCTCAAGACATCCGAAGCAGCCGGTATGAAACGTAGTCAGGTTATGTTAATGGACAACGGCCAGGTAGCCGAGATCACCAAAGACAACTTCACGATCACCGACGAGGCCGTCCCCGCCTTCTACGTGATGGTAGACGGTCTGGGTGTTGGCGACGTCGAAGAAGTCGTCATGCGCGACCGCCGCTCGCTCTCTCAGGAAGGCATGGTGGTCATCATCGCGACTGTTGATCGCCGCACCGGCCGGGTCCTCAAAAACCCCGACATCATCTCGCGCGGCTTCATCTTCATGAAAGATAACCAGCATATGCTCGACGAGATCCGCAAGCGCGTCCGCGCCATCCTCGAGCGCATGCCGCAGAACCAAGAGTCCGATCCGGACTACGCAAAAACTATGATCCGCGACCAAGTTGGTCAGTTCTTGTATACTAAAACCAAACGTCGACCGATGTTGCTGCCCGTCGTCATCGAAATCTAAGGGACGAATTGCGAATTATCGAATTACGGATTATCTTAAATGGGTAATCCGTTTTTCGTTTTGACCCATGAAACCAGTATTATTATCCGGCGCTCAACCTTCGGGCCGCCTTCACATCGGCAACTATCTCGGCGCCCTCAAACACTGGGTAGAACTCCAAAATACAGGAAAATATTCCTGCTACTTCCCTATCGTTGATCTTCATTCGCTGACCGCCGACTTCGACCCGAATGAAAAACTAAAACAGATTGTGGAACTAGCCGCCGACTACATCGCTACCGGACTTGATCCGAAAAAATCGGTTTTGTTTCTACAATCTGCGATTTCTGCCCACAGTGAACTAGCATGGATTTTGAGCACGATCACGCCGCCCGGCGAACTCTATCGGATGACACAATATAAAGATAAAACTGAGCACCAAAAAGAAACCACAAACGTCGGCCTTTTGACTTATCCCACACTCATGGCCGCAGATATTTTACTCTACGATACAAAGTTCGTTCCCGTGGGCGACGATCAAGACCAGCACCTCGAACTCACCCGAACGCTCGCCCGGAAGTTCAACACGAGGTTTGGCAAAACGTTTGTGGAGCCGCAGGGACTTCACACCAAAACACCGCGCATCATGGCCTTGAACAACCCGGCGAAGAAAATGTCAAAATCACACCCGCACACCTGCCTTTTCTTGGATGACACGCCGAATGAGATCGAGAAGAAAATCAAAACAGCAGTAACGGACTCCGAAAGTGTGGTGAAGTTCGACGAAAAGAATAAACCGGGCATCTCAAACCTCATCGGCATCTACTCTGGCTTGACTGACGAATCAGTCGAAAAACTCGAGCGCAAGTTCACCGGAAGAAACTACGGCGAGTTTAAAGGAAAGCTCATCGGCGTCGTCATCGACCACTTCGCCGACTTCCGCAAAAAGAAAAAAATACTAACAGCTAACAGCTCAAGGCTAAAAGCTATTTTACGAACCGGCTCGAAAAAAGCAGTCAAGATCGCAAACAAGAAAATTGCAGAGGTGAAACGGAAAATAGGGCTGTCCCTCTAGGGACGGGGTTACACTTTCCGGAGCGCGAGCCAAACTTCCTCGCCGTCAAGTTTTGTCGAAACCTCCGCGTCAAACTTTGCGGATTTTTTATACTCGATCGCCTTCGCGCCAACCTCTTTCTTCACGAACGTTTCGTTCTCGGCAACAATCGTCTGGAGATTCGCGGCATCGAGCATAAGAACAACCTTATCCGCCGGTTTCAGATTCGCCGTTTGACGCAACTCCTGCACTGCTCGCACGAGTTCCCGCAGTACGCCCTCGGTCTTCAACTCCGGTGTGATCACCGTATCGAACTCAAGCTCATCCTTTAATTGTTCATCGAAAACAACGTCTTTCACATTTACTTCATCTTTTAATATTTCTAGCATTTCGTGTTTGTTTCGGATTTCGGATTTCGGATTTCGGATTTTTAGTGAAGCGAGTGGCTGCCTTACCTTAATTCCCAGCTCCGCCCGTTTCGCAAGCGCCGAGCTTGCAATCCGCCGCACTTCGGCCATCTGTGCAATCATCTCTCTGTCCGTCGCAGAAAGGGGTTTACCCCGAGCCGCGTCGAGGGGCCAGTCTTCAAGATGCACAGATGTTTTCGTACTGCCCACTGCCCACTGCTCACTGCAAGCTTGGTACAACATCTCCGCAAAAAAAGGTGTGAACGGTGCGATGAGCTTGCTCAACTCGAGGAGTACGCGCCCCAATGTTGCCGAAGCGGAAGTGTAATCTGCCCGACTCTCTGGCTTGCCGCCTTCGCCAAGGCTTCGGTGGCCAAGCTGCAACCGCCGTCGCGATCGACGGATAAACCATCGTGAAAGATCGTCCACGAGCGCCTCTATTGCAAGCGCTGCTTCGCGAATCTCATATCGTTCAAAACCCCTCGTGACGGCGTGAATAGTTTCGTCCAACCTCGCCAAAATCCACCTGTCGAGAATATTTATCCGCTTTTCGCTTTGCGCTTTTCGCTTTGCGCTTTTATCCGCATACGTCTGCCAAAAAACCAACGAGTTATAAATGATGAGATGAAATCGCCGAAACGTCTTTGCGATCTCATTCTCATCAAAGTTCTTTGTGTCCCCAGGCGGGGTCGCAGAAAAGAAATACCAGCGCACCGCATCTACGCCGTATTTATCAATCACCGCAAACGGCTCAACAATATTTCCCTTCGACTTCGACATCTTCTGACCGTTTTTGTCATTGATGAGCCCGAGACAGACCACATTTTGATAGGGCGATTCGAATCCAAGCGCAGTCGAGATTGCCATCAAGGTGTAGAACCATCCGCGCGTCTGATCCACACCCTCCGAGATGTAGTCGGCAGGGTACGCCTCTGGCAGTCCGAAACTTTTCGCTTTTCGCTTTTCGCTTTTCGCGTGCGCAAAGGGCCAATGCTCTTGCGCAAATGGCATCGCCCCCGAGTCGTACCACACGTCCGCCACCTCGGGGACACGCTTCATCTTTTCGCCGCACTTTTTACACGGAATCATGACATGGTCGATAAACGGACGGTGGAGATCGATCTCACCAGTTTCGTTGCGCGAAATCGTCTTCACTGCAAGCGGCTCTGGCTTTGCAAAAGCCACAAAGTCGTCACCGCGACGTTCTTTCTCCGCAATCGCCTGCCGCTCGGTCCATCCGAGTGCCGCCTGGCTCATCATCCAGATCGGATACTCGTGACTCACAATCAAAATATGCTTGCCGCGATACTTGCGTTCTAAATCTTCAAGGAAAACCCAAACTCGAGCGCGCAGGTCGCGAAGTGATTCTCCGTTTTCCGGCCTTCTCTCAAATCGGTCGAGAAGCGTAGGAAAAAGGCGGTGGTACTCATCAACCGATCGTCCGAGCAAATCGCCGAGGTTAATCTCGCGAAGGCGTTGATCAAAGTGCACGGGTATACCAAGTTCCGCAGCGACGTCCTGGGCCGTCTCGGCGGTCCGCATTACGTCCGATGCGACGATCAAATCGATTTTTTCTCCCTTGAGCTTCCCGACAATTCGCCTCGCCTCATCAGCGCCAATCGTCGTAAGCGGCAACTTCCGAGAGCCCGCATCAAGTATGCCGCGGGTGTTGGCGAGTGACTCGCCATGGCGAACCACGGTGTACACATTCCGCGAACGTCCTGCCCGCTTCGCGAGCTCATCGACACTCCCGATTACCTCGTACGTCTTACATTTTTTGCACTCCCAAATTGGCAGCGGTGTGCCCCAGTACCGCTCGCGCGACAAATTCCAGTCCTTCGCTTCGCGCAGCCACTCACCGAAACGTCCGTCTTTTACGTGGCTCGGCACCCAGTTCACTTTTTTATTGTTCGCCAAAAGTTTTGCGCGGAGTTTCGACATCGCGATAAACCAGGAGTTGCGTGCGTAGTACAAAACCGGTGTACCACACCGCCAGCAGTGCGGATACTCGTGCGTGTATATTTCGGTGCGCAGCAAATTCGCACTCTCCGTTAAGTGTTTGAATATTTTATCCTCCGTCGCTTTCGCCTTGACCGGCAGACCGCCAAGGCCAGGCACTTCTTTTGTAAACACACCTTCTTCGGTCACCGTATGGTGTTGAGGCAGACCGACCTTGATACCAAGCTTGTAATCGTCCTCGCCGTACATCACAGCCGTGTGCACCACGCCTGTACCATCCGAGGTTGTCACAAAGCTTGCCGGATATATTTTATACGCCTTATCATTTTTGAGCGCAGAGATTTTGAAGAGCGATTCGTATTCGAGCCCGACTAAATCCTTACCCTTAATCTCGCGAATCACGTCATAATTGCCCGAACCCATCACCGCGTCTAACCGTTCTTTCGCAATAATATATAACTCCTTTCCTCTTTCTCTCTTCGTCTTTCCACTGAAAATTACGTAAGTAATTTTCTCCCCCACCGCGAGCGCAACATTCCCCGGCAGCGTCCACGGCGTCGTTGTCCACGAAAGAATATATAACGGTCCGTCAATTTTGAATTTTGAGCTTTTAACTTTGAATTTCACGTACACCGAATTGTCGGTAACCTCTTCATACCCCATCGCGAGCTCATGCGACGAAAGCGCCGTGCCGCACCTCGTGCACCATGGCACGACCTTGTGCCCCTTGTAGAGCAATTTGCGCTTTGCTATTTGCTGCATCGTCCACCAGACACTTTCGATATAGTCCGCCGAGTACGTCACGTAGGCGTTCTTCAAATCGAGCCAGTAGCCCATCCGCTCCGTAAGCCGTTCCCACTCTTCCTTATAAAGCCAAACTGCTTTTTTTGCCTCGGCGTTGAACTTTGCGATGCCGAATTTTTCAATGTCGCGCTTTGACTTAAATCCGAGCGCCTTCTCCGCAGCCATTTCAACCGGAAGGCCGTGGGTGTCCCATCCGCCCTTGCGAGGTACGTAGTATCCCTGCATCGTCTTATACCGCAAGACGATGTCCTTAAAGATGCGGGCGAGCACGTGGTGGATCCCCGGCTTCCCGTTTGCATACGGCGGCCCCTCAAAAAACACGAAGTGTTTTTTGCCCTGAGCCTGTCGAAGGGCGAGCGTTTTTTCAAAAATCCCGTTCGTATCCCAAAACTCCAACACTTTTTCCTCTACCTTCGGCAAATCAAAACCATCCGATAAGAAGTCGTGTTGTTTCGTTTTTTTCGAAGTTTTCATATCTTTCTATGCTATATCTTCTCTAGTGCTCCGATCCCTAATAATCCAAGCCCTTCTTTTAAAACTCCTGCAACGGTTTTCACAAGCAAAAGCCGCGCATATCGGCGCTTCGCGTTCTCGTCCTTTAATATCGGTGTTGACTCATAAAACTTATTCGCCGCGACCGCGAGTTCGTACAAATAATTGCACAGGTAATTCGTCGCATAAGTTTCCGCCGCGGTCTTGACCGCATCCGGAAATTCAATCATCCTCCGCACAATCGCCAATTCTTGCTCGCTTTCCAAATATTTCGCATTCTTTGGAAATTGGAAGTTGGAAATTGGAAATTGCGCCTTGCGCAGGATACTGCGCAAGCGCGCGTACGTGTACTGCAAGTACGGCCCGCTATCGCCCGAAAAATCAAGCATCTTCTGCCAATCAAACCGGATGTCCGAGTGCCGGTTCTCGCGAAGATTCGTATACTTCAACGCCCCGAGCGCAACGGTGTTCGCGATCTTCTTTTTAGAACTCTGGGCAAGTTTAGGATTCTTTTTTTGAACGACCTCGTACGCGAGGCGCACCGCTTTTTCGATGACCTCTTCCAAGAACACCACGCGCCCCTCACGCGTCGCGAACTTCTTTCCTTCTTCGGCAAGCACAAGGCCGTATTTTACGTGGGCAAGCTCAATACCCTTCGCTAAACCCATCATATGCGCGACGCAAAAGAGTTGCGCGAAGTGAAGCGTTTGCTCGTTCCCAACGACGTAGAGAATCTTCGCCGGATGATAAGTTTCGAGCCGGTAGCGAAGATTTGCAATATCACGCGTCAAATATAAACTCGTGCCATCGGATTTTTGCACCAGGGCCGGCGGCAGGTCATATTTCGCAAGATCCACGATAAGCGCACCGCCCGAGACGGTTGCGATACCGGCTTCTTGAAGTTCTTCAACGAGCGGCTTTAACTGCGGCTCGAAGTAACTCTCGCCAATCCACACATCAAACTTTACGCCAAGAATTTTATAGATCTTTTCAAACTCCTTGAGCGACTCTTCCTTAAACCATTTCCACAACGCAAGATTTTCCTTGTCACCCTCTTCGAGTTTCTTGAATTCTTCGCGGCCCATATCCTCAAGCTCCGGCCGATACTTCAACTCGTCGTGGAAACGAACATAAAGATCGAGAAGGTTCTGAATCGGATCTTCCTGAATCTTTTTTTTGTCACCCCACATTTTGTACGCCGCAATCAGCTTGCCGAACTGCGTGCCCCAATCGCCAAGATAGTTCCAGCGAATAACGTTATATCCAAGTGCCTCGTACGTGTTGGCCAGCGCATCGCCCAAGACCGTTGTGCGCAGATGCCCCACGTGCATCTTCTTCGCAATATTCGGCTGGGAGTATTCAACGATAACGGTCTTGCTTCGGTTCGCCGAAGCTTCACGGTGCCCGCCCAAAGCTTTGAGCGAAGGCGGGGCGAAGGCGACCCCCTCTTTCGCCATTCTCGTAAGCTCTTTTTTAATCGCTCCGTCTGCAACCCAAAAATTAACAAATCCCGGCTCGACTGCTTCAACTTTTGAAAAAAATCCCTTCGGCGCCGCTCTCTCGATTTTTTTAGCAAGGGTTTTCGCAACCTCAATCGACGCCTGGAGCTTTCTTTGGCTCGCCGAAGCTTTAGCGGAGGCGGCACTACCTTTTACTATTGCCTGTTGCCTATTCGCTATTGTCTTCGACAATCGCATCGCCGCATTCGTCGAATAGTGCCCCAACTCCGCCCGCGGCGGTACGGAGACCTCAAAAACCGCTCCTTTTGGAAGCGCCGCGGCAATGACATCGCGGATCCTCTTATTCATTACCTATGAGCTTATCCGAAATCAGCTGCAGCCGCAACGAAACCGCAACAAAACTACAACAAAACCATCTCCCGAAAGTAACCTATCTGACGACCGTTCAATAGGTTACCTTTCGTTACATATTACTACCTATAGATACTAGGGTTCGCTCTTCTCGACACGCGGAACAATCATGCTACATGGCGCAATGTTCCTCCCTTCGTTATCTCAAATACTTCGACGTAATCAAGTAGGCGGAGCTGTTTCAAATCATCAAGAAACGATTCGGGGAGTTTCTTTTTGCCGATCCATACGCTTTTTTGGATCATGCGTAATCCAAGCGAACGCAGAGCCGAACGAAGCCAAGCGCGTTTTCGTCGTTCGGTCTCGGGAACATCGAATGAAACGATGACGAAACGATCGCTTGCCTCTCCGACATAGTTCGTCGCGGGCATTTGCTCCGCTGATCGGGATTGAAGCAATTTGATTTTTCTCTGTCCACGAGAAGTTACGTAAAGGACACGACGATCGCCACTCGCTCGTTCTTCGATCAATCCATCGCGTTTAAGCTTATAAATCAGAACACGATATCGGTGTGCTCGTTCACGTTCTGTTGCGATATGGGCATCCCGTCGCCGAATTGAGCGGTCAATTGCGTTCATTCGACCAAGCGACGACCCGTATGGAGCCGTAAGAAGCACCTCTACGAAGATAGCCGCCTCGGAAGCTGCTTTTGCAAGAGTAGAAAGAATTTTTAATGTAATGTCTCCTTTCATTATGCTGATGTAAAACGTTTCGTATGGATATCCGCTAACCATTGTTTGTTTCAAACCTCTCGACCAATCTCAATATCGTTACCAGCCCCCTATATCCAATTATCCAATACCTAATAACCTGCACCATGATCATTACGATTACATATACATATAATAGTAACCTATTGAACGATCGTTCAATAGGTTACTATTTGTGCAAAACTTGTGCACGATATGCTTTTCAGAACTCGTGATTTCTCGTATAGTTGGAGTACGCATGAAAACGCTATCCGAAAACCGGCGGGCCCGGTTCGACTATGAAATCGTAGAGAACTACGAGGCCGGCATCGAACTCACGGGACAAGAAGTGAAGAGTGTAAAAGGTGGCCACGGCAACCTTGCCGGAGCATACGCCATTATTCGCGGCGGCTTGCCTCGCCGAAGTCCCGCCGGGGGCGGGACGAAGGCGGGCGAAGTATTCCTCATCAACTGCCAAATTCCTCCGTACCAACCAAATAACATCGCAAAGGAATACGACCCTTCGCGCACTCGCCGCCTCCTACTCCGCAAAGAGGAGATCAAAGAACTCACCGGCAAATTAAAAGAAAAAGGCCTTTCACTCATCGCACTCTCGTTCTACACAAAGAAAAATCTCGTGAAAGTTGATCTCGGCCTCGGTCGCTCGCGCAAAACCCATGACAAGCGTGAACTGCTCAAGAAAAGAGACGTCGAGCGCGAGGCGGATCGCGAACTAAGTTCTAGCGCCTAAGTTTTAAGTCCTCGCCTTATGCGTATCCTCGGCAAACGCCTCCTTATCGTAACTGCCCATCCGGACGATGAGAGTTTTCTCGCCGCGGGGACGATGCACAAAAACCATAAAGCAGGCGGGAAAAATTACGTCTTTTGTGCAACCCTCGGCGAGCGGGGTAAGTCGCACCTCAAACCCGAACCGACGATCACAGAACTAAAACGTATCCGTAAACATGAACTCGTCAATGTATCAAAACTGCTTGGCGTTACGAAGTTCGTTTTAGGAAATCTTCCCGACGGCTGTGTCTGCTTTCCGAAAAACAAAGGTGTGCTCCGGAGAAAACTTGTCGAGTTCACCACACGCGTGAAACCGGACATTGTACTCGGCTTCGGCCGCGACGGCATCTCCGGCCACAAAGACCACATCGCTGCGGGACAAATCGCCGAGGCCGTTGCACGAAAACTCCGCATCCCCTATCTCGCCTTCTGCATGCCGCCAGCACTCCAAGCAAACCAGCACCACCTCAGGAATCGCCGCAGGCACGGCGTCTACATGAAAAACCATCGCTCGCTCGAGTCACCGGATACTGTGATTGCAATCGACGGCAAAAGGAAATTCAAAGCGCTCAAAATGCACAAGTCCCAGCTCGAAGACGGAAATCCCTTTTGGGGCCTACCGAAGTCAGTTGCCCGCGCCCACCTCCGCGCCGAATACTTCTCAGTCCGGAATTTTGCTATAATCAACCGGTCGCAAACCAATTTCTAGTCACTAGTCCACTAGTCACTACTCACTCATTAAATGACCGATCGCGAACTATTCATAAAAACCGTCGGAGATGAAATTCCGCGCTTCGAGCGCGTATTCAAGGCACTGCCCACAGACAAGCTCGACTGGCGACCGCACCCAAAATCAAGGAATGCGAGTGAAGCTGCCATTTCAATGGCACTAGAAGCAAGTACCTTCCCCATATTTTTCAAAACGGGGATGCTCGATTTCGGTAAGCTTCCACCAGAATCAACGGCAAAATCATTTTCCGAAGCCGTCTCGCTCTTCAGAAAAGAAATGGAAAATGGGAAGGACGCTTCTACAAGCATGACTGAAGAGGACTGGAATTCGAAAGCGGTCATGCTGAACGGAGAAAAAGTTGAATGGGAAACGACAAAGGGCGGCATGGCATTCGGCCTCCTCCTCGACCTCATCCACCACCGCGGCCAACTCTCGGTCTACATTCGACCGATGGGCGGCAAGGTGCCCTCAATCTACGGACCCTCCGCGGACTCGGCGGAATAGACTCGTGTTCTCGGACATCAAAAACCAAAAAAACCGCCGCGGCGGTTTTTTTGGTTACTTCCCTACTCGGCAAATCCCTCAATTCTCAAAATCCTTGTTGCCATTTACATTTTATTGTATTATCCAACTCTCGTATGAACAAATACCTTCGGGGCATTCTCGTTTTTGCCATCTTCGTCGGGCTCGCATTGTTATTCAATCACCGCCCGACGACCGTTGCACCAACCCCTCCCCGCGGATGGGAAACGTATAAAAACGCCGAGTACGGATTTCAGATAAGCTATCCGAATGGTATTACTCCTGAAACGACCTTCGAGCGGTACTACCACCTCCCGAACACCTGGCGCTCCGGCGCAGTCGGCGATTCGACAGGCAAACCGATCGTCACGATCCCCGTCTATCGCATTACAAACGAGAACTCCTATCCCCGCTACTTCGACGCCGAACTTCGCATCGGCGCAAGCGCGGACCCGAAGGATGTAAAAAACTGCTTCGTGAACGACCAGGATTACGCCGATCGTGTAACGTCGAGCGTTATGTTAAACGGCACCGAGCTCACCAAGTTCACCATGGCAAATGCCGGCATGATGCAATATATAGAAGGCACGAGTTACCGAACGATTCGGAACGGCGCCTGCTTTGTGATTGAGCAGCTCAAGACCGGTTCGAGCTATCGCGACGGCCCGCCGAGCACAAAAGATATTCCAGAGGAAGTTTTAAACTCGCACTACAACAACATTTCAAAAATTCTCTCGACGATCTGGTTTACGAAATAAATATTAACAAATATTCCGATCAGTACTTTTGTTAATAAACACGAAGGGCGCCGCGGAGACGAATCTCCTCGGCGCCCGTTGGCGGCGATGCAAGCCCTACTGCGCATCGTCGTCGATCAACTTGACTTCATCCCACCGATGAATATAGCCGCCCGCGAGAACAGAGCATGTTACGCCCGCGCGCCAATCGGGAGTAAGAGCCGCGGTGAGACCCGGCACCTGCTCATCCATCCGCGAGCAGGGCGAACACTCGCCGGTGATGAGCAGGACGACATCTCGGATACCAAGCCGTCCGCCCACATGGTGAGAGTCGAACCTTATTCCCGAAATCAAAAGGTTCGCCCGGCGCTTGCTCCAATCCATATTAGTGCCGAAACCAAGTTCTCGGCGGGCCTCTCTCCAACTCTCCTGGGAGAGCGCTGTTACCTGCCGTTTGCTTCCGGAGCGAGCCCGAACATCCCCAACGAGACCGAAGTCCGTTCTGATCCGGGCGAACTCCAACTTCTGCATAGGACCACTTCGATCGGTATGCATGGCAATGCCCATGAGTAACATTCGAAGCTCCTCCCTTCCACGCTAAAGTTCAACTGCGCTGGACATACCCTATCGAAAACCCAGCCGACAAGCAAGATTGACCGCAAGCCACTGGGGGCGGCGTCACGTCAAATAGCAACATGCAACCAAAACGCCCGTCATCGCGACGGGCGTTTTGGTTATTGTGGAGATGGCGCGAATCGAACGCGCGTCTAGAGAATTCACAGAAAACCTTCTACGAGCGTAGTCTAACTAGGTTAGGCCAAATGCTCCGTTGGATTTAACCGAGCACATAAAGGAGCTTATGTGCTCTGGCGAGTTCCCTTGTATAAGACCGCTACTTCCCTAAGGAACCCAGGTAAGGCGATCCCAGCATTACGCGTAAGCGAACGCTGGAGCTGCAACGTTTCGGTTGGCAGTTATATGTTTGGTGTGAGATTAAGGAGGTCACGCTCCGCTCGCCAGTTTTCCGATCCGCCTCTATCGAAGCCGATCATCCCCTTTTACCTCGCCGTAGCTCAAAGAGCGTAGGCGGGTTTTACCTCGCCGAAGGTCGCCTGAGGCGACCGAAGGCAGGGACTATTATCAAACGACCGAATGCCTACGGCGTTACAAAACGGTTGTAGTACCGGGTACCCCCACGCGAATGGCGAATTTTTCCTAACGAATCGTTCCAAAGCCGCACAATAACTGAGTTTCTTCCTGCGGTGGAAAACTAAACACTAAAGACCTACTCACCATTCGTGTGGGGGCGGGCTATCAACTGCCGGGCAATTATACCGCACTTTCGAGGAAAAAGCAAGCCCTTGTTTTTCTGCCCAAAAACCCCTAGAGAGACGGCACGAATTAAGCCGCGAGCGTAAACCTTGACGTGTCTGTTATAATAAGAGTACAGTTTGAACCTCCACAATGGCTAAAAAACAAATCTTACAAGTTAATAAATTGCGAAGTCTATTTCCTAAATCGGTTCACGCGAACGTGAGACGTTCCAAGGATGGTGGTTTCGTCGCAATTATCAAAACATTTTCCGGCTGTATCACTCAAGCAGACTCTTTCTCGGAACTCATCGAGATGGTAAATGACGCGATCCGGACCTATCTCGAGGTGCCCAAGAAATACTTGCCGTTTATGCCAACATATCTTCCTCCGCTTAAAGAGGCCCAACGGTTTGACGTGTTTCCGATTACGGCAACAACGACTGAAGTTAAACTAGAACTCCCGAACGCTCGTGAAGCGGCTGCGCGTTAATACAAAAGACGCAACGTACGACGAGCTGGTGCGACTAGCCAAGAAAAGTGGTTTTGTTGTCTTTCGTGGAGGAAAGCATGACAAGGTAAAAACCGTTCAGGGACAATCAGTAACAACGATTCCGAGACATAACAAAATCAAGCGGGAAACTGCTAAAGAAGTTGTAGAAGCTATGATCGCCTACGGCGCAGATATAGACTTCAACTAGCAACGCGGGTTCGAACCCTTATAAAATAAGGCCTCGTTGAGGTCTTGCTTTTGTTTTAGCTCCTTCTACGAACCTTAATCCGTCCTCGGAGGAGTGATAAAGAAAAACATCCCGCCGCTTACGATAAGAAGAGTACCAAACAACCAGAACGCAGCTCCAATGCCGAATTGCTGAGAAAGAAACCCGGCAAGCACGGTGAAGATCGCCGGTAGGAGCGTCGCGGAGATGTCCTCGAGCGCCCAACTCAATTCCTCCTCGCGTCGGAGATTTTTTGTAAAGAGGGTCCATTTGAGTGGATAAGCCACTGCGTCGAACATAGCCACGACCGTCTGTATGAGAAAAATTTCCGCGAGCGATCCGGCATATCCCATTGCGATCACTACGGCTCCGTAGGTAACGTAGCTTGCGGCGACAACATTCTTTCGGGTGTGAAGAGACCACGTCCTAGTAAATCTGGCAACTGGGACCTCCACAATCGAACGGAAAAACAAATAGTAGCCGATGACGAATCCGACAATGTCGATCCGTCCTCCGGTGATCCGGGATGTGATGAGTAGAGAAAGAAATGCATTGATGACAGAGTAACCGGCGTAATAAAACCCGTCGGCAATGATGTACAAATTCAGATTACGGCCTAACGACCGTACGGCGAGAAGAAATGATCTCATTGGCGCTTGGTGATGCTTTGTACATCCATTATGTCAACTCGCCGCCCTAACCTCAACTTGTATGCGATGAGTTCCGCTTTCGGAATGACCGGAACGATCTTCCCAAATATGTTCCCGCGGCGGAATCGAGCAAGGTGAACTTTCGCCAGTACGAGCCGCCGCTTTTGCCTGTCGAACACCATTCCTGAATTGGCACCCGAAAAGTCGATCAGTTGGCCGCGGTAGCGGAGCGTGAGAAGGAGAATGTCCCAGTTCCGGTCGCGGTATCTCTGCGGGCCATAGACCATGTGACGCTGAACTCCTGGAGCGATCCGCACGAGGTCTTTATCTGAAATATCAATATCAATGTCAGCTAACCGCCGCCTAGAACCGTAGAATCTCGCCGCGAGGCCGCCGGTTATGCGAAACGGGATCCGACGCTTCCGCAGATGCTTTACGATCCATACGAACGCCCCATTCGAATTTTTAGGCACAACACCATTTAACCAAAACCTGCCGGTGTTGCATAATCCCGTCGGGGCCGCTCACTTTTTAGGTACAATATCTCCATAATGAATCCATCCGCCCATCTCACCCGCCGCGACAAGACGCTTGCGAAAATCATCAAGCTCATTGAACTCAAACCGCACAAGCCCGAACGGAACTATTTTTATTCTCTTGCGGAGTCCATCATCAGCCAACAACTTTCCGTAAAAGCTGCGGACACCATCACAAAACGCCTCATTGCACTTTTTCCCGGCAAACCGGGCAGTGAAACTTCGGCTGCTCTTGCGAGCGGCAAGAGCAAAAAACGCAAGGCCGAAGTTCTACTGCCCGGGAGAAAGTTCCCAACTCCACAGGAAGTATTGGATATGCCCCCAAAAAAGATTCGTTCAACCGGCGTCTCGAACGCGAAAGTGAAATATTTAAAAGACCTCGCTCGACACGTTGCCGACAAGCGCCTCGATTTCCACAAATTCCACAAATGGACGGACGAAGAAATCATCCAACACCTCATATCCGTGCACGGCATCGGCCGCTGGACCGCCGAGATGTTTCTGATGTTCTCGCTCAACCGGCCGGATGTTTTTTCACCGGGCGATCAAGGCCTCAAAAACGCCATCCGCCACCTTTATGGCCTCCGCAAAGAACCGACGCCGAAGCAGTTGAAGAAAATCTCTGACGTATGGAAGCCCCATCGAACATTAGCATGTAGATATCTTTGGCGATCGTTGTCCTGATATCTGCTCGCCCCGTCACCAACAGAGCGCCATTATCTCCGCTCCGGACGTGAGTCCGAGAGCGAAGCGCTCTTTTGGTGCGGGGTGGAAATCACTGAATAACGAACCGATGAACAGTTGACGTCGCAATGTTTGGTGAGCTATCGTGCAAGCCAGTAGGAGGACGGAGCATGGAAATGTTCGAGCGGCGGATCAGGGACGTAACCGTCTTCGACGTGCGGGGAAGGTGTGACATCAAAGGAGGCAAGCGTCTGCGGCGGGCGGTCAGGCAGCAAGCCCAAGGTGGCAGGACAAAGATCGTCTTGAACCTTACAAACGTTTCACTCATCGACTCCGAGGGGCTGGACAAGATCGTCCATTGCCACGCCATCACACGCGTTCGGGGCGGCACCCTGAAATTCGTGGGTCTCACGAGAGCCATCCCGGATCTTGCCGCATTCACCAGACGCCTACCCAACTTCGAGATGTTCAACGGCGTCGAGGAGGCCATTGCGAGCTTCGAGAGGCCAACCTAGACCACACCTTAACTCGCTCAGCCTTAGGCGAGCCGAGGTCGACGAACAAAACCGGCAGTCGTATTAGGCGGCTGCCGCGTTCTTTTTATTTTTCAAAACCAAAACACCTTGCTGTGAAACGGCGAGGATGAACAGCGCGCTGAAAAATAACCCTGAGTCGTGTCGAAGGGTTGCCAAAAATGAACTCGGGGAGCCCCGCTATAAGCGGGGCTCCCCTTTTCATTAGAACTGGCCGGATAGCGTCAGGCGCGCAGAGGCACGTAGCGCCTCCCAACTCCGGGGATCGAACGGTAAAACGGCGTCCGATCCTTCTCTCCCCGAGGAGATGCGAGTGCGCGGCGCACTCGGCGCACGAAGTCAGCCGCCCAGCGGAGCGTCTGCCCCCAGAAAAGTCGGGTCCAGGCCTCGGCAATCCTGCCCTCCCGCCGGACAATCGGCAGGAGCGCCCCGGGCACGTGGCCCCGCTCCTCAGCCTTGACTGCCCGAATGAGCTTACTCATCACCTGCTTCAGCTTATCCGTGCCGAAGACCTCGAGGAGAAGCCCGTGACTTTTCCGGAACCACCGACGGGGATTCACGTCCCGGAACAAATCAGTGGTTCTGTGAACGCGTTCTTCACCATCTTTCATTCGTTTCAACCCTCCACAGCTGACCCAAAACTCAAAGTTCTCTCGGTTGAAGCCATCCAGTTGCTCCTAATATCATACTGCTCCGCTCATCGGGCCCCACTGTGGACAATTTTCCATTCGCCAGCCAAAATTCCGTAACTTTTTTCAAGTTTTCTCGTTACACCAAATGAACACAAGGTGTTGACTACCTAAACGATGAAACTGTCTGCCTATATCATCCTCATCATCTGGGCCACCGCTTTGGGCGCCGCGCTCTACTTTATGTACGACATCTCCCGTGGCGCACGCGCTGAACTTGGGACACTGTGGAATACAACACCGGCATCCGCACCGGCTCCGCTTGCTATCCAAGAAACACTCGTCCGAAGAACGGTGAGTGCCTCAAAAGATGTTCGAAGCGAGCTCTCGACGGGGCTCGCCGCACTAACCGCAGCGCTCAAGGACTACCAAGCCCGTCTTGCACATAGTGCCGGAACGCCGTCCGCCCAGGCCTCCACGCAGAATTGATACCTTCCCAACTCAAGGGGGCTTCTCGCCTCGCTTTTCGCCATTCGCTATTCCGCTGTGCCTATATTCTGCCCATTGAGCGTCAGATACCCCTCAGGGTTAATATAGAGGGCTGCGCCGAAGGGATCGGGCGGAATTTCTCGCAAAATGTGGCCGCTCACGAGGTCGTCGAGCTTCGTCGGGAGCTTGCCATACCAGCTCTTATACGCTCGGATTTCCCATTCGAGAAAATCGAAAAGGTTCATACGATCGATATTCTTCTTCGCGCGCTCCTTAAGGAGAGGGTTCTCGGTTGATGCGTAGATGGACTCCCAGATCCGGCGTGTTTCGGCCCGAAGTTTTGCTGAAATGCCGAAGTTTGCGGCAAATTTCTGGATCGTTTCTGGTACCCCGGGCGTCTCTGCGGTCACTTCATAGTACTTTACGGCGTTTTCGAGGTCGAGCTTGTCGAGCTGGTAGGTCGCCGCAAGATAAAAGGGTATCCGCCAATCGGGGTCGGCTTCAAGGACCCCCAAGCGGCCGATCTCAATGGTCTTATCAATGCGGGGTGGGTATTGTTTCGCAAGTGGCAGAACGATCGTCGTATAGGCATAGGGAAAACTGAACTTTGGATCGAGCGCCGTGATCGTCGTGAAGGTATCAAAAAAATTCGCCGCGCCGGACTGAAAAAATGGCAGATCGGTGATCGTCGTCATCCACAACCACGACGCGAGCGCGGAGTGGAGCCCGAGGTCGAACGCGCGCGCAAAGAACGGCGTGATCGGCGCGGAGTGGTTCGCATGGTCGTGCCATGCCAGGTCGTGGGCGTACTGCAAGCTCGCCGTCGAGGCGAGTATCACGACGATCAGGAATGCAGTCGCAAAAGACGAGTGGGTGTACATATCAAAGTTCCTTGCTCCGGAATAAGAGATGCGCCACATAGAGGAGTCCAATGATATAGAGAATGCCGTACGCCGCATCCACCCCGAGCACGAACGGAGGAATGGCGACATCGTGAACGATGAGATTTCTGACATTGAATTTTTCAAGATTGGGAAATCCGTAATGCAATACTTGTCCGAAGAGGTATGCGGCTCCGCCGATGAGGCGAGCTTCGTGAAACATCGCATCCGTGAGGTGTCCGATCGCAAGCACCATGAGCGCGCAGATGGTGGCGGTGAGCGGCGCAGCAACAGTCGAGAGAAGGGTGAGGAGCGCAATAAAGAGTCCTATCTCGATGATCTGAAGCGCAAAAGCGACGATCGCCCAGCTGTCGAGTCCTCCGCCCTGGTACGCAACAACTGCAAGGTAGAACACCTCCATAAAAACGTTGGTGAGTGCCACAGCGCCGAAGAGGCCGAAAAATTTGCCGACGATCACTTCACCGCGCGTGATGGGTTTTGTGAGAACGAAGTACAGCGTTTTTCGCTCGATCTCTTTATGCATTATTGAAGAGCCGAGAAAGATCGTGATAACAAGGCCAAAGAGATACACACCGGCGAGACCAAAGCTCCGAATCATCACCAGGTTTCCGAGCGCCAACTTCCCCAGGAAAATAGTAATGAGGAGATACATGGCCGCAAACCCAAGAATGCTGTAGAGCACGCGGTCGCGGATCGTTTCACTGAATGTATTTCTGGCGATGACCCAAACGTGGCGCATTAT
>CAZWBU010000001.1:6005-13705 GCA_964632585.1 uncultured Candidatus Saccharibacteria bacterium | reverse complement strand
GCGACTCAATCGTTTCGACGAAGCGGTCTTCAAGCGACTTTCCGGCGCAAAACTCGTCAACGGATCCTGTGTATAATAGTTTGCCGGCATGGATGACGCCGATCTCATCACAGAGCAGCTCGGTGTCGTAGAGAATATGTGAATTGAAGAAAATCGTTGTGCCGCGCCGCTTCAGATCAAGAATAATTTCTTTCATCTCTCGGCGTCCGATGGGGTCGAGGCCGTCAAGCGGCTCGTCTAAGAAAAGATACCTTGGATCGTTCACGAGCGCCTGCGCGAAGCCAAGTCGTTGTTTCATACCCTTCGAATATTTGACGATCGGCCGGTTCCGCGCCTCGAATATTCCTACGCGACGCAAGAGATCATCATAATGGTCCGCCGGATAACTCGCCGAACGTGCGAAGAGCGACCCGCAAAACCGTAAAAACTCCAAACCGGTCAGCCGTTCATAAAAATACGGCGACTCGGGCATGAAACCGACTGTCTCGCGCACCGCCACGTCGTCAATCGGCCTGCCCGCGACCGTCAGGTGTCCCGCAGTCGGCGCAATAAGCCCGACCATCATCTTGATCGTCGTCGTCTTGCCGGCGCCATTTTGGCCGAGGAATCCAAAGGTTCTACCCGTATGGACGGTGAGATTCAACCCGTCCACAACGCGCAGACGGCCGTAGGTCTTGGTAACTCCCTTCAGTTCTATCACGTGAGTGATTTTAGAAAATTCTAACTTGAATGGCAAAGAAATTTTATAGAGGGATTTTATCGATGAAAAAGCTATCGGAAGTTTCTACCCTTTAAAAGCGACGGTTTGAGTCGTGGGAAGCTCGCGGAGGAGTTCCGAGCTAGGTATCCCGCCCCTCTTCTAGGCGAAATGGTTTCCTTTCGGGGAAGCTATCGGAGCTCAGACGGGCTTGGCTCCCCCGCCTTTGGTGGGGCCGTTTGAGCGAGATGCAGCCGGAAATGGGTCGCTGGAACCCATTTAACGGCGGTTCCCCGAAAGGAAACCATGGAGCCACTTATCCACAGGGGGACCTTGTCACTCTTCTTTATCGAGGTATCCTACATGTAGTCCTTCAACACTGCATATGCGGAGCCTACCAGTGCCCCGCAACAACAAGGAAAAGGACCCAAAAAAAACCTTTTACACCGCTCTTTTCAGAGCATCCGATATCATCCTTTTCTGAGACCCAAGCCCGCTGACGCCCAACCGCTCGCGGGCTTTGTCAATTTTTAGGACTCTACGGTTTGGATATATGAAATCGCACGCGCTTACCTTTTTTTGTCCATTCAGCGACATCTCCGGCCGCCACCTCAACCATATCCACCTTCCGAAGCCCGCGAATGGCTGCACGGGAGAGAAGCGCAGTGTGCGGCGATGCATCAAGATCATCTGCCAGATAGAAGAGGTCTTTTTCATCGGTAAGCCATCCACGCTTCAAATACTTCCGCAAATCAAAGGGACGCGAATAACTTCGCAACGTCTTTCGCCCATCGTCCAGGAAGTATTCATGGAAGTACGAAAGTGCAAGTTCACGCACCGTTCGATAAATCGGCTCGCGATAGCGGAGGACTGCATGATTCGTTTTTGAAACTCCTCCCCAGTATCCGCGACGCCGAAACAAGGCAACCACGTGATCGGTATCCGGAGCGCGTTCATCTGTCTTCAAATCCAAGAGCAGCGGGCGTTGCCCATGCACGAGGAACGCCGCGGCGGCAAAAAGCGCGGCCTCAAAACAATGTGCTGTACGATCTCGAATCACCCGCCGTGGCGACCGGTAGGTCTCTCCATCTTTTTCAAAATTAATCGGCAACCGAGCCAAAAAATCCTGAATCTTCCGTGGCGAATTGAGCCGCTTGAGCGTCCATAGTTCTTTCGAGGTGAGGCCGTGCACAAAAGGTAGTATAAATGCGAATGGGTTATTGTGCGAACCGTTTTTGACAGGATCGAGCCATTCTTCTACTATTCATATATTCATACACAAACGGGATCAATAGTTTCTGCTTCCATTAGAACTCAATTCAACAATATCTCCAGCTCGCGTTGCGTGCGGTTGTGCCAGATCACAAGGCGCGACGAGGAGACAGTACTTCGTGCTACGGCTCCGAGGAGCAACAAAGTGATATGGCACAAGAGCCGCAACCCTTCGGGATCTGGCCAATTTTCCCAATCTCTGCGTCAGCTCCTCCTTGGCGTACTGCGGAGTACGCCAACATCGTCGCTCCTTGATCTTGGGAAAATTGGCCGAGATCGCGAGCGGAGAATATTATTGAAATGAGTTCCAAACCGAGAATTAACAACGAAATAACCTCGCCCGAGGTCCGGGTGATCGGAGCAAACAAGGAAAACCTTGGCGTGATGAAGCGCGAAGAAGCCCTCGCACTCGCAAAGCCCGAGCTTGGACTAGACCTCATTGAGATCGTTCGCGAAGCTCAGCCGCCCGTCGTACGGATCATGAGCTTCGACAAGTATCGTTACGAACACGAAAAGGCGGTAAAGAAAGAGCGCCTTGCGCAAAAAAGCGCGGGGTTGAAACAAATTCAGATCAGCGGGCGCGCGGCGGAAAACGATTTGCGGGTGAAATTAAAACAACTCGAAGCGTTTTTATCCGAAGGGCATCCCATAGAAATTCAGATGCGCCTGCGTGGGCGCGAAAAAGGAAATAAGGACTGGGCCCGGCAAAAGATCAATGAATTCTTGAAGATGATCACGGTTGAGTATAAGATAACCTCCGAGCCCAAGTTCGGCGGTCGGGGCATGATCGCCCAAATCGTGAAGAGGTAGGTGTGACGATTTGCAAGGTCCTGCCCGCCGGGGTAGAATGCCTCGACGTTGCATCGGTCCGCAACAAAGTAATGAGGTCTGGCTATTCGTAGTATTCGTCGAAACATTCGCCCGCCCGCCTGAGTTGCCCTCAGGCAAGTCGGGCAGGTGGTATTCGGATTACACTATTCACATGTCCCTCCAGAAAAGTTTCAGCAAACGCATCCGCATTACCAAGAACGGCAAGATCGTCCGCCGGCCGATGCGTCTCGACCACTTCAAAACGCGCAAATCGACGAAGAATGTCCGCGGCAAGCGGAAAACCCGCTCACTCGATTACCCACTACAAAAGATCTTTTAGGTGTTAGTAATCGCTTCCCGCCTTCGCTGAAGCTCCCGCCGCCGGTGAACCTTTGGCGGACACAGTCGGACGGTCAGGCGCGATGATGAAAACCCGAAGGGCGACTAAAACCTAAAACCTATAAGCTAAAAGCTAAAGCAATGCCAAGAGTTAAACGGGGTACCATTGCGCACAAGAAACGAGAGAAACTCCTCAAGCTTACGAAGGGTTTCCGTTGGGGTCGCAAGTCCAAAGAACGGGCAGCGAAAGAGGCACTCCTCCATGGTCTCCGCCGCAGGTTTCGCGGGCGTAAGGAAAAGAAGCGCGTCTTCCGCGCGCTTTGGAACGTCCGCATAAACGCCGCCGTCCGCACGCAAGGGACAACCTACAGTAAACTCATCGCTGGCCTCAAGAAAAAAAATATCAAGCTCGACCGTAAAATACTCTCCGATCTTGCACAAAACGAACCGGCCATATTCAAGCAGATCGTAGAGCTAGTGAAGTAAACGTAATATAAAACCCGCTAGTGGGTTTTATTCGTGATTCGAGAAATTCGTATATTCGGGATTACTCCTTCACTCCAAACACGTCGAGATCTATCTTTCCGCGCCGGATCACGACACCTTCGCGGGTAAGCAGCACTATTTTCTTCTTCAGACCATCCCCGTAACCACCGAGGCTTCCGTCGGACGCAACCACCCTATGGCACGGCACAACGATCGGATGCGGATTCCGGTGCAGCGCGTTCCCGACCGCACGATACGCGCGGGGATGGCCGATGATCCTAGCGATGTGCTGGTACGTTGCGACCCGGCCGCTTGGAATGGTGCTCGCGGCGGTCAAGACGCGCTCGTTGAATCCCGTTACTCGTCGGAGATTGGCAAAGGATTTACTTATTCTCGATGTTTTCATGAGTGATGCCGAGTAGCCCGGTGGTGTTTTTTATGCGAACGGTTACGAGTAACGGGATGAAGGAAGTCATGAGCTTGTTTTAATACCCGCTTGGTACCGACGTATTTTTTTCCGAGAATCGATATGGCATCATGATACACAAACCACGCAAAACCGCTATGCTCCCGGGGAGCAATGCGAACATTTGCCTGGTGTGTCTCCGCAAGATACAAGATAACGGTATCATGGATGCGTTCAGTGCCGACGCGAAAGTGAAACTGCTCGTACGCCTTCCAGTTCGGAATGATACGAAGCTCTGACCGCCGAATACCGGTTTCTTCTTCGGTCTCACGGAGCGCGGTCGCCATGCTATCCTCTCCCGCCTCAAAGTGACCCTTCGGGAAGTTCCAGTAGTTGCCGCGCCGGTAGAGCAATAAATACTTAACTCCGTCGGATGTCCGGCGAAAAACAACAAAACCGGCGACGACCTGCTTTTTTTCCGACAAGTGCGGCTTCGTCGGCTCTTTCTCGCGCGAAAGAGGTCCGGATTTCTGATGCATGGGCCTGGGCGAGCCCGCTTCGCCGGGGCATCAGCGAGGCGAGCTCGGTAAACGAGTTCGAATATCCCCATCATAGCATGTTTCCCTGCTGTTAGCCCGATGCCCAGAATCCTATGTTTTCAATGCTTTTCTGAACTTCTCAAGCGGCAATGCATTCACCACATCTTTCTTTTCGCACCACCCTCTCCGCGCCTGGGCTATGCCGAACTCAAGAGCACCGAAGTGATTCGGATGGTGAGCATCAGAGTCAATCGCCAGGCGAACACCGTGCTGGACACTCATGCGGATATACTCATCCTTCAAATCGAGGCGTTCGAGCGAATTCACCTCAAGCACGGTGCCCGTGCGCTTCGCGGCTTTGATGACTGCTTCAACATCCACATCATACGGCGCGCGTTTACCCACGATGCGCCCCGTCGGATGAAACAGAATATCAACGCGTGGGTTTTCCATCGCGCGGATGATGCGTTCGGTCTGCTCACTACGAGAAAGATGGGTTTGTGAATGAACGGCGGCGCCCACAACGTCCAATTTCTCAAGGATAGAATCCGGAAGATCAAGTGTTCCATCTTTTAACACTTCGCACTCAGTCCCTTTCAACACGCGCACTTTGCTATTTGCTCTTTGCAACACTTTATTGACCCGATCAATCTCGACCCACTGCTTCACAATCCGCTTCTCATCGAGGCCGTTCGCAATCGTAAGTCGCTTCGTGTGATCAGTGATCGCAATGTATTCCAGGCCATGTTTCGCCGCCGCACGCGCCATCGTTTCAATCGAAGTGGAGCCATCCGACCAGTCGGTCTGGACCTGCAGATCGCCTTTCAAATCGTCATAACCGATGAGATTCGGAAGCTTACCGGCTCGCGCAGCTTCGATCTCTCCCGTATTCTCCCGCAGTTCCGGCTCGATGTACCGCAAACCGAGCGCCCGATAGAGTTCTTCTTCGCTCTTTCCCGCCACTCTTTGCCATTTGCCCTTTGCCATTTGCCGATCAAGTCCATACTCGTTCAGTTTCAGTCCTTTTTTGATTGCAAGCTGGCGCAACGCAACGTTATGATCCTTCGACCCCGTAAAATAATTGAGCGCCGCACCGTATGATTCTTTCGGCACAACGCGCAGATCAACCTGCAAACCGGAAGAAAGGAGAATTGATGACTTCGTCGCTCCGTGGGCGTAGACCCGCGCAACACCGGGGATCTTGATGAAGTAGTTCATCACTGCCTCCGGTTTCGCGGAAACGACGAGGAGGTCAGCGTCGCCGATCGTCTCCTTCCGTCTCCGAACGGATCCGGCAACGGTAACGGTCACAACTTCACTCCGCGCTTTAAGTAGTGACTCAAGCCGCCGCACCTCTGACATCACGAGGAAAAGCGGTTTTCGCCCCCCACCACTTTTATGAAACTCGATGCCCTTGAGGATATTTTCTTGTATCTTCCCGCCAAACCCTTCAAGCTTCGCAATCTTGCCGGCCTTCGCAGCACGCTCGAGATCGGTGACGTTCTTGACGCCAAGACGCTCGTACAGCTTGGCGATCGACTTCGGTCCAAGCCCTTCGATCGCGCGCATCTCTCCCAACCTCACCGGAACTTTCTTCTTTAGTTGTTCGTAGTATTTCAACTTTCCCGTCTTCAAGAGCTCTTCAATTTTTTGGGCGATCGCCTCGCCCACGCCGGGGATCTCTTTGAGCGCCTTTATACCTCCCTTCACATACATCGTCGCAAGTTCCTCTTCAAGAGCACCGATCGTCTCGGCCGCCTTTTCATAGGCGCGCGGTTTGAACGGCACCTGTTGCATGTTGAGGTAGGTGCCGATCTCGCCCAAGATGATTGCGATTTCCTGATTGGATATCGCTCGCATGAATAAAAATTATCGCCCGATATCGCTCGGCGTGTGGTCCTTGAACCGTGTCGGCATTTTTTGCGCCGGAGGAAGCACGAGGTCAGGAACCGAAAGCAGAATGAATGCCGAAACAGCCGTGAAGATGCCGGCGAGGACAAAGACGATCACATACCCGAACTGCTCCGCAAGCACGCCGCCAACGAACCCTGATATTCCTGCCGAAACCCCGACCGCAGTCGAGTCGAGTGCCCAATCAAACGAAACGCGGTCTTTATCGAGGTGGCGGGAAAAGATCGCAGGCCAGGAGGCGACGTACAGGGCGAAGCCGATCGCATGGATGACTTGCACAACGTAGAGCTGCCACACCTCCTTCACTAATGCGAAGGAAATAGCCGCAAAGGCGGCAATGAAGAGTCCGAGGATAAGCGCATAAAAATCATCCTTTTCGCCCGATCGTTCATCGAGATACTTTGCGAGCGGTATCTGAAGAATGGACTTCAAAAACCAGTAGATCGCCGCGGACGTCCCGATCGTGACGAGCGTCGCCCCACGAACATTGTTCACTACAAACACTGAGAAGATCGGCTCGATGAGCCCCCAGCCGGCAAGAAGCGCGAGATCAACGAGGATGAAGTACTTCACCACGCGGCCGACACGCAGATTGACGTTAATGTTAATGCGCATCCCGTTAGAGATAGGAAACGCCTAGGTTTCCGTTGATACACGCTAAGACCTTTGGTTGATGCATGAATATGAGTGAATGATTGAGCTCAATAAGTGGTTGGGTCATTTCTAACGGGACGCATCGTTTTCTTTCTATTTTCTAACTCCTAGATGCTAACTACTAATTCCTATGAACGGGTGCGCGTACCGACGTCTTTAAATCCTCCTCTGCGGTAGCGATGACGTGATCTGGCTCTACGCGCGCGTCGCCACGCTCCTCGGCAGAGACAAAGGCCTTCCGCATAAGTTCAAGGGCGAGTGACGAAGGAAGTTTATCATGAGCATAGTTCTCGGCAACCCACGCTGCCGTCTTGATGGCGACAAAACTTACCGTCGCCTTGTGATGCGCCTCGAGTTCGACTGCCTTGAAAACGAGTATTCTCACGGGGTCGCTGGCGCCAAGTTTCTCTGGACGCTTCAAGTCGAAAACGTGGCTCAAGAACAACCGGCGGAAAAACCCACCTCCCCGGCCCAAGACGCCGAAGATGACCGCGCGCTCTAAGTCGTCCGCGCGCAATTCAAAGGCCTCAAAGAGCCGGCTCGGGAACTCCTCTTCGCTCCGTGCGATGCCGGCAAACACATCTCC
>CAZWBU010000001.1:544-5973 GCA_964632585.1 uncultured Candidatus Saccharibacteria bacterium | reverse complement strand
TTGCTCTCTGCTGCCTCGTATCCTCTGCGAACCAAGGTTGCTATCTCGTTGCGACGCGTATCATGGCTCGTTTTCGGATCACCCGCATGGCGTGCTAGCTCTTCCGTCTTCTGTTTAAACTCGTCAAGTTCAACATCTAACCGTTGGAGCATCTCTTGTACTTCAGCAGAGCCCAGAAGTTCACGGATCACTTCAAGGGTAAGGTGGCGGTGAAGGACGACGCTGCGATCATAAGCCCGCTCGAGCAAGTGAAAGGTCTTGGGCTCAAGATAGTTCGCAAGATTCACCCCCACACTTTTCAAGGCGGGGGGGTGAACGACCGCCTTGTTGTGAAGACGTAGCTCCTCAAGTGAACGATCCGGCTCTCCAAAATGCACCGCACGATCGAGAAGAATGAGAGCGCAGAACACTCCAATCCAAAAAAGGCGCGGGATATCGGACAAGACGAGCGTGGCGGTTAGAACCACAAAAAGCAGCGAGCCGACACCCAAAAGAATCCGGACCGCGAGGCGCCCAGAAACAGTCATGCGCAATCGAGGATCATCAAAAAAAATCTCGGGCGATGCCGGCGTTCCCTGCTTCCGGCGACGAGCAAATATATGCGCTCCAAAAAGATAGAGGTGGCGAAAAGGATCGGTCAGCCGGTAAAAAGCCCGGTACACCGCGTAAACGAGAGAAAAACTCATCGCTTGATTATACCCGGTAGTAGAAATTCGAGCATTGAGCCCCACTTACCATATCGATGAATACCTACGATGTTAACTCGAATTTTCACTACCGGGTATATCACCTAAAACAGCCGTGGCTGTTTCGGTTTTTCCTTCTCAAGATGCTTTTTTTCGTTTGTCGAAGCAAAGGCAGGCGGTAATTCTGCACCAGCGCCGCCCTTCACCACAATATCGGGAAGTTTTTTGAATGTTTCGCGGAATTGTTCAAGCATCCGCGTCGCTCGAAGCGCGGCGGCGGGATGAAGCATCGGCACGACGAGGTGCTCGTCAACTTTAAACACGCGTCCTTGGTCACGCGTGATCTTCGCCTCGGGTAAAAAATAGTTCATCGAAAAACGCCCAAGCGCGACAATAATCTTCGGATTGATAATCTCTATCTGGCGAGTGAGATAGGGTTTGTACGCCGCGATTTCTTCCGGCAACGGATCACGATTCTCGGGCGGGCGACGCTTCACGATATTCGTGATATACACATCGCTCTCCTTCCAACCAATTTCGCGAATCATTTGCCGTAAGAGCTGGCCCGCGCGGCCGACGAACGGCCGCTTTTGCTGATCTTCGTTCATGCCAGGCGCCTCCCCGATGAACATCACGTCACAGTCAGGACTCCCTTCACCGAAGACAAGGTTCGACTGCCGAAGCGGAAGTGCGGTATTTGCCGCAATCTCGGCCGCGAGCGCCCGGAGTAGTTCTGTTTTCTTCATATTCGAATTATATCTTAGTCTGGTGCGCCCGCGAGGAATTGAACCTCGATCTTATCCTTCGGAGGGACACATTCTATCCGTTGAACTACGGGCGCTTCTCTATGAGATATCCTACCTGCCCCGTACCATTCCGCAAGGCGGAATTGGTGCGGGGTCCACTCCGACGAGCTGTGCTATCGGAGCCCCGACCTTGCGTCGGGGTTGAACGACGAGAGCTTCTTCGCTACTGTACGATAAACGCGTAGATCTCGTAAAGAGCAGCGAGTGTGAATGCGAGAATGACGAGATCAAGAACCCACGCACGCCAGCCCACCGGACGGAGCACGTGCCTAGAGATGAGCATAATGAGCGCGTATTGGATGCTCAAGAACACGCCTCCCACAAGGCCGACGACCGACAAGAAATTATTAAACCCGAAGAAAACAAGAAGGAGCGGCACAAAGAGCGTGAACCCAAGGGCGAGCGAGCGCGGTGAGCGAAGATCAACTTCGAGTGAGTCCTTGATCTCAAGCGCCACGGGAACATACGACGTCCAAATCGCGAAAAGACCAAAGAGCCCCATGATGGCCACCATCCCTGGCGCAACGTCGGTGAGTCCCGAGATTGTATCCTGACTCACCTCTGCGCTCGATCCTATGACTCCAATGGTGAAGAGCGCGTAGAGCACAACGGTTACGAGCGTTCCGAAAACAATGGGCCCGCGAATAGATGTTCCACGTCGCTTCGTGCGAGCAAAATCCACCATGGCGGGAATCGCCGTCCAGCCCGCGAGCGCAAAGAGTGTCGCACCGAAGGGATGTACGGCATTTAGCGCATCGAAGGCCGGGCCGTCGAATATCCTCATAGGATGTGGAGACAGTGCAAAGAGCGCTATGATGATGACCGCCATGATAACGGACCCAACAAATTCAGAGCCAATCAAGAACCCGAGGCGAAAAAGGATGGGTATTGACACGGCAAGCCAAAACAAGATGACCGCGACCTGCCAAGACAACTGCGGGAGAAGTAATCCAATAAATATTTCAGCGAGAATGAGGTATGCAACGAGCGAAAGTGCTAGCCCTCCGATCACAGAAACGAAGCTGATCCAAAAACCGACCCCCCCAAGACGAACTCGGGCAAGGCCAAGGAGATGGTTTACATCTCCCGTCTTTTCCAAGGCGCGAGCATAAAGGATGTGCGCAAAGATAAGCAAAGCGCCGAGCCCGAGAAGACAAACAAGCCCGACGAGATACCCGGCACGATAAAACAAATACGGCAGTGCGAAAACGCCCGCTCCGATCGTGGTTGCAACGAGCAAGCCGGCGGACTCAAGATAAAATCTGGTGCGCCCCATGGGGCTAGACCGCGAACACCTCGTCCCCTTCTCGCACGCGCTTTTCTACCTTGATACCAATTTGTTTCCCCTTCGGCGCTTCCTCGATCGACTGGTGCTCGTACTGCATCGACTTTATGGTTTCTTCAAAATCAGTTGTCGCACCTTTAAACTTCACGCGCGCGCCGACCGCAATTGGTTTGCTGAACTTCACGATCGCTACGTTGATCGCGGTATAAAAATGGGTCACAACGCCAATTGGTTTTTCTACCTTTGGTTTTGCCTCTTTCTTCATGTGTTTTTGCTGTTTGCTATACGCCCTTTGCTCTTTGCCGCCCACTCCTATTCTAACTCCTTCTCGTCGGTCTTGATAAGCGCGAGGAGTTTGTCGAGAAGACGCGCCGGATCATCATCATAGACGACTTTCCCAGCCCCGGAGTGAGCGCCAGAGATAAGTTGCTCAATCATATCGGCCGTCCCGCCGGTTTTGGTAAGCACACCGATCGGTTTTTCATCCTCAAACGCGGCGGTAAATTCATTGAGCGTTCCGATGCGGCCGCAGACGTTGATGATGGCGTCCGACGAGCGAACGAGAAGGAGGTCGCGCCCGGCATACCCAAAGCCGGTGTAGATAATGAGATCGTGATAATCAACCGGGAGGCGATAGCTCTTGACGTGGTGCACCTTGGACGCCGCCGGTGAAATGCCGATCACCGTCCCGCCCGCCTCTTTCGCGCCCTTCGTCGCGCCCGTAATCGTCACCATGTTGCGCTTTGCAATCTGCCGCCCCAATTCGGATGCACGCTGGAGAGCATCCGGCGCACAGTGACCAGTAACCGCCGCTCCGGAGATACAGATCTTATATTTTAGTTGATTAAGGTCGGTTTCGGTCATGTTCGTCAATTGTACGTATTTACTTTGCCTGTCTCGTGCTACAAGTTACATGTATCCTGTCACCTGATTATAACTCAACCGTCTCCCCAATCGTAGGCACCTCGGCGGAGAGCGCAAGCTCGTCCCGGATCTTTCCGGCAAGCGTCGAAGAAGCGTTTTCCTCTCCTTGGACTACAAAGACGCGCTTCATCGTTTCACGACGGGGACGGAGCCACGAGAGGAGCCGCGGCTGATCCGCATGCGCCGAATACCCCGTAAGCACCCTCCGCTCACACCGCACGGGAACATCTTCACCGAAGATCGTTACGTGCTCTGCACCTTCCACAATACTCCGGCCAAGTGATCCCTTCCCCTGATAGCCGACGAAGAGGATCATGTTATTCGGATCGGGAAGATAACGTTGTTCATGATGCAGGATGCGACCGCCCTGCGACATACCGCTTCCCGCAATGATAACCTTCGGCGACGGCAGGTGGTTGATCTCCTTCGACTGTTCGGTGGTGAGCGAACAATGCAGCCCAGGAAAGTTTAAAATGTCATCACCGGACTTTACCAGCTCGTGCGTCTCCTTGTTGAAATAGTTTTCATATTTTTTATAAATAAGCGTGAGTCGAATCGCGAGCGGGCTATCGACATAGATGGGAATATGCGGAATGCGGCCGTGCTCGACGAGGTCGTTTAAGTGATACAAGAGGTCCTGGGTCCGCTCCATCGCAAACGCGGGAATAACAAGCACGCCTTTTTTCCTCGCCACGTCTTCGATCGCATTCTCGAGTTCTTCCTGCCGCTCCGCAACGCCTTCGTGAATCCGGTCGCCGTAGGTTGACTCGATGAGGCAGTAGTCCGTCTCAACAAGCGGCTCGGTGGGCATGATGATCGGCGCCGGATAGTTCCCAAGATCGCCGGAGAAAACGACTTTCTTCCCCTCCGTCTCAATGCGGATAAATGCAGACCCTAAGATGTGTCCTGCGTCGAAGAACTCGATTCGGAAGGGGTCGTGATTTATGACCTCGTGGTACGTCACGCCGCGCCAGAGCTTCATCACCTCTTCGATATCTTGGGTTGTGTAGAGCGGCGGTTTGCCGTGGTGCTCCGCTTCCCTGTTCATGATGTGCTCCGAATCGAGCAAGAGGAGCTCGGCAAAGTCCTTCGTCGGCGGCGTCGAGTACACCGCACCGCGAAAGCCGTCGCGCCACAACTTCGGAATTCTCCCGATGTGGTCGATGTGCGCGTGCGTCACAAAAACCGCATCGATCGATTTTGGATCGTACGGAAAGGATTCAAAGTTCTGTTTTTCCGCAAAGCGCGTCCCCTGCTGAAGGCCGCAGTCAATCAAGATCTTCTTGCCTCCGGACTCGAGGAGGTAGTTGGAGCCGGTGACGCTCAACGCCCCGCCATGAAAGGTTAGTTTCATAAGTTCAAGGTAGGAGTTAGTATCTAGAATCTAGAATTTAGCAGTTGAGGGTCGGGTTTTTGATATATCTTCCCCCGCTATTCACTATTCTCTATTCACCAATCACTAATCACGAGAGATTGCGTTTACCCATTGTAACACCTATCGAAAAAGCCCACATATTGACTTTTTGTAGTATTTATGATAACGTGAGCGAAGTAACTTAACTGCTCTTATTTCCCTCAACAGGAGGCAGACGTATGCCACGAAAAATGGTGGAGCACGCCTCGCTCGAAGAGGGCGTACGAATCCGGATAGCCCAGATGGTGTATGGATTCAAACGCAAGCCCGACGGCACGATTGCCATGCAGCCCAAGGTCGTGCCCGCATGTCAG
>CAZWBU010000001.1:284-534 GCA_964632585.1 uncultured Candidatus Saccharibacteria bacterium | reverse complement strand
TGTTCTCGCGAGCGAGGTCTGGGATGGCCGTGTTCCGAATCCGGGACGCGGATGGCGTGGACTGGCGAGGGCGCAAGCTACAGCGATCTTCAAGCGTCTCGCGTCGGCGAAGCCGCAACTGGCTCGTCGGCGAGTCCAACAACTTTCGTTGTTTCGATCGCGCTAAAGGCGCAGAAGGAGCCTTAAGACATGAAGCATCAACACACCGACCGCGTGTTGCAGCTGATCGCGTCCCTCGTGGGGCTCGTGG
>CAZWBU010000001.1:0-274 GCA_964632585.1 uncultured Candidatus Saccharibacteria bacterium | reverse complement strand
TATCTCCGCGGGGGAGGAACGGAGACCCTGTTGACGGCGACCGGCATGGGCATCACCTTGACCGGCGGCGTGCTCTTCGCGAAGAACCTATATCCCACGTTCACCGACGTGCGGTTGGGACGCTTCGCGGACGAGATGTTCTACCGATGGGAACAAAACGCCGGACGCGTCATGTTCCCTTCATTGCTCACTGGCATCGGCCTCTTCGGACTCTTCGTCTGGCTGAAGTACTTGGACTTGGCGAAGAATCCGTACGCCTTCCACCCTGCGAACG